>JAFDEK010000091.1 GCA_019310385.1 Deltaproteobacteria bacterium
AAACGCCCCGCCCGATGAGCCCCGCCCGAATGCGCCGCGCGGAGCTGCCCCGTCGCCGCAGGCGCTTGCAGAGGCTCAGCGCGAAGGCGCGGTCGTCCACCAGGCCCCGGCGAACGAGCTCCTCGACCACCGTGTCGACGAGCGGCTCGGCGTCGGCGGGATCCCCGCCATGGTGCTCCTGGCTGCGCCGGGCCTTGCGCAGGAGTACCCGCCGCAGGTTCGCGCTGGTGCTCGCGTAGCGATCGAGATACGCGAGAGCAGAGCGCTGGAGGCCGGCGCCGCTGAGCGCAGGCGGTGGCCGTCGGCCGCGGCGTTTCTTGCTGGTGCCGCGTTTCTTGTCGGAGCCGCGGCGCTCTTCGCTGGTGCCGCGGCGCTCTTCGCTGGAGCCGCGGCGCTCTTGGTCGGAGAAGTCCGCGCTGGGTTCCTCGCAGGGGGGCTGGGTCATCGCCATCCTCGTGGGGGACCGGGGCGAAGCGCCAGCATAGCCGGGGATCTTCCCGAGGTCGAGGTCACCCGGCGCCGCATCGAGCCCCTGCTGGTCGGGCGGCGCATCGAGGCGCTGCACACCTCGCCCGACAGCTACTTCTTCTTGACGCCTCCGGCGCGGCTGCGCCGCGAGCTGCGCGGCCGCACCCTGAAGAAGCTGGATCGCCGCGGCAAGTACCTGGTCGGCACCACGGATTGCGGGAGCCGCCTCGTCCTGCACCTCGGGATGACGGGCCAGCTCTTCTCGAGCGAGGCCGCGAGCCCGCGCCTGCTGAGCGCCACGGCCCGCGCTTCCCTCGCGCCCGAGGAGCAAGGGGACTTCCGGCCCGACTCCCACACCCACCTGCGCTTTTGCTTCGACGACGGTGGGCCCGAGGTCTTCATGCGCGACGTGCGCAAGTTCGGGAAGGTGCAGCTCCTGGCCGCCGGCGAGGCGAGCGCGCGCCTCGACGAGCTGGGCGGCGATGCCCTCGAGCTGGACGGGGATCGCCTCTTCGGAGCCACCCGCGGCCGCAAGACGGCGATCAAGGCCCTGCTCCTCGATCAGCGCGTGATCGCCGGCTGCGGAAACATCTACGCCGACGAGGCCCTGTTCGGAGCCGGGGTGCGGCCCGGACGCCGGGCGGCCCGGGTCACCCGCCGCGAGTGCGTCGCCCTCGCCGAGGCTCTGCGCCGGGTCCTGGCCCGCTCCATCGAGACCGGGGGTACCAGTATCAGCGACTACGTCGCGCCCGACGGCCGAGACGGTGGCTACCAGGACGAGCGCAAGGTCTATGCGCGGGCCGGGGCGCCGTGCTACTCCTGCGCGACTCCCATCAAGAAGACGGTGATCGCCCAGCGCGGCACCCACTACTGCCCGCGCTGCCAGAAGTAGGGCGAGCCGGAGCCAGGGTGGCCCAGACTCAGGGAGGTAATGTGGATAGGGGTACGACGTGTTGAGCCTGAGCGAGCTGCGCCGGGCGGCGCGCCTGCTCGATACCCGCTATGCGGGCCATCGGCTGGAGCGCTGCGTGCAGCCCGACGGCGAGCGGGTCGCCCTCGCCCTCTACGGCCGTGAAGAAGGAAAAGAGAGCGAGGGCGCCAAGCGCTTCCTGCTGCTCTCGGCGCGGCCAGGTCTTGCGCGAGTGTCGCGGATCGAGTCCCTCCCCAAGGCCCCAGAGCGCCCGCCCGCCTTCGTGAGCTACCTGCGCGCCCACCTGCCCCGGGCCATCCTGCGCGGCGCGCGTATCGTGGACGACGACCGGCAGCTCGCCCTGTGCTTCGAGGCCCGTGAGGGTCGCTTCGATCTGCTGCTCTCGATCTTCGGCAAGCGCAGCAACCTCTACGTTCTCGACGAGGCGGGGGCCCTCGTCGCGGCCCTGCGCCCGCTCGGGGAGACGCGTCCCGAGCTCGAGCTCGGGGCGCCCTACCGAAGCCCCGCCGTGCCCGGCCGGCTCGCGGCGCCCCGGGATCGCTGGGAGGCCGAGCCGGACGAGGACTACCTGCGCGCCATCGAAGTTCACTACGGCGAGCGGGAGAGCGAGAGCAGCTCCCAGGAGCTCGGTCGCCGCCTCGCCCAGGCGCTGCGCCGGGAGATCAAGGCGGCGGCGCGCCGCTGCGAGCGCATCGAAGCCGAGCTCGCCGAGGCGGATCTCGCCGGAGAGATCGCCCGCCACGGCGAGCTGCTGAAGAGTGTCCTCGGCCGGATCAAACCGGGAGACGCCGAGGTTCGGGTCGCCGATTACGAGACCGGTGAGGAGGTCGTGATCCCCCTCGACCCCACCAAATCCCCCAAGGCGAACCTCGAAGCCACCTTCAAGCGCTACCAGAAGCTGCTGCGTCGGCTCACCAAGGCGGGGGGGCGGGTGGATCCGGCGCGGGAGTGGCTCGAAGAGGTCCGGGGCCTCGGCGCCCGGGTGGATGCACTGCTCGAAGAGGGCGCCGAGGGCGCCGGAGCGCTGGAAGAGCTCGCCGCCCGCCCCGAGATCGTCAAGCTGCTCTCGTCGCGGCTGCCCGCCGCGAAGCAGCCCCCCGCCGCGCAGGAGAAGAGCAGCTTGCCGGCGCGCTTGCGCGGCGTTCCCGGCCGCATGCTCCCGCGCCGCTACCTGAGCCGAGACGGCATGGAGATCTGGGTGGGGCGCAGCGACGAGGCCAACGACTATCTCACGACCCGTCTGGCCCGGGGCAAGGACCTCTTCTTCCACGTGGAGAGCACGCCGGGGAGCCACGTCATCCTGCGCACCGAGGGCCGCAGTGATCCGCCCTCCGAGTCGCTGATCGATGCCTGCGAGCTCGCGGTCCACTTCTCCAAGAGCAAGCGGGCCGGCTCGGCGAACGTCCACGTGGTTCCCATCAAGCAGGTGAAGAAGCCCAAGGGTGCGAAGCGGGGCCTCGTCTACGTCACGGGCGGCAAGACGATCCACCTGCGGCGCGAGGAGAAGCGTATCGAGCGCCTGCTGGCCGCGCGCATCGACGATTGAGTTCGTAGGCGCGAAGGCCAGGCAATTCGGAGAATTGCCCGTGAGCGCCTGCTGGGTTCACGCATCGACGATTGAGTTCGAAGGCGCTCGCTTCAGTCGGCGACGCGGGTCGGGAAGGCGGCCTCGAGCAGCCTCACCAGGGGATGGGGCGTCGGGCGTGCGGCCTCGCCGGCGGCCAGATAGGCGTCGTAGGCATCTCTCATCATCTGCACGTTGTCGTAGCGCGGGGTCCAGCCCAGGCGTGTCTTGGCGGCGTCGACGTCGAGGATGAAGGTCTGGTCGGCCAGGATGTAGTGCTCCGGCGCGATGGGGGAGAGGCCGACGAGGTTGAGCGCCCGGGCGGCATTGCGCAGCAGGGAGGCGGGGATCTGGAAGAGGGGCGATCGCGTCCCGGCGTGCTCGATGAGGGCCCGCACCATGTCTTCCACCGTGGGCACCGTCGTGGGCTCGGCGCCGATGTTGAAGATGCCCCCCCTGGTATCGGGGCGCTCGGCGGCGAGGATGCAGGCGTCCACCACGTCCCACGCGCTCGCGGCCTGCACCTGATTCCGGCCGCGTCCGAGCATGAAGACGGGCTTGCCCCGGCGCACCCACTCGAAGAGCATGACGTAGATGCCCGACATCTCGGGCCCGAAGAGACTCATGGGACGCAGCATGGTGACGTCGAGGCCGCGCTGCACGGCCTCGAGGCAGATGCCCTCGGCGACGAGCTTCGAGCGGCCGTACTCGCCCAGGGGTTCGTTGGGGTGATCTTCGCGCACCGGGTTGGTGTGGGGCACACCGTAGACCCCCGAGCTCGAGATGTGGACCACCTTGGGGATGCCGAGGCGCTCGGCTGCGCGCAGCACGGTGCTCACGCCGCCGAGGTTGCGATCGAAGATCTCCTTCTCGCTCCAGTGGTCGAACTGGGGCTTCATGCGCTGGGCGGCGGCCAGGTGGTAGATGACGTCGACTCCGCGGGCCGCTTCTTCGACTCGCGCCTCGTCGCACACGTTGCCTTCGAAGAAGGTGTGGGCGCTCGCCGGAGAGCCCGGCCTGGCGGGCACGAGATCGAGGGTGCGTATTTCGTCGCCGCGCTCCTCGAGGCGCTCGATGAGACAGCCGCCGAGCAGTCCTGAGCTACCGGTGATGAGACAGGTCATCGAATCTCCACGTGCTGCGCTCTCTTAGTTCTGATCCCGTTTGGCTCTCGTTGTGCTCCGCGGGGCCGGCTGGGGCAGCGGGCCGCAGCGGGCGGGGGAGCCACCATAGCGCGCTTCGGGTCGGCCGCGGCGCGCGGCGCCCTGCGGTCGACGCGGAACTAAGCCGATTCCGAGGCGTCACGGATGCTTCTGCACTCTCTTGCGCTTTCTTGCACTTCGGCTGCGGCCCGCCGACGGCACTCCCGCTCTGCTCTTGCAGCCGAGTCCGCGGCCGGCGTGATACCATGGTAGGCCTCGTTCGCGCTGGAGACCCCCCGCAATGGCCGCGATCCGCCCCCACGCCGCCCTCGCAACGCAGTGTCTGCGCGCCAACGCGACGCGGCTCGCCTTCCCGATGAAGCTCACCTTCTGTATCACCTATTGGTGTAACTACCGCTGTGAGACCTGCAACATCTGGCAGATGAAGCCCCAGGACGAGCTCTCCCTCGAGGAGGTTCGCTCCTTCTTCTCCAAGTCCAACCGCTTCAGCTGGATGGACCTCACCGGCGGCGAGGTCACCTTGCGCAAGGATTTCGTCGACATCGCCGAGGCGGCGATTACGAACTGCAAGAACCTGCTCCTGCTCCACTTCCCCACCAACGGCTATCTCACGGAGAAGATCGTCGACAATTCTCGCGAGATCATGAAGATGGGCCCCGAGAAGCTGATCATCACCGTGAGCTGCGACGGCGACGAGGCCATGAACGACAAGATCCGCGGCGTCGAGGGCGGCTACCAGAAGCAGATGGAGACCTTCCGCAAGCTGCGGGAGCTTCCGGGTGTGGAGGTCGTGCTCGGCATGACACTCTCCGAGCGCAACGTCGATCACTTCCCCGAAGCCTTCGCGGCCGCGAAGCGGGAGGTTCCGGATCTCGACTACTGCGACTACCACGTCAACATCTTCCACGAGGGCCACTACCTCCACAACACGGAGCTCGGCCTCAAGCAGAAGGCCATCCGGGAGAAGCTCGCGCGCGCCACCGAGGACTACGCGAAGCTGCGGGGCTTCGGGGTGGGGCCCGTGAACTACCTCGAGCGCACCTACCTCAAGCAGGTGCGCAAGTACCTCGAGACCGGACGCACCCCCATGCGCTGCCACGCCCTTCGCTCCTCCTGCTTCATCGACTCCTGGGGAAACGTCTTTCCCTGCACGATCTACGACAAGAAGATCGGCAACCTGCGCGACGTGGACTTCGACCTCACCGCGATCTGGAGCAGCGAGGAGGCGAGCCGCGTGCAGAAAGAAATCTGGCAGTACAAGTGTCCCCAGTGCTGGACGCCCTGCGAGGCCTACCAGAGCATCATGGGGAACTTCCTGCGCGTCGAGCGCGAGGAGGATCCCCTGGCGCTGCCCCTGCGCACCTGATCCCGTCCTTCCCGTGGCTCGGCCTGGGCGTGCTACTCTGGTGCTCGCTTCGCAGGGGACGAACGCCAGCATGTTTCGAGTCACATCATCGCGGGGTCGCACCACGAGCCCGGCCGGTCCGTCCGTCGCGTTGCTCCTCTTGTGGGGCGTGGCGTGGCTCTGTGGAGGAGCGGGGACCGCGGTCGCCCAGAGCGACGCGGCCCGGAGCCCGCGTATCCGCGGCGCGGGTCAGCCGCCCGCGGCCGTCGATCCGGATCGCGCAGGCGCCCTCGACCGCGTGGCGACTCCGGAGGCGCTGTCCCTCGAGTGGTCCCCCGAGCCGGGCGTATACGAGCTGGCCCTGCTGCGCCGAGACAACAACCCCCTCTATCTGCCCGACCGCAGGCTGATCACGCCTCACAAGCTCGAGGACGCCAAGGTGCGGGACGCCGCGCGCGCGTGGCAAGTGCTCGACGCCTTTATCGACCTGGCCTCCCGGCGCAGCCGCATGGCGCGCCTCGACTCCGGGGAGCGCATCGCCGTTGCCGTCGCGGAGATCGACGCGCTCACCGAAGAGGCGCTGGGCGTGGGGGGGACCGCCTATGGGATCGTGGATGCGCTCGTGTCCATGAGAGCCGCGCTGGTCTCCGAGTGGCGCAAGTCGGCCTCTGGAAACCCCGCCCGCGTCGCGCCCCTCGAAGGCATCGACGAGGAGAAGCCGCCGACGGGATCGGCGGCCCGCTTCCTCGCCCAGCTCGATCAAGAGCAGGGGCCGATTCCCGAGCACGAGGTGGTTCCGGCTCTTCTCGGGGAGGAGCCCGGCACCATCCGCGCGGTAATGAAGCAATTCCCCGCCGACCGCCAGCGCGCCCTGCGCCGCCACGCCTCCCTGGTCTTCGACGACCTGAAGCGCGAAGGTGTCGAGACCGAAGGGCTCGAGCCGAAGCTCGGGGCCTTGGGGGCGGCGTTCTAGCGAGCGGCTCTGTGCTAGCGAGCGGCGCTGCGGCTCTCGGCCCGGCTCGCTTCAGCGAGCTACGATCGTATCCGCCTGCGCAGGCCGTACACGGTCTTCTGTGAGGACGTCGTCTTCGTGGTTTGCGTCAAGATCTGCTGCATCCAATCGGTACAGGAAGCCGAGCTGGCCGTGCGCCACGGGGCTCATGCAATCGGCTTCGTGTCGTCGATGCCCAGCGGGACCGGAATGCTGCCGGATGAACAAATTCGGGACATTGCGGCGCGAGTCCCCGGCGCGCGGCACTTCCTGCTCACCGCGAAGCAGGAGGTCGCCGCGATCGCCGAACAGGTTCGCGAAGCGGGAACGGATACCGTGCAGCTCGTGGATCGAATGGCGCCGGCCGAGCTGGCGCGCCTGCGACGCGAAATCCCCGAGGTCTCCCTGGTACAGGTGGTCCATGTCGTGGGGCCCGATTCCATCTCCGAAGCACGGCAAGTGGAGCCCCACGTCGACGCGATCCTGCTGGACTCGGGGCAGCCGGACGCTCCGGATCGAACTCTCGGCGGGACGGGGCTCGTGCACGACTGGGGTCTGAGCGCACAGATCGTTCGCTCGGTCTCGTGTCCCGTCTTCCTGGCCGGCGGACTCGACCCCGACAACGTGGGCGAGGCGATCCGCCGGGTTCGGCCCTACGGCGTGGACGTCTGCTCCCGCCTGCGTCCGCAGGGAGAGCTCGACGAGCGCCTCCTCTCTCGCTTCTTCGAGGAAGTGGGCCGCGCGGCTGCCGAGGTGAGAGGAGAGGGAAGCGGGTAGCTCGGCGCAGAACCGGGGCGCGCCAGCTACGGCGCCGGCGATCCGGCCCGCGGCAGGAACTCTTCCTCCCGAATGAAGCCGTGGAGCTGCCGGGCGAGGCGGTGGTGGCCGAGCTCGGTGAGGTGATCGTCCTCTCGGTAGAAGAGCCGCGCCTCGGCTCTCTTCCACTGCGGATGCGACTGAGCGTCCAGGACGGAGATTCCCGATCCTTCGAGGGGCCGCTGCAGGTAGCGGTAGTAGTCGACCGCTCCGTCGCGATAGGGGACGGTGAGTAACAGCAGTGCGAAGCCGTCTTCGCGAGCCATGCGCTCGAGATCTCTCAGTTGGAGGAACAGCTTCCTGCGCCCCCAGCGCACCGGGCGGCTCTCGTAGTTCGAGGCGTCGAGCCACTCGTCTTCCGTGCCGATCATCGCAGCGAAGAAGACTCGCATGAGCCGCAGCTCGAGGATCCAGGCGGGCAGCATTTCGTGGACGCGACCCATGCGGTAGAGGGGATGCCCGGTCGCGTCCAGCTCCGCGAGCTTGCCATCCTCGATCACGTAGAGGGCGTGGCTCACGTTTTCGGGGATGTCGTTCCAGTAGTGGGCGAAGATCACGAGATCGGGTTTCAGCTTGCGCAGCCGCTTCGCGAAGAGCTTGTAGGACTGGTCGCTGCTGTAGCCCTGCATGCCCGCGTTGATGACCTCGACGGCTTCTCCCCGGGCTTTGAAGAGCGCCTGCAGGCGCTGGGGGTAGGGGGCGTCGTCTGCGACGCCATGGCCGTAGGCCTGGGAGTCACCCAGGACCAGGATGCGCGGCCGGGTGCCCGGCTCGAGGAGCGCGCCACTACGCAGGCCGAGGCGATTGATGCTCGCCTCTTCGGTGAATTCGGCACTGCTCCACCTGTGCCGCACACTCGGACGTAGCGCGAAGATGAGGTCCGGGTCCGGCCGATAGAGGGAGCCGGCGTGCCAGGTCTGTAGCCCGAAGCGGGCGGCCCCAACGAAGCGCAGCAGCCCCTCGGCCACGGCCAGGACCGACAGAACCGAGAGGACGACGAGCGCCGAGCGGCCCGCCCATTTCAAGGCAGGATTCCGGTCGGCGCGCCGCTCCCCTGCCGCGTCGACCCTGCCTGCGGCTGGGTCGATTGCGACTTCGTCGCTCGCGATCCTCTGCCCGCCAGGAGATCGCTTGGCCCAATGAAGTCGTAGAGCTGCCGGGCCAGGCGGCGGTGGCCCTGTTCGGTGAGGTGGTCGTCCTTGCCGTAGAAGAACTTTCCCTTGCGGCTCTCCCACTGTGGGTGCGAGTGAGCGTCGAGGACGGGAATTCCCGAGCGCTCGAGGTGCCGCAGATAGCGGTAGTGATCGGGCTCTCCGTCCCGATAGGGGACCGCAAGCACGAGCAGACCAAAGTCGTCCTCGCGAGACATGCGCTCGAGCTCCTTCAACTGCAGGAACAGCTTCTTGCGTCCCCAACGCTGCGGGCGGTTCTCGTAGGCCGAGGCGTCGAGCCACTCGTTTCCCACGGTGATGAGGGCGCCGAAGAGAATTCGAGTGATTCGCAGCTCGAGGATCGCAACGGGCAGAATCTCGTGCAGCCATCCCAACCGGTAGATCGGGTGACCGGTTGCATCCAGCTCCACGAGCCCGCCGTCCTCGATCAGGTAGAGGGCCTTGCTTACGTTGTCGTAGATGTCGTTCCAGTAGTGGGCGAAGATCACGAGATCGGGCTCCAACCCACGCAGCCGCGTTGCAAAGAGCTTGTAGGACTGATCGCTGCCGTAGCCCTGCATGCCCGCATTGATGACCTCGACGGCCCTTCCTCGCGCTTCGAAGAGCGTCTGCAGGCGCCGAGGATAGGGAGCCTCGTTTCGGACGCCATGGCCGAAGGTCTGGGAGTCGCCCAGGATCAGGATGCGTGGCCGCGCGCCGGAATCGAGGAGCTCTCCGCCGCGCAGGCCGATCGCGTTGGTGTGCACCTGCTCGACGAACTCCTCGGTGCTCCATGTTTCGGTGGCGTTCGGGTGCAGCGAATAGATGAGGTCCGGGTCGGGCCGGTAGAGGTTGCGGGTGTGCCAGGTCTCGAGCCCGGTCTGGCCGATCCCCAGGTAGCGCAGCAGCCCCTCGGTCAGGGTCACCACCGAAAGGGTCGAGACGACGACGAGCGCCGCCCGTCCCGCCCATGTCACCGCGAGACTCCGAGTGCTGCGCCGATCCCCCGCGTCGTCAGGCATGGGTGCGCCGTGCCGCGGCGGCGACATAGGACCAGCGGGACCGGGGGAGCAGCTTTCCCAGGAGCCCCTCGGACCAGCGCACCAGGGCCCTGGGCGCCGCCATGGCGCCCAGGGAGGGAAAGCCGACCTGGTAGTGGTAGACGAGGCGCCGTAGCGGCAGTGGCTGCCGGGTGGTGATCTCGACGTCGCGCAGCGGGAGCTCGGCGAGGAGCCGCGCGATGTGCTCGGGCCGCGACACCCGGGCGCCCGCCTCGGCGGCGACGAGCCGGGTCTGGAGCTGCACGATGGGATTGCGTGCGTTGGGCTCGAGCAGGCAGAGGAGGCCGCCTGGCTGCAGCACGCGCACGGCCTCTTCGACGACGCGCCGGGGCTCGGGTACGTGGTGGAGGACGTCGCGGATGAAGACCGTGCGGAAGGTCCCGTCGGCGAAGGGCATCCTGGCCACGTCGGCGACGGCGAGGCGCGCTTCGGGGAGGCGCGAGGCCGCGAAGTCGAGCTTCTTGGGGAAGAGATCGACGCCGAAGCAGCGTGCCCGGCGCACCAGGCGAAAGAGATTGTTCCCCTCGCCGCATCCCATCTCGAGGCAGGGCTCTTCGATGCGCTCGAGGAAGGGCTCGAGGAGCTCGTCCTCGGTCTCCGCGAAGCCCGGGCCCGAGGTGGTCCACTCGTAGTGGTCTACCTCGGCCTCTTCGAAGTACTCCCGCTGGACCTTTGCGAATTCGCTCTCGGCGCCGGGCATTCCCTGCGGCTCCTCAGACACCCTCTGGCTCGAGAGACATGCGGGTCGCGCTCACTCTGCCGAGCGTGGCCGCTTGCCAATGACTCGCGCCGGCGCGCCGCCCACGATGGTGTAGGGCTCGGTGCTCCGGGTCACCACCGAGCCCGCGCTCACGATGGTGCCCTCCGCGACATCGATGCCGGAAACGACCACCGCGTTCGCGCCGATCCACACGTCGTTCCCGATGGTCGTGGGCTCGAAGCGCAAGCCCTGCTCGCAGATGGGGCGGTCGGGCATGTCGTAGCGGTGCTGGCTGGAGACGATCACCGTGTTGGGTCCGATGAGCACGCCGTCGCCGATGGTCAGCCCGCCCTGACCGCTCACGAAGGCCCCCGAGTTGACCGAGAAGCCCCGCCCGGCGCTGATTCCGTAGCAGTGATCGAGCCGCGCGCCGGGAAAGATGAACGCGAATCCGTCGAGACGCTTGAAGAGAAGTCGGTAGAGGAGATAGCGGAGCACCACGCCTTCGAAGCTGGGAAAGGAGCGCAGGAGCGTGCCGAACCAGTGCTCCGCGAGGAGGCGTGCAATGACGCCAGGCGGATGGCCCGCTGCGAAGTTCCGCAGCACCTTGATCACGCTGGGCCGCTCGCCGCGGGGCGGCGTGATGCCGTGGACGGCCGGATCCAAGCCGGGATCCGGCGTCTTCGCCTCGGCGTTCCCTTCGACTCTGCCTTCGATCACGCTCTTCGATCTCCAGGGAGGCCGGGAGGATCAGCTCCCCGGGTCCTTCGCGAGGGTCAGCCGGGGCCGGGATGGGCGAGCTGGGGAGGCGGCGTCCGGCTCCGTCAGTCCAGTTGCTGCGCCTTCGCCCGGCCGCGTCAGGGGAGTCGATGCGTTCTCGCCGAAGTACTTCTTCTCGATGGCGGAGAGCGCGCGCTCCGCCGGGATCGAGCGGATGCACACCGGGTTCGCGCAGTAGCTGACCTTGAGGTTGTAGTTCGTCAGACAGGGGCTGCAGTAGAGGTCCTGATAGAGAATGAGGTCTTCGGGCTGCGGGGGGCCGTACTGCAGGGGGTCCGTGGGGCCGAAGACGACCGCCACGCGAGAGCGCAGCGCCACCGCGAGGTGTACCACCGAAGTGTCGTTGCAGACCGTCAGGTCGGCGCGCCGCAAGAGGGCGAGGAGACCGGCGATGTCGAGGCGATCGCAGGCGTCGACGGCCGGCCGGCGCATGAGGCGCATGGCTTCGTGGACGAGGGCGTGCTCCTCCTCACCCTTGCCCGTGAAGAGCACCGCCGCGCCGTAGCGCTCGACCAGGGCGTCGGCGAGCTCGGCGAAGTACTGGATCGGCCAGCGCTTCAGGGGCACGTCGTAGAAGTTCGGCCCGCTTCCCACGTGGACGACGATCAGCGGCCCGGCCGCGTGCGCGATTCCGTGCTCGTCGAGCAGGGCCTGCACGGCCGTTTCGGATTCGGGGCCCGTCGCGAAGGTGACCTCCCCGGGGCTGGTGTCGATTTGCAGCGGCCGCAGCAGACGCATGAAGGTCTGCGACATGTGCTCGCTGTCGGTGTAGACGATACGAGTGGTGTAGAGCCAGCCCCGTCGCTGCCCGTCGGTGTTGAAGCCGAAGCGGTGCGGGGCGCCGCTCAGGAAGGCGATGATGGCCGAGAGCTTCACGAACTGCTCGAAGTCGATCACCACGTCATAGCGCCGGGTGATGATGTCGCGCAGGTTCTTCAGCAGGCTGCCGGCCAGGCTCCCGTAGCTGGTCGTGTCCACGGCGAGCACCCGGCGCACGAGGCCGCTGAGCTCGAGCAGGGAGCGATTCTCCGGCAGGGTGAGGAAGTCGACCTCGACTTCGGGAATCTCGCGGCGCAGGGCGCTGATGACCGAGAGAATCATCGCGATGTTGCCGAGGCCGTAGGTCTTGATGGCCAGCACGCGGCGCGGCCGCAGGGGCGGCCCGCCGGGCAGGGGTGGCGTGGTGGCGTGCATGGCGGGCTGGGGCGGGCCGCCGAGCAGCCCACGCACACGCGAGACGAAGTAGAGCAAGGCGCATATGAGCGGGCCTAGCCAGGTGTCGACCTTGCGCCCAATACCCATGTTCACGGACTTTGCCACGGGACCCCGGTTCGGCATCTTTCGTAATCGGGCCGAAAGGACGAGTATACCACGACCCATGCATGCCGATCCCGCCACCTCGCCTGCTCGCGCTCCCGTGGCAGACGGGCTGCGAAGTGCCCGATATCCGGCTGGAAAGCCCTGGTGGGCGGCCGCTCTCGCGATCCTCCTGTTGGCGGCCGGGCTGCGCTTCTGGGCCCTGGACTTCGGCGTCCCGAACCACCGCACCCGGCCCGACGAATACCCGGTGATCCAGCACACCCGGCGTCCCGCGCTGGGGATGTACGACGTGAATTGGTCCGTGTACCCACACGCCTACGTGTACGCGACCTGGCTCTGGACCGAGACGGGTCTCCGCGTCGCCCAGGGGCTGGGCCTGCAGCCCGACGACGACTACGCGGAGATCGTCCAGCGCGATCCCACCCGCCTCTATCCCATCGCGCGCTCGCTCTCCGCGGTGGCGGGGACGGCCGCGGTGCTGGTCCTGATGCTCCTGACGCGAGGCGCCTTCGGCAACGCGGCGGCGCTCGCCGCGGGGGTGCTGCTCGCGACCAGCTTTCTCCACGCGCGGGACAGCCACGGCATCAAGCCCGACGTCCTGCAGAGCCTTGCCACCGTGGGCACCTTTGCCCTGCTGGCGCCGCTCCTCCGGAGGCCTTCGCTCCGCAGCGGCGCCGTCGCGGGTCTCGGCGTCGGGGCCGCCATGGCGGCCAAGTACCCGGGCCTGCTGCTCGCGCTGCCCGTCTACGCGGCCGCGGTCATGAGCTCGGCCGCGCGCGGTTGGAAACGCCTGTTGCCGGGGCCCGCGGTCGCGGCGGGCATCTCGGCGGCCGCGTTCTTCGTCCTCACCTCGCCCTATCTCGTCCTCGATTCGGAGAACTACATGTGGGTGCTGCGGGTCGTCTTTCCCCAGCTCTTCGGGGTCTCGGAGCTTCCCGGCGACGCACCGCCCGTGGAGAACACGAGCGGTGCGCCAGCAGGCATCGTGGAGTACGGCGGGGGGGAGTGGTGGGAGGCATTCGCGTATCACGCGGGCTTCTCCCTGCGCTATGGCATGGGGTTGCTCCCCGCGCTCCTGGCCCCCTTTGCGCTGGTCTGGGGCTTCGCATCGCGCATTGCCCTGGCCCGCTGCGCGGCCCTCTTCGCAACGCTGTACTTCGTCGTCATCGGGCTCTCGCCCGCCATCGTGGCGCGCTACATGACCCCCCTGGTTCCGGTTCTCTACTTCCTGGAGGCCGGCATGCTGTGGGGGGCCTGCACGCGCATCGCCTCGCATGGCGCCGGGATCCGGGCCTTCGGCCGTGAGATTCCGCGCGTTCGGGCTGCTGCCTTCGCGATGGCGGTCGCCACGCTCCTGCTCGCCGCCGAGCCCCTTGCGGGCATCGTCGCCCACAACCGCATCGCGGCGCGGGAGGACACCCGGGTGCAGGCGACGCGCTGGATGGAGGAGAAGCTGCCGCGCGGCGCACGGCTGGTGATCCTGGGCGAGGTGCTCATGCCCTACGGCCGGCCCCTGCCTCCCCGTGGCTCCAAGCTGCTGCGCGTCGAGCCCAGCCCCGAGAAGCTCGCGGAGGCGGGCGTCGGCTATGTGGTGATGCACGAGCACGAGCTCTACTCGTCGACCGTGGACCCGGAGATCAAGCGGCGGCTCGCGCCCAGGCTCGAGCTCCTCGTCGAGTTCGATCCCTACACGGAGCGCCGCAGCGAAGCGGTCTTCGAGGAGATCGATCCCTACTACATCCCCTTCCACGGCTTCGCGGGGGTCGAGCTACCCGGGCCGCGGGTGCGCATCTATCGCTTCGAGTGATCGGGGCTCGGCGGGGCGCTTCCCGGGTCCGGAACGCCGCCGGGCGAAGCGACGGGGCCGTCGGCAGCGGGCGGCGTCGCGTAGCCCAGGGCCTCGAGCTGCTCGCGCACCCCGGCGTCGATTTCGGCGGCCGGGCCTTCACGGCTCCGGGGCGGCGAGATCGCTTCGAACTCGGCGAGCATCGCCCGTAGCCGTTCGGGATGCCGATCGGCCAGGTTGCGCTGCTCGCCGGGGTCCTCCTCGAGGTTGAAGAGCAGTGTCTCCTCTTGCGCCGGCACCGCGACCGCCTTCCAGGGCCAGCGGATGAGGGCGTGCTTGCGGCGGCCGTGGAGGGTGCCGTCGGCAAGGATGGGCCGCTCGGGTGGCCGACCCCGTCCCGTGGCGGCGGGAAGCAACGAGATGCCGACGCCGCCTTCGGGCACCGGGAGCCCGGCGGCCTCGAGCACGCTGGGAAAGAGATCCACGATGGAGACGGGCGTGTCGATGCGGCCCGGCTTCACGTCCTCCCCCCAGATCACCAGGGGAACGTGCAATAGTTCTTGATATTTACTGTGCCCGTGCTCGAAGCTGCCCCGCTCGAAGAGCTCCTCGCCGTGGTCCGAGGTGAGGATCACGAGGGCCTCGCCCATGAGTCCCCGTTCCTCCAGCCCCTGCAGCAGGCGACCGAGCTGCTCGTCCGTGAAGGCGACCTCTTCGTCGTAGCTGCCCGTCACGTAGGCGCGGTCGGCGTCGTCGAGAGGGATCCAGCCGAGCTTGATCTTTGCCGCGTCCGTGACGGGGAAGGGGAGCTTGCCGCGGTAGCTCCCGGTGAAACGGCCGCGATGGCCCACAGGCGGGTCGTAGTCCATGTGGGGGTCGAAGAAGTGGACCAGTAGGAAGAAGGGCGCGCCGGCGCGTGCGTCGACCCACTCGAGGGCGAGGTCCACGGTCTTGTCGGCGCGCCGGATCACTTCGTTGGTTCCGAGGTGCCAGCGGTAGTCGGCGAAGCCCCGGGCCACGCCGAACTTCTCGTGGAGGAAGGGGTTGTTCGCCAGCGCGCCGGTCACGTAGCCCGCCTCGGAGAGGATCTCGGCCAGCACGGGAAGCTCGGGGTCGAGGCCCGTGACCCCCCACTCCTCCTGGTCGAGGCGGTCGCCAGCGCCGTGCTGCCGCGGGTAGAGGCCGGTGTAGATGGAGGCGAAGCTCGGCAGGGTCCATGAGGAGGTCGCTAGAGCGCGCTCGAAGAGCGCCCCGCCGCGGGCCCAGCGGTCGAAGGCCGGCGAGGTGGGGCGTGGGTAGCCGTAGCTGCCGAGATGATCGGCGCGCAGGGTGTCGACGACGATCAGGACGATGGGCCGCCCCGAGGCCGGCGCCGGACTCTCCTGCTCCGCGCAGCCGAAGACTGCCAGGCACAGGAGCGCGGCCGCGCTGCATTGCCGCGGCGTGCTTCTCCGGTGTCTCTGCTGTGCTTGCGGCCGCGGTCGCATTCCCCGATCCCGTGCGTGGCAGCGGAAGGGCCTCTTCCGCGGTGCGCGCGACCCCTTCGGGTCGCGTCTACTGTACAACGCCTGCCCTGGAACCGGGGTCGGCGCCGAAGCGGAGAGGGGTGCCGGAGTCTACGCGCAGTCGACGAGCACCTTCAGCACACCGGGCTCCGCGGCGCGCTCGAGGGCGCGCGCGCCGTCGGCGAGGTCGAAGCGGTCGTGGATCAGCTCGCCGACGCGAACGCGGCCGGCGGCCAGCGCTGCAAGGGCGGGGGCGAAGGGGCCGCAGCGCGATCCCAGCACCTGGATCTCGTCGATGACGACGGGGGAGAGGTCGAGGGAGGGGGCCTCGGCAACGGTGCTCTTGAGCACGATGGTGCCGCGCGGGCGCACGGCCTCGAGCGCCAGGCGAAAGCCCGCCGGGCTGCCCGTCGCCTCGACGACCACGTCCGTGTCGTGACGCTCGGCCCTGGCGCGCCCGCGCCACGCGTCGAGGAGCGCGGTCTCGATGCCGAGCCGCGAGAGCAGTGCGAGCTTGCCCGCGTGCCTCCCGACGGTGAGCACCCGCGCCCCGCTGCTCTGGAGCACCTGCGCGATCAGCAACCCGAGCTTCCCGTCTCCCAGGACTACGCAGCGCTGCTCGGGGCCCAGCGGGAGCTGCTCGAGGATCTCCCACGCTGCCGCCACGGGCTCGGTGAAGACCGCGGCCTCGTCGGCCAGCGACTCGGGCACCCGGTGGAGATTTGCACTGGGGACGGCGACGTACTGCGCCATGGCGCCGTCGGCGTCGAGGATGCCGAGTACCCGGCGATGGGGGCAGTGGCGTTCGAGGCCACGCGTGCAGCTCGCACAGCTCGCGCAGGCGAAGTTGATCTCGCCCACGGCCCGTGCGCCCTCCCAGCCCTCGATCCAGCCCTTGGGGCCGTCCACCACCTCGCCGACGAATTCGTGGCCCAAGACGCCGCGGAAGCCCATGTAGCCCTTCACGATCTCGAGATCGGTGCTGCACACGCCCGCGACTCGCACCCGGAGGAGCGCCAGGTCGTCCCGGGCGACCGGCTGGGTCCTCTCGCCCACGGCGGCCGTCGAGCCGTCCCACACCAGAGCCTGCATGGGCCTCCTCCCCCCTTCTCCCGCCTCGCCAGGACGGCGCGGAGGGCTGTGGGGCACCCAGGATAGCCCCGACTCGAGTCTGCGGGCCGATCTGCCGATGAGTTGCGACATGGAGAGAGAGGGCGAATCCGTGAATCCCGCGGCGGGGATCGACGGGCTCGATCTCCGGCTCGCACATGTCCTCGAGCCGGAGATGCGCCGCAGGCTCGTCCTCGAGGCGCTCCATGCCCTGCCTTCCGACGAGGCGCGGCAGTTCATCCGCGCGGTCCACGATCGCCGGCCGGCCCGCACGCCGGGCTCCGACCATCTTCGGGACATCCTCCTCGAGCTGCTCCTCGGCAGCGGAGTCCAGGGCGCTGAGCCGCTCCCCTACGAGCTTCGCCGTTCGCTCTACGAAGCCGCCGCCCTGGCGGAGGACGAGGTCCTGATGGAGCTCCTGCGCTCGCACGGGGGAGCGGGCGGCCCGGAGGACGATGCGCTGCGGCTACCGAGGGAGCTCGAGGAGCTGCCCCTGGGCCTGCGGCGCAGCCTCGCCAAGGGCGGCGATCCCCTGCGCCTCGAGCAGCTCGCGCGAGACTCCGACGCCCTGGTGATCCGCAATCTGCTCCGCAACTCGCGCTTGTGCGAAGAGGACGTGGTGCGCATAGCGGCGCTGCGCCCGGTTGCGGTGACGACCCTGGTGGAGATCGTGGCCAGCCCGCGCTGGTCGAGTCGTACACGAGTACGGGTCGCCCTGGTGCGCAATCCCCAGTGCCCGCCAGAGCTGGGAGTGAAGCTGCTGGGCTGCATCCCGTTGGCGTCCCTGCACGAGATGCGCCGCGATCCCGATCTTCCCGAGCGCGTGCACCGCCACCTCGAACGCGAGATCGAGCGG
>JAFDEK010000024.1 GCA_019310385.1 Deltaproteobacteria bacterium
AGCCCCATCTTCTCCTTGGAGAGGTTGAGGAAGTCCATGGCGTCGAGCTCGGGCTCACCGCGGTGGACCCTCACGGCGTTGAGCGCGGCCTTGAGGAAGTAGCTGTTGTTCACGCCCGGGATCTCGACCGGGTACTGGAATGCGAGGAAGATCCCCTCCCGCGCCCGGATCTCGGGCGCCATTTCGCTCAGATCCTGCCCCTTGTAGAGGATCTGTCCTTCGGTCACCTCGTAGTTGGGCTTGCCGGCCAGCACGTTGGAGAGGGTGGACTTCCCCGAGCCGTTGGGCCCCATGACGGCGTGGATCTCGCCAGGGCGGATGTGGAGATCGATGCCCTTGAGGATCGGGGTCCCGCCCGCAGTGGCGTGGAGGTTCTTGATTTCTAGCATTCCTAAGTTCCTCGTTCTCTGATTCCGGGGTCTGTCGGTGAAGCCGGTCAGCCGACCGAGCCCTCGAGGCTGAGGCCGAGCAGCGCCTGGGCCTCGACGGCGAACTCCATGGGGAGCTCCCGCAGCACCTCTTTGCAGAAGCCGTTTACGATCATCGAGATCGCGTCTTCCTCGGAGATGCCCCGCTGGCGGCAGTAGAAGAGCTGGTCTTCGCTGATCTTCGAGGTCGTGGCTTCGTGCTCGACGGTCGCGCTGGGGTTCTTCGCCTCGATGTAGGGGAAGGTATGGGCGCCACACTGGTCGCCCAGAAGCAGCGAATCGCACTGGGAGTAGTTGCGCGCGCCGTCGGCCTTCGGCCCCACTTGAACCAGGCCCCGGTAGGACTGCTGCCCCTGTCCGGCCGAGATCCCCTTGGAGATGATGGTGCTCCGGGTGTTCTTGCCGATGTGGATCATCTTGGTCCCGGTGTCGGCCTGCTGCTTGTTGTTCGTCATGGCGACCGAATAGAACTCGCCGACGGATTCGTCGCCCTGCAAGATGCAGCCGGGGTACTTCCAGGTGATCGCCGAGCCCGTCTCCACCTGGGTCCAGGAGATCTTCGAGCGCCGCCCGCGGCAGGCGCCGCGTTTGGTGACGAAGTTGTAGATGCCCCCGACGCCGTCCTTGTCGCCCGGGTACCAGTTCTGCACCGTCGAGTACTTGATCTCGGCGTCGTCGAGGGCGACCAGCTCCACCACCGCGGCGTGGAGCTGGTTCTCGTCCCGCATGGGGGCCGTGCAGCCCTCGAGGTAGCTCACCTTCGCGCCCTCGTCGGCGATGACGAGCGTGCGTTCGAACTGCCCTGTTCCCGAGGCGTTGATGCGGAAGTAGGTAGAGAGCTCCATGGGGCATTGGACGCCCTTCGGGATGTAGGCGAAGGAGCCGTCACTGAAGACCGCCGCGTTGAGGCAGGCGAAGAAGTTGTCCGAGTAGGGGACGACGGAGCCCAGGTACTCACGGACGAGCTCCGGATGGTTTTCGACGGCATCCGAAAACGAGCCGAAGATGATTCCCTGGCGTTCCAGCTCTTCCTTGAATGTGGTCGCCACCGAGACGCTGTCGAAGACCGCATCCACGGCGACCTTGACCCCGGTCAAGCGCTTCTGCTCTTCGAGGGGAATTCCGAGCTTCTCGTAGGTCTTGAGGATCTCGGGGTCCACCTCGTCGAGGCTCTCGAGCTCGGTCTGCTGCTTCGGGGCCGAGTAGTAGATGATGTCCTGGTAGTCGATGGGCGGGTACTGGACCATGGCCCAGCTCGGCTCGCCCTTTTCTTCGAGGAGCTCGAAGAAGCGGCCCAGGGCCTTCAGGCGGAAGTCGAGGAGCCACGCGGGCTCCTTCTTCTTGGCCGATATGGTGCGCACGACTTCTTCGGAGAGACCCTTGGGGATCTGATCCTCCTCGACGTCGGTCACGAAGCCGTACTTGTAATCCGCCTGGGTCAGGCGCTCTAGCTCGCTTGCCTCGGACATGGCTCCCTCTTCATTCCGTCTCTTGCGTACCTTGCACGCGGGCTCCGGCGCCTGCCGGCGGCTCAGGCCTGGGGCCCCTCGGTGATCTTGCCCACGGCCTCGACCTGGCTCCTCTCGATCTGCAGCGGGAGCAGGATCTGGCGGAAGCTGCGGTCGTTGAGGTCTGCGAGGGTGATGGTCGAGAGCGCCTCAGCCACGACGCCGCTGATGATCTGCCACGGCTCGCGCACGGCGCAGTTGGTCTCGTGCTCGCAGCTCGAGGGTGCGACGCTGCACTCGGTCAGGGCGACGGGGCCTTCGAGGATCCGGATCATCTCCGCCACCGTGACGTCCTCGGGCCGCCGCACCAGGGCGTAGCCGCCCTTTGCGCCGCGGCGGCTTTCGAGCACGCCCTCACGGGCCAGAAGCTTGAGGATCTTGCTCACCACCGGCGCCGGCAGGTCCACCTCGGCGGCGAGCTCGCGGGCGTTGTGGGTGGTTGCCTCGGTGTCTCGCGCCAGGCGGGCGAGCAGGACGATCCCGTAATCGGTGATCTTGCTGAGTCGGAACATCGATTGCTCTCGGGTCCTTTTCGGACTGCTTCTCGGACCGTTTCTCGGACCCCCTCTCGGGAGTTGCCTCGAGGTGCTCCGGATCGTCGGAAGGGTCGCTCTGGGCGCACCGCGTCGTGATCGCGCGCCGGCGACCAAGCAGGAGGTGTGCAACGGAGCCAGAGCATATCGGACCGCTGCGGTCCTGTAAATACGGGACCGTGACGGTACTGATTATTATGACGCAACGTGAGAATGGAATAATCCAATTAGATCGACAGGTTGGCACCGAATCCCCCAGGGGCCTTGAGAAGGGGGAGGGGCATCAAGTCGACTGCTGTGTGGCCTCGTGGCGCCTGGCCCTGCCGCCCGGCTTCGAGAAGAACTCTCCATAGCAGGCTGCGAAGGCGGGGCGGATCGCCGCTTCGAGGGTCTCGTTCGCGAAACCGATCCACGACACCGGGGAGCCGGTGTCCATCGGCGGATCCAGGGGATGGCCGAAGGGGTCACTGATGCGGCAGCCGGCCTCCTCCGCGATCAGGACGCTGCACAGGTCGTAGGGGCGGGCGGCGTGACCGTCCTCGAGGCCGAGCTTCGCCAGGGCCTCGGGACGCAGGTCTCCCAGCATGCGATCGCGCCCCGAGAGCAGCTCGTAGAGCTGGCCGCCGCTGCACATGTACTGGTCGTCGAAGATCGAGGGTGGCCCGCTCTCGCCGTAGAGGCGTCGCCAGAGAGCTGATTCGAACTCGCAGAGCAGGGTCTTGGCCTGAGGGAAGAAGCGCGCGAAGGCTGCAAAGCCGTGCTCGAGATCGCGCGCCTTCGAGGGCTCGGTTCGAATGGCACGAGATTCACCCGTGTCGACGTTCGCTCTCCGAGCGACGATCCCCTGCGCCCCGCCGCCCCGCACGGCGCTCAGCTGATCGGCGAGACGCTGCTTGCGCGGCGGGAGCTCGGTCATGGCTGCGACGGCGATGTCGCTGAGGCGGTTGGCGCTTCCCCGGTATGGGGCGAGGCCGGCCAACACCCAGGCAGAGCGCTTGTCGTGCATGAAGCTGCGCGTGCCGTCGACGGGGTCGATGAGGCACTTGAACGCGATCGAGTCGGGCGCTGCGCCGGCGGGAAACACCACGGACCGGTGCTCCTCGAGGCCCTCCATGACGAGTTCCACCGGGTCATTGGGCGGCCAGCAGTCGCGAAACCACTCGAGAACCGCGTCCTCTGCGATCCGGTCGACGCGGAAGAGAGTGTCCGTCGCAGCGACGGCCGCAACGGTACTCATCTCCGCGCTCGAGGCGGCGTCCCGGGCGCTCAGCACCCGGGCCTGGACGCTGCTCTGTAGCTCGCAGAGCAAGTTCCGAAGCCCATCAAGAGCGTTGCGGGAGAGGTCGCGAGCGGATTCGGAGCCGCCTCGCTCGCCCATGGGGTTCCTCCCTTGTCTGCTCAGTACTCGATTCCGACGCGGAACTGGATGATGTTCGCATTCCCCACTCCGTTGACGTGGGCGTGAATGTAGTTGGTCATGAAGCGCAGGTGAGGCCGGACGAACCACGTGAGGCCGAGGGTCAGGTCGCTCATGATTCCGCCGCGGATATCGTCGCTATTCAGGTCCACGTAGG
The DNA here is from genome assembly GCA_019310385.1 of Deltaproteobacteria bacterium. Taxonomy (GTDB): domain Bacteria; phylum Myxococcota_A; class UBA9160; order UBA9160; family UBA4427; genus JAFDEK01. The sequence goes on from JAFDEK010000024.1 coordinate 4,044, forward strand.
AGTAGCGCGCGCCGACCTGCAGGGCGCCCCAGTGACGCTTCTTCCAGTCGAAGCTGTTCGTGGGGATCACATAGCCGAGGGTTCCCCGGCTGCGTCGATAGGGCCGCTGCTCGCCCGTGAGGAAGTAGGCCACCTCCGCGTAGGTGCCCCAGAAGGTCGCGGTGGAGGCGTTGTCGCGCCGAGCGCGGGACATGACCCATTCTGCGAGCACGGACAAGGGGCCGCGCAGGACGAGGGTCTCCGCGCTGAAGAGGTCGATGTCGTCGGACGCAAAGTCTCCGGTATCGACGAAGCGCTCGGCCAGGTGGCTCTCGGGCCGGCGCCGATAGCGCAGCTTGAAGTCCTCGCGGAACTGGTGACTGTAGGAGGCGCCCAGGTGCAAGAGGTGCCGGTCGTTGTTCGCCGCGATGGGGAGACCGGTGACGCGCGCGGTGAGGTCGAGTCGGCTCTTTGCCTTGCCCTCGGCGCCCGTGTAGTAGAAGGCTCCGTAGGTGAGCGTGGCTCGCCGGTCGAAGAGCAGGAGCTGGCTCGAAATCCCGGGGTCATAGCCGGGGGCGAAGGTCGCGGCGAGAGAGCGCTCCATGAAGGTGAGGTTCTTGCTGCTGTTGAGTTCCGCAAAGGAGAAGGTCTCCTTGTGGATGCCCGCCCTCACGGTTCCCAGCGGGCCCAGGTCGACGGCGCCCACGAAGAACTCGCGGACGAAGGGGTTGCGGTCGTCGTCACCGCTCGAGTTGCCCGTGACGTCGACCTGGGCTGCGTAGATGAAGCGCTTGCCCAGGGTTCCCGAAGCGGTCAGCCAGGCTCGGCGAAATTCCCAGTACGCACCGAGGCCCCCGATGGTCTCCGCGATGGCCGGGTCGCCGTGGATCGAGGCCACGTCGAACTCGACCCGAAAGCCCCCCTTGAAGCGAAAGTAACCGTCGTTCCGCTCGAAGCGGACGCCCTGATCCCAGTAGAAGTTGTACTCCTTGGGTGCGAGCATCCGCTTCCAGAGGGGCACCTTGTTCTCGGTCGGCTTGATGTCGCCAGTGGTGACCTGGTAGGTCTCCTGGTCGATCGCGCCCTCCTCGCCTTTTATGGGTAGCTTCGCCTGCGAGTCGGGGGCCGCCTCCGTCTCGTCCTCGGCGGCGGCTGCAGCAGAGCAGAGAAGCAGCGTGACGATCATGCTCGACGCACCGCAGCTCGCCCTGTGTCTCCGCTGATTCCGGATGAAGTCTGTACGCACCCGCACGTCGCGTCTACTCCTGCTCTTCCTGCCCTGGCCACTTCCATTCATTCAGCGCACCCGAACTCTGTGGCGTGACTCCGGAGATACTAGCCTCGTGGATGGAAGATCGGTCGCGATGCTATTCTGCCCGCCTATCCGAAGGCTCGATCCGGTCAGGGGGGCAAATCGCGTGGCGAGAGCAAAGATGAGCAGGGTCGACCGCGACGGACCCCTGACGAGGATCAGCGAGCCGGTTTCGAGCATCGGACGCCGCGCGTCATGAGCGAGGGCGGGGCGAGTCGGCTGCCGCCGTCGCTGGGTGCCCAGATCCTCGTGGGCCTCGTGAGCGGGATCTCGCTGGGGCTCACAGTCGGCGAATACGCCGCTCCCCTGAAGATCGTCGGGGACCTCTTCGTCGGGCTCCTGCAGATGACGGTGCTGCCCTACATCGTCGCCACCCTCCTCGCCAATGTGGGCCGTCTCTCCCTGGTGAAGGGCCGCAGGCTGATCACCTGGGCGATCGTGGTCTGGGCCGTCCTGGTCGCGCTCGGCGCCTCTTCGCTCGTCGCCATGTCTCTCGCCTTTCCCGACCGCTCGACGCCCTCCTTCTTCAGCGCCGGCATGGCCGAAGGCCGCGCCCACTTCGATTTCCTCGCCCTCTTCGTTCCCGCGAACATCTTCCGTTCGCTGGTCGACAACGCCATTCCGGGCGTCGTTCTCTTCTGCCTCTTCGTTGGCGCCGCCCTTAGCGGCATGGCGGAAAAGGAGAACGCCCTGCGTGGGCTCGATGCGGTCGCGGAGGTGATCGCGCGGGTGAACGCATTCGTGATCCAGCTCATGCCCTTCGGTGTCTTTGCGATCGGGGCCGCGGCGGCCGGCACCATGACGGTCGAAGAGTTCGGGCGCCTGCGCGGATACCTGCTGGTCTTCACGCTTTCTTCCGCGGTCCTCAGTTTCTGGATCCTGCCCGCCCTCGTCGCTGCGACGACCCCCTTCACCTACCGGGAGATCTTTCGCGCCAGCCGTGCCGCGCTGCTGACCGCCTTCGCGACGGGCAAGGTCCTGGTCGTGCTGCCCATGCTGGTCGAGAGCACGCGAGCCATGTTCGAGGAGAAGGGACTGGAAGACGGGGATACCGGGCCCAGCATCGACGTCCTCTACCCGCTCATCTATCCCTTCCCGACCCTGGGTAAGCTGATCGCGCTCCTCTTCATCCCCTTCACGGCCGCCTTCGTCGGGCGTGCCTTGGATCTCTGGGACTATCCCGGCCTCATGGCTCAGGGCACCTTGAGTCTCTTCGGCGGCCCCATTCTCACGATCCCCTTCCTGCTCGAATCGCATCAGCTCCCCGCCGACATGTTTCAGCTCTTTCTCGTCTCGGGTGTCGTGACCAGCCGGCTCGGCGACATCCTGGGCGTGATGAATCTCGTCGCCTTCACGGTGATCACCACCTGCGCGCTCACGGGCTCGCTGCGCCTGCGCTGGCACGCCCTCACGGTGGCCCTCGGAGTTGGGGCGCTCCTCATCGCCGTCGCTAGCGGGGGCAGCCGAGTCTGGCTCGAATTGCGCAAGGGCGATTACTCGCGCGACGCGGTCGTCGCGGGGATGCACATCATGGACGCGGCGATCCTCGTCGATGCGGCCATTCTCGAGGCGCCCTCGCCCAACCCGGTCCCGCTCGCGGAGGGAGCGTCGCGCCTGGAGCGGATTCGCGAGCGCGGCGCGCTCCGCGTGGGCTTCAACGACGACAACCTGCCCTACGCCTTCCGGAACGGACGTGGCGATCTGGTCGGGCTCGACATCGAGATGGCTCATCGCCTGGCGAGCGATCTGGGGGTTTCCCTCGAGCTCGTCCCCTTCGAGCGCGAAACCCTGGCCCGGCAGATCGAGAAGGATCACTTCGACATCGCCATGTCGGGCCTGATCGGTACCATCGAGCGCTCCCAACGCATGCGCCTCTCGCGGCCGTACCTGCAGGCCACGCTATCGCTCGTCGTAGCGGACCACCACGCTCGCGCGCTGGACACCTACAGCGAAATCGTGGAAGTCGAACTCCTCCGGATCGGCATCCTGACCGAGAGCCAGTTCGCCAAAGAGCTGCGCGTTCGCCTGCCCGCGGCGGAAACGGTCCTGGTGCCATCGACCCAGTGGTTCTTCGATGGCGCCCACGATCTCGATGGCCTCCTGCTCAGCGCCGAGGCCGGTGCGGCGTGGACCATGCTCCATCCGAGCTACCAGGTGGTGGTCCCCATGCCGCGCCGGGTGTCGATGCCCCTCGTCTATGCCATGCCGGCGCGCGACGGGGAGTTCGCCGTGTTCGTCGACACGTGGATCTCGCTGCAGCAGGGGATGGGAAGGGTGGACGGTCTCTACGAGTACTGGATCCTGGGAGAAGGAACCGAGACCGTGGAGCCCCGCTGGAGCATTCTCCGCAACGTTCTGCAGCTCGTGGAATAGCGCCATCAGAGCGTGTCAGCTCTACCAGCTCATGCGCAGCCCGGTCGTCCAGCCCCAGCCCCGGTAGTCCCCGCCGCCCTGCCCCAGATCGTCCATCATCGTGTACTTGAAGCCGGTCTGGACCTTGAATTCGTGGTCGTAGATGAACCAGTTCAGTCCGACGAAGAACTCGTTGTAGCGATCTCCGCGCTCCAGCTCGATTCTGTTTTCGTAGCGGGCGAAGCGAATCCCGTCGTCGCCGAAGCTCTCGATGAAGGTGTAGCGTCCAACGAGTTGGAAGTACTCGTTGAAGTGATAGAAGGGCACCAGGGCCAGGCCAATCAGGTCACTCTGGCTTCCGTAGCCGATCCCGCCAGAGAGATCCGAGCGAAAGCCGAAAGTGCCGGTATCGAAGCGGAAGTGCAGCGATCCGACATGAGACAGATCCCGCGTCGCGATGTTGTCCTTGTCGGCCTGGTTGTAGACGTAGTTCAGTGTCAGAAGCGCTTCGGCCGCCCCGAGCTGTTTCGAAAAGTCGCGCGCCAGCGTGAGCAGGGTGAAGAACCCGCCGCCGAAGGCATCGAGTTCGTCGGAGGTCGCCGAGGAGTACACGCCCGCGAGATAGCGCCATCGGTTGTGCTTGCCCGATGCACTGACACCCAGGTGGTACTCGATGGGAAACCAGAGATTGTTCGACACGTTGTTTCGCTCGAGGGTGATGAGGCTGCGGGAGGAGGTCGCGCCGTCGAGGGTGAAGCCCGCGGACGCCTTGCCGAGCTTCAGCCCGAAGGCCTCGTTCGGCTTCCAGCTCACGTAGGCGTCGGTGATGCGATCGTATGCGTCCTCCTGGCAGCTTTCGCCCTTTTCGCAGGTGACGTCGAGATCGACCTCGAGGTGTGCGACGAGGTTGGCCGCCCAATCGGCTTTGAGCCCGAGCCGAAGGCGCCTGACCTGGGGCTCGCTGTAGTCGCCGCGATTCGACTCGAAGAGGGGAAAGTCGACCTGGAAGCGGCCCTTGAAGGCGAGCCTCCGTAGGATCGGGCCTTCCGGGTCGTCGTAGAAGGTCGCGTATCCCCAGATTCGATCGAAGACCTGTCTGGTACGCTCGCCGAGCGGCGCCGCTGCGTCCGCGGAAGCCTCGGCCTCCGCAGGCGCCGCAGTGGACGGGCCAGCGATGAGGCAGGCCAGAGAGACGAGGCCGAGGACGAAAGACCGGCGGAGCAGAGGCTGCTCCGCCGGAGGTGCCGCGCGAGCGACGTGGCGCCCTATGGCCCGGATCTCGGTCACGATTCCCGGACCTTAGCAAGGACGTAGAGCGCAGGGGGCCGCGTCGAGCTCGCCAGCGGCACTCTGGCGCCGTGCTCAGAACTCGATCGCAGCCCGGGTCTGGACGATATGGATGTCGCCACTGCGGTTGCCGAGCACGCTGCCCGTGTCCTTCAGGTCCGCGTAGACGTAGTTGAGCATCATGCGCAGATTGGACCAGAGGTACCAGTTGAGGCCCGCCGTGACGTTCTGCTCCTCGCCGCCGTTCAGGCTCTTGTCGTTGAGGTCGAGCCACGAGTAACGGACCGCGACCTCCCAAGCGCCCCACTTGCCGTCCTTGGGGTCGAAGGAGTTCGTCGGCGTGACCCGGGCGAATACGCCCCGCTTGGGATTGTAGACGCGGTTCTCCCCCGTAATGAAGTAGCTCGCGTAGACGTAGGCGCCGCGCGGACTCGAGGTGCTGCCGCCCACCACCTGCTGCCAGCCCTGCTTCCACTCGCTCTGGAGAGAGAAGGGGCCGTGCACCAGGGCGATCTCCGCCGCCAGCAGGGTGTTGCCGTCGCTCTGGAAGGTGCCCGTGTCGAGGTAGTCCTCGGCCAGGTGCGACTCGGGACTCTGGGAGATCGAGCGGCTCGACTGCTTGCGAAATTGGTAGCTGGCGGAGAGGCCCAGGTGCAGGAACTTCCGGCCATCCTCCTGCCACCACGGCACGCCCGTCACCCGGCCCGTGAGATTGAATTCGGTGTCGTTGCTCTCCCACTCTCCGAACCCGTCCGTGGGCGCGTAGATGCCCAGGGCGTAGGTCATGCGCTCGTCGAGGACGTGGTTGTAGGAGGTCAGGCCGAAATTACGCGAGGAGTCGAAGACGCTCGGCAGGCTGCGCTCCATGAAGGTGATGTACTTGCTGCTCGTCAGCTCCTCGAGACTGAATGGCTCCTTCTGGTGTCCGAGGAGGACGGTTCCCGCATAGCCGAGGTCCTTGAGGCCAATGTAGACGTCGTTGAAGTCGGCATCGCCGCCCGCGAAATCGTACTGGGCCTTGAAGACGAGCCGCTTGTAGAGCTCCCCGGAGAAGTAGAGGCGCGCCCGCCGGAACTCCACGGCCTCCTTGCCCGCGTAGGTCCCCGAGCCGTCGATTGTCGCCAGGGAATCGCCAGGCCAGATGGATGCGAAGTCCCCCTGGATGCGACCGCCCAGCTTCAGCTTCACGTTGCCGTCGTTGCGCTTGATCTGCAGCGAGTTCTTCCACTTGACCTTGTAGCCCTTGGGATCTTCTTCCCCTGCGGAGACGGCCGGTGTCTTCTGCGCGGCCGCCGCGGGCTTCTCCTGCGTGGCACGCTCGGCCTTCGCCTTGGCTTCGAGGTCCTCGTACTGCTCTTCGGTGATCGTCCCGTCACGGCGCAGGATGTCCAGGATTTCCTGCTCGAAGGTCTTCTCTGCGGCCACGGCAGGGCCCGCGCCGGCGAGGGGAAGGGCGAGCGCGGCCGCGACCGCCCGGAGCCGTTCTCGAACGGTGATGGATCTCATCAGCTGGTTCCTCGTTGTCTCTTTGTCGATTCGTTGTATTGAGCCCGCAAATCCGGTTGCCTTCACGCGTAATCGTCCAACCGGCGTCCGCAATCTAATGGCGGGCGGTGACGAGATTACGAAGCAATCGTGACGGTTTGGTGAAGCTTGGCCGAATCCGGCCCTAGGAGCAGATCCATGGGTGTCGGTGTCACCCGATGTGCCGGCTACTTGGCGTCGCTCGCCTTCCCGGGAGCGGCGGTACTATACCAGCCCTGTTCGTTCATACACTGGTTGTAGTAGTACTTGCGCAGCTCCTGTTCGGCGCTCTTGACGGCCTCCTGCCGGTTGCGCCGCTCCTGCTGCTTCATGCACAGCGCGCGGGCCGCGTCGAGCTCGTCGGGTGTGCCGCCCTCCTTGCGCCACTGGGGGTCGGGCGGATCGCTCGCGCATGCCAGGAGGAGGCCCATCGAGGCCAGTGCGGTGAGCACGTGCAGGAGGTGCAGAAGGCGGCTCGGAATCCTCATGGTTGCTCCTTGGGCGCGGCGATTGATTAAAGATAGGTCCCGCTTTCGCGCGGTGCCGCCCAACGGCGAGGATACGCGGGCGGCGCTGTCGCGCCGTGGCGAAGATACGCAGGCGGCGCTGTCGCGCCGTGGCGAAGATACGCAGGCGGCGCTGTCGCGTCGTGGATCAGTCGATTTCGTAGTCCCCCAGCCGCGCCAGGGGGAGGAGCAGGGGTTGGCCGTCGTGGTGCCAGCCCAGCGGCGGAGCCTGGAGTCGGCCCGGCGCGCACACTCGGGAGGCCCCGAGATCGAGAAGTGCGCGGGACAGCTCGCGGGTCTCGCCGCCGAAGCCCGCCAGCGCGACGCCGGCGAGGTGAGGCGCCAGCGGCTGGAGGGCGCAGAGGAGCTCCGCGCGGGAGGACACAGGGGACACGCGCACGAAGCGATGGAGGGGCGCGGGTCGCTGGCTCGCATCATCTTCGAGGACGACGGTCCAGCCCAGCTCCTCGCAAGCGTGGACCCGCAGCGCCCGGCCGGCGGCCCGGCGCATCTCGGCCTCGCTGCGCTCGCTCCGGATCTGCGCGGCGGCCGCCGTCGAGAGATCCCCTCGCGGCCAGCGGCGTCCCGCCGCTGCGAGGGCCCGGGCGAGCTCGTCCGCCAGGGCCGCGCCGGCGTGCTCCCCCTCGACGAACACGACCAGGGGCGAGAGGCAGCCCAGCTGGTCCCACAGCGCGATATCGGTGGCGAGGCCAGCCGCGGTCTCGCGCAACGCGTCGCCGCGCATTGCCGCGCCGCTCACTACGGCGAGGGAGAGCCGGTGGCCGTAGGCGACGAGGCGCTGGGGAGGCGCAACCCGGGTGGCGACCCGCGCGAGTGTCTCATCCGAGCCCGTTGCGACCACGCACTCGGAGGCGAAGAAGAGTGCGGCCGCCGCCTCGTCGTCGTGGGAGAAGGTGTTCAGCGCGACGCAGCGCCCGAGCAGGGGATCGATCTCGGCGAGGGAGGCCGCCACGAGATCGGCGGTGACGGGGTCGCGGGACGCCGGCTTTGCGAGCACCGGTGAGCCCAAGACAAGGGGAAGCAGGAGCGACAGGAGCGTGGGCATGGGGATCGACCCCGCGAGCAGCACACTCGTGAGCGGGAAGCCACATGCTGTCGCACCGCGGCGAGGATACGCAGGCGGCGCTGTCGCGCCGAACCCGAGCTCCCCGGCTACGACCGCCCGTAGCGCGTCGCCGCTCCAGTGGGAGAGGCCGAGCTCGAGTCCGGCGCGGACGGTCTCGGGATGAAAGCCGCTCTCCCGGGGCAGCTTCTCTTCGAGCTCCTTGCGATAGGGCGAATCGCTCGGGCGCCAGAGCTCGAGCACGGCGCACAGGGCGTCGAGTCGTTGCTCCGCCGGCCACGCCGCCAGCTCGGGCCGCGCCGCGCGCAGGCGGTCGATGGACGCCGCCAGAGCGGGCGCCGCGCCGCTCTGCGTGTCCTTGCCGCGGCGCGAAAGCGCCGCCCGCGTATCCTCGCCGCGGCTCAAGGGTTCTCTTCCAGCATGGCGTCGGCTGCGATCGAGCAACCCCGCTGCTCGGCGCCGGCGGCGCGACCCAATACCTCGAAGCCCTCGCGGTAGAGCGGGTCTGGCTCGCCGGGGGCCACCACTTTGCGGCCGAGGTCGGCGCTCTCGATGGCGGCGACGCTCCCCGAATTTGCGAGATCGTGGATTACGATCATGCCGACCTCTCCGTCCACAGCCTCCTCTCCGCTGTGCGGATCGACGATGCGCACCCGTGCCCACGGCGGCCCGAGCTTCCGGCGCCGAAAGGCGCCGGACAGCGTTTCCTCGCCGCGACGCCGAAAGGCGCCGGTCAGCGTATCCTCGCCACAGCGCGGAAGCGCTGCTTGCGTATCCTCGCCGCGGCGCTGAAAGGCGCTGGGCCGCGTCTCGTCTTCCTGCTGGCCCCGGGCGGCGTCGAAGACGGGCGAATCGTAGAACTGGCTCGCGAGCTCCGTCATTCCGTACTGGTTCACGATGTGATCTTCGGGTACACCGAGCTGCGTCTCGAGGCGCGCGTAGAGCTCCTCTCGCGGCAGCTCGCGGCTCCGGCCCTTGAAGCCACCCGTCTCCATGATGCGTGAGCCCGGGGCGAGCGCGATGGCGGCGGGGAGCCCGCTCTGCTCTTCCATTGCATCGAGCAGGTGCACGAACGCAAAGGCGGTCCCGCACAGCGCGATGGCCTCGCCGGCCGCCGTTGCGTGCCCGAGGGCCGCCATGAGCTCGTCGGCGTGCAGTGCACTGCCATGGGTGTCGTAGCCGCTCCCCCCGCTGCCGAGCGCTGCGAGGGTGCAACCGAACATGTGAGAGAGGGAGGAATCGGGCGCTTCGCCGGGCGCGGGGGCGAGGATGCGGATCGCCATGCGGGTCTGCCCGAGGCGGAGGTCGGGAAAGAGGTAGCGCGCAATGGTGGGCAGCAGGGAGGCCTCGTAGAGCGCCAGGGTGTCGAGGTGGAGGGCGCCCCGGCCGCTCCCGCTGGTTCCGCTCGTGCGAAAGGTCTTGCAGGTAAGGGCCTCGGGGAAGCTGTGCAGTCGAAGCTCCTTGAAGGCGCCCGCCGGCACCGCGGGGATCTGTGTCCAGTGGCCCACGCGCTCCGGCGTTACCCCGCGACCCCGGCAGAAGCGCGCGTACGCGGCGCAATGCTCGAATTGAAAGGCGAAGAGCTCGCGCGCGAGACGGTCGAAGCGGTCGTCGTCGCGCTTCCACTGCTCTTCGGCCATCCACTCGAGCAGGGCTTCGTCGAGGGCGCGACGACGGGGGTCGGGACCGGCTGCGGCGTCCCTCATGACAGACAGTCCGCCACGAGTCCGAGGGCGTGCTCGAGCAGCTCGTCCGCCACCGAGAGGGGCGGCGTGATGGACAGCACGCGCCCTTCCTCGCCGGAGGGGAGCAGGATGACGCCGCGCTGCAGGGAAGCTTCGCAGGCCTCCCTCGCCCGGTCGGTCGTATCGCACTCGATTCCGATCATGAGTCCGCGGCCGCGTATCTCGCGCACGGCCGGGCGATTCGCCAGCCGCTTGCGCAGGAGCGCCATGGCGGCGGCGCCCTTCTCCGCGGCTCCTTCGACCAGCCTCTCCTTCTCGATGACCCGCATCGATGCCAGGGCAGCCGCGCAGCTTGCCGGGTGGCCGAGGAAGGTCTGGGTGTGCAGGGCCTCGCCCGTCGAGAGGGGCCACGCGTCCATCACCTCCTCCCGGCCCAGACATGCGGAGATGGGCATTCCCGAAGAGAGTCCCTTGCCCACGCAGAGGAGGTCGGGGACGACCGCTTCGTGCTCGCACGCAAACCAGCGGCCAGTGCGACCAAAGCCCGTGTAGACCTCGTCGGCGATGAGGAGCCAGCCCTGTTCGTCGCACAGCTCGCGCAGACCGCGCAAGGTGCCGGCGGGTGGCACGCGCTCGCCGCCGCGACCCTGGATGGGCTCGAAGAGGACTGCGCCGATGGGGTCCCCAGCCTCCCGGGCAAGGCGTCTCAGGCCGTCGACCTCGCCATAGGGGGCAAAGAGGGTCGAGTGAGGCAGGCGCGCCCGAAAAGGCTCCCGGAAGTCGCTGCGCCAGGTGAGATCCAGAGCGCCCAGGGCGAGGCCGTGGTAGGCACCCTCGAAGGCGATGATGCCGGGGTAACCGGTGCGGAGCAGGGCGGTCTTGACTGCCGCCTCGACGGCGTCGGCCCCCGACGAGCCGAGCACCGCGCGGGCCGGAGCGCCGCCTGGATAGCGGGCCACCAGGGCCTCGAGAAGCGCGACCTTCACCGCCGACGGATGTACGTCTCCCATTCCGTGGAGGAGCCGGGCTGCTTGCTCGCTCAGGGCGCTCACCACGTCGGGGTGCGCGTGCCCAGCGTTGGCGACACCGAAGGCGCCGCTGAGATCGACATAGCGGTTGCCGTCCACGTCCCACACGTTGGCGCCGGACGCGCGCTCCCAGAAGATGGGGGCTGGCGAAAGGCAGGTGACGTTGCGGCTCTCGACCTGCGCGAGCCGCGCCCCGAGCTCCCGGGAGCGGGGGCCGGGAATGGGTGTCTGCAGGTCCGGCAGCTGGGATTCGGAGGCGGGCACGCGGGGATGGTAGCCTTGGGCGCGAGAGACTCGCCGCCCGCCGCCGCCGCCCGCCGCCGTCAGGCGGCCTGGGTATCCTCCCCGCGCCGCCAGGCGGCTCGGGTATCTTCCCCGCCGAGAGCCCTATTGTCCCGGGATGATCGGAGCCACGCCTGGCGCGTCCGTGACCGCCTATCTAGCCCTGGGATCCAACCTCGGTGAGCGCGAGGCGCTGCTCGTCTTCGCCGTCGAGGCCCTCGCGGCGACGCCGGGCATCGAGGTCGTGGCCGTGTCGCGAATCTACGAGACCGATCCCGTCGGCCCCGGTCCCCAAGGCGCGTATCTCAACGCCGTGATGTGCGTCGAAAGCGGGCTCGAGCCCCGGGCACTTCTCGATCGCATGCTCGCCGTGGAGCGTGAGGCCGGGCGCGAGCGGCCGTCCGGCGCCCTGCGCTGGGGCCCACGAACCCTGGATCTCGACCTGCTCCTCTATGGGGATCGTTGCTTCGACGAGCCCGGCCTCTGCGTCCCCCATCCGCGGCTCCACGAGCGGGCCTTCGTGCTCGAGCCCCTCTGTGAGCTCGCCTCCGAGACGCTGCACCCGCGCCTGGGCGAGCCCATCTCCGCCTGGGCGGCCCGACAGCGCGATCCGTCCGCCGTGCGTCCGCTCTCGGCGAGCGCCTCCTGGAAAGCGGTCAGGAGGCGCTGCGGGAAATCGATAAACTGATCCTGTTGCCGTATTGATTTCTCATTCTCTACAGTAGATTTATCGGGATTTGTGTCTGATAATAGGGTCGCGCGCTCAGAAATCCCCCTCCCAGTGCGACTTCAGTGCGACTTCAGTGCGAAGAGGAACCGGTCCCATGAGCGAGACATCCCCTCAGACCGCCAGGCACCTCGACGACGAGGTGCGCCGGGTCATCGACGAAAAAACCTTGGAGCCCCTGTCTGCGCCCGAGATCCTGAGCTGGGCGGTGGAGAAATTCCATCCGCGACTCGCGCTCTCCGCTTCCTTCGGAGGGCCGGAGGGCATGGTGCTGCTCCATCTCATGCAGCAGGTCGAGCCGAGTTCCCGGGTCTTTGTCCTCGACACCGGCCGGCTCCATCAGGCTACCTATGACCTCATCGATCGAATACGCGACCGCTTCGAAGTCAACGTGGAGGTCGTCTTCCCGCGCTCCGAAGACGTGGAGGAGATGGTGCGCGAGAAGGGGATGAACCTCTTCTACGAGTCTCTCGAGAACCGGCAGCTATGCTGCCGTCTGCGCAAGGTCGAGCCCATGCGCCGCTATCTGTCGGGCCTCGACGCCTACGTGTCCGGCCTGCGCCGGGAGCAGAACGTCACCCGTGCAGACACGGCCAAGGTGATGATCGACGATGCGGCCGGCGGCATCGTGAAGATCAACCCCATGGCGGACTGGACCCACGATCAGGTGTGGAAGTACATCCGCCGCCACAACGTGCCCGTCAACCGCCTCCACGCCGAAGGCTATCCCTCCGTGGGGTGCGCGCCCTGTAGCCGCGCCATCAAGGACGGCGAAGACCCGCGCGCCGGTCGCTGGTGGTGGGAGGATCCTGACACCAAGGAGTGCGGGATCCACATCAGCGAGGAAGAGGGCGGCTCGGGCATCTAGCAGAGACCTGCACGGGCTTCTCGGGCGTCGACGGCTCTCGTTGGGCTGAAGGCTCTTTTCCCGCTGAAGGCTCTCTTCCGCTGAAGGCTCCCCCCCCAACGCACGGGATCGAGTAATCCGCGCCACTATGTGCGACCCTCTTGGGGCGACCCATGGGCTCACCACCCCCAGGGCGCCGCCTGCGCGATGAACCCTCGCTCCACCCAACGATTCCGGCGCATTACGGGCCTCGCCTTCGCGAGCTGGGCCCTCTTTGCCATCGGGCTATCGGCCTTCTCCCTCGTGCTGCCGCGGGACGGGCCCGTCATTCCCCTCAACTGCTCGCTGATCGGTGGCGCCACGCTCGTGCAGTCCGCCACCGACGAGGCCTACGCGAAGGGCGTCGAGGTGGGAGATCGCCTCACCGCCGTCGACGGAGTCCCCGTGCTTCGCGTGATGCGCCGCGGCTGGCAATACCTCGACCACGAAGTCCCCAATATCTACGAGATCGAGAAACGGAGCGGGCAGATCCTGCACCTTCCCCTGTATCCCGCCCCGCCGGACTTCGCCCAGCGCACGGAGGACGTGGTGCTCCACGTCGCCATCCTGCTGGTCTCGGTCCTCTACATCGCGATCGGTTGCGTGGTGTGGTGGATCAAGCCCGATCGCGCCGAGGCCTGGGCCTTCGTGCTCTTCTGCTCGAGCATGGCGGTGGGGCTCGCCTCGTCGATGCGGGCCGATCTCATTCCCTGGGCGGCCACGCGAGTGCTCGCGAACTTCCCGATCCTGGGCGCCACCACCTTCCACTTCTTCACCTCCTATCCCCTCGAGCCGCCCTGGGTGGTCCGTCATCGGCGCATCCGCGTCGTGCCCTATGCGGCGGCCGCCGCGATCGCCGCCGCCCTCTTCCTCGAGCGACTGGTCACGCCCTTCCCCGGCGAGTGGATACCCGCGCTGGCCTTCTTCTTCGGAATCGGCCTCTCCCTCGTCTCCCTGGGAATCATGGCGAGCCAGCGGCGCGCCGCCGGGGAGGCGGGCGTCGGCGACCGGATGGACATGATGATCGTGGCGGGCATGGTGAGCTTCTTGCCCGGGCTCCTCATCCTGCTGGCCGAGTACTTTCTCCGCACACCCTTCCCGTGGTACTTCGCGATGTTCTGGGTGGTCTTCTTCCCCATCGCGGTCGGTGCGGGGATGCTGCGCAAGCAGTTCTTCGAGCTTCGCCTGCTTGCCCGATCCTCTGCGGCCTATGGCGCGGCGACTCTGGCCATTACGGGCCTCTTCGCCTTCATGATCACCTTTGCCGACCAGGCGGTGCTTCGCCTGGGCGTCACCGTGCGCTCGGCCCAGGTGGTCTTCCTCTTTCTCGCGATCCTGGCCTTCAACCCGGTGCGCGAGCGCATGCAGCGGCTCGTAGACGGCGTGTTCGACCGCGATCGCTCCCGCTATCGCACCGCGGTGCGGGAGATCTCCGAGGCCATGGTGTCCATGCTCTCGCTGCGGGAGATTGGCGACCGGATCCTCGTGGCGTTGACGGACACCATGGGGGTCAGCCGAGCCATGGTGCTCCTCTTCGACGAGAACGATCGGGTGCTGCGGCCTTCGGCCTGGCGCGGGGACTGGGACGAGGAGGACACGCGCACCGAGATCCCGTCGGACCACTCCATCTGGAAGCACCTGTGGATGCGCCGCGAGGAGCTGTCTCGGGCGGACTTCGACGAGGAGCCCGACCCAGAAAAGCGCGAGGCCTGCTGGGACATCTACGACACTCTCGAGGTCGAGCTGCTGGTCCCGATCCTCTTCGGAGTCGATCTCCTGGGCGTGATCGCGGTGGGGAGAAAGCTCTCCGGCGGACGCCTGGCTGGGGACGATCGGCAGCTGCTGCGCACTCTGGCAAACCAGAGCTCGATCGCGATGGAGAACGCCAAGGCCTTCGACGAGATCGCGAAGCTCAACGAGACCCTGGAGGCCCGGGTCGAGGACCGCACGCAGGAGCTGCGCGACACCCAGGCTCAGCTCATGCAGAGCGAGAAGCTCAGCGCCCTCGGGCAGCTCGTTGCGGGAGTCGCCCACGAGCTCAACAATCCCATTGGCTTCGTGCACGCCAATCTCCAACTTCTCGACGAGTACATCCGAAAGCTCACCGCGGACGGGGTCAGCGGGGAGGATGCGGAGCGCATTCGCGACGCCATCGCGAAGCTCCTCATGCGCAGTCGCGAGGGCACCGAGCGCGTCAAGCAGATCGTTCAGGATCTGCGCACCTTCTCGCGCATGGATCAGGCCGAGATCCAGGATGCGGACCTCCACGAGGAGATCGACCGGACCCTGGCCCTGATGGAGCCGCGTATCAAGAACAACATCACCGTGGTCCGCGACTATGGCGACCTGCCGACGCTTCGCTGCTTCCCCGGCCAGCTCAACCAGGTCTTCCTCAATCTCTTGATGAACGCGTGCGACGTTCTCGGGGATCGCGGCACGATCACGATCAAGACCCGGCGCAGCGACCAGGGGGTGCGCCTCGAGTTCCGGGATGACGGCCCGGGCATTCCGCCGGAGATTCGCGGGCGCCTCTTCGACCCCTTCTTCACCACCAAGGAGGTGGGCAAGGGAACGGGCCTCGGGCTCTCCCTCTCCCACGGCATCGTCGAGCGCCACCGCGGGCGCATCTCGGTGTCGACCAAGCTCGGCGCCGGAGCCTGCTTTGTGATCGATCTTCCCCTCGACGTCGATTCAGGGGGCGAATAGACTTCAACGGGCTTCAGTAGACTTCAATGGGCTTCAACGGACTGCAGTGGAACGCGGCGTCTCGAGGTGTAGGGTAGGAGGGGTTTGGAGTGGGTGAAGAGCTCGACCGTGATCGAATCGTCGCTCTCGACAAGAAGTGGGTCTGGCGTCCCTATACGGAGATGAGTCGCTATCGCGAGCAGGTCGATCCGCTGGTGATCGTTCGCGCCCACGGCTCGCGTCTCTACGACGCCGATGGCCGTTCCTACCTGGACGCCAACGCGTCGTGGTGGACTTCGGTGCTGGGCCACAGCCATCCGCGTCTGGTGGCGGCGCTGCAGCGGCAGTCCGAAGTGCTCTGCCACACGGCCCTGGCGGGGATCGCTCACGGTCCCGCGGCGGAGCTCGCCGAGCGGATCTGCGAGGTCGCGCCCAGAGGTCTCGAGCACGTCTTCTATAGCGACAACGGTTCGACTGCGGTCGAGGTCGCGATGAAGCTCGCCCTTCAGTATTGGGAGCAGAACGGCGGGAGCGAGCGCAAGTGCTTCGTCTCCCTCGCGGACGCCTTCCACGGCGAGACTCTCGGCGTTACGGCCCTCGGCGGTCTGGAGGTCTTCCGACGACCCTTCGAGGGCGCCCTGCTCGACTGTTTTCACCTGCCTTCGCCGGCCGACGCTTCCGGCCACGAGAAATCCCTCACGGCACTGGGCGATCTCATGTCCTCCCGGGCAGAGTGTTTGGCCGCGGTGGTGGTCGAGCCGGTGGTGCAGGGTGTGGCGGGCATGCAGATCTATGACCCGGAGTTTCTGCGCGGCGTTCGCGCCCTGTGCGACGCGAACGACGTCTTGCTGGTGTGCGACGAGGTCTTCACCGGCTACGGCCGTACGGGGCCCATGTGGGCCTGCGAGCACGCGGACCTCGCTCCGGACCTCCTGTGCACCGCCAAGGGCTTCTCTGGCGGCATGTTTCCCATGGCGGCAACCCTGGCCAGCGAGCGTGTCTTCGAGGGCTTCCTCGGCGCTGGCGAACGTGCCTTCTACTACGGTCACACCTTCTGCGGGAATCCCCTGGGTGCCGCGGTGGCGCTCGAGGTGCTGCGCGTCTTCGACGACGAAGCCGTGCTCCAGGGTGCGGCCGCGAAGGCCGCACGCATTCGCGAGGCCTTCGAGTCTCTGAAGGGGCTTCCGGGCGTTTCGCGGGTGCGCTCCAAGGGTATGGTAGGCGCTCTCGATCTCGAGGGCGCGGAGGGCTACCTCGCCGAGGGAGGCTGGCGGGTCTACGAAGAGGCGCGCCGGCGGGGCGCCTATCTGCGGCCCCTCGGCAACGTGGTCTACGTCACCCCCTCCCTCAACATTCCTGACGAGGACCTCGACTCGTTGCTCGAGATCCTCTGCGAGAGCGTGCGTGCCGCGCTGGACCCTGGGGCTGCCCCGCGATGAGGACCGGGCCCATGAAGCGGCGCCGGGGGCTGCTCTGCTCGGGCCTTGCCGCATCGATCCTGCTGGCGCCGGCCATCACCGGGCTCAGCGCCGGGTCGGAAGAGGCGGCCGCCGGCCAGGGGAAGCCTGGGAGCGGTGACCGCCTCAACGGCTTCGTGCTCGCGAAGCTCGACGTGCCCCGGGCAGAGATCCTCCAAGGAGGTCCTGCGCGGGACAGCATCCCGCGCGTGGACGATCCGCATTTCGCGAGCCCCGCCGAGGCGAGCTGGGTCGTACCCGGCAACCCCGTGGTCGGCGTGGTACTCGGGGGAGAAGCGCGGGCCTACCCCGTACACATCCTCGAGTATCACCAGGTCATCAACGACGAGATTGGCGGGGTTCCCGTGGCGGTGACCTACGACCCCCTGGCCGGGAGTCCGGCCGTCTTTCTCAGGAAGGTGGGCGTCGGGAAGGAGCGCGTCGGGAAGAAGGGCGCGCGCACTCTGCGCTTCGGGATCTCGGGGCTCGTCTATCAATGCAACTTCGTGCTCTACGACCTCGAGACCGAGAGCCTCTGGTCTCAGCTCCGCGGGTCTTCGATCGCCGGATCCTTCGCGGGCACCCGGCTCGAGCGGGTGCCCGCGTGGCAGGTGCCGCTCGGGGCGTGGCTGGTGCGCCACCCCGAATCCAAGGTCCTCGTGCGGCCGCTTCCCAGGCGCATCGACTACCGCTACAGCCCCTTTTCGGCCTACTGGGTGTCCGAGACGATCCCCTTTCCCGTCGCTGCGAGGGACGAGCGCTATCACCCCAAGGAGGTCGTTCTGGGTGTCGAGGTCGACGGCGTCGAGCGAGCCTATCTGGGGTCGATTCTCACGGCGGCGGGCGGGCGTATCGTGGACGAACTCCGCGGCCGCAAGCTTCGCGTCGCCTACGACAGTGAGTCGGGGACCTTCGCGTGGGAGATGCCGGAGGATCTTCGCGCCACCGACGCCTACTGGTTCGCCTGGAAGGCCTTCCATCCGAAGACCCAGATCTGGCGGAGCGGCGCCTCCTCTCCGCGGTGATGTCTCCCCTCCGCGGTGATGCCTCCCCTCCGCAGTAGCGGGGGAAGGACGCCCGCGTCAGGGCGATGATTCGCACCATTGGCTGATCGCGCGCAGGGTGGTGTCGATGCGCTCGGTGGCGAGCCGCCGCACCTCGAAGCGATCGACGATCGAACCGATCACCGGGACCGAGTTCGAGGCGACGATCTTCAGCCCCAGACGGGTTCGCGGTACATCGGGGTCGTCTTCGGGCTCTTGGAGCAGGGTGTAGGTCTGGTCGAAGCGCATCGAGCCCAGGGATAGAAGAGAGCGGAGCCTCTTGCAGGGTTCGACCGCCTGGGGGCGATCGTGCAGAACGAGCTGCACCGATCCCAGGCGATATCGCCAGCGCACATGCTGGCCCGAGCGGGGATACTCGGTCGGGGCTTCGACGGGCGCGACCAGCTGTTCGTCCCAGGTCACGAGCTCCCCAGGCTCAGTGAGCGCGCGCCAGACGCGCTTCGTGTCGGCATCGATCACGGCCGACATGGCGATGGTGATCAACGGGAACGCTCATGGCAGCTCACGAGAGGAGGATGCAATTTCCCAGAGGAAACGCAAGGGGTCCGGCACGAAAGAGGCCGCACTCAGGAAGAGTGCGGCCTCTGTTCTGTGAATCGAGAGCTGAATCAAGGCGAGGTCTGGCGCCTCGTCAGCATCCCCTGCGAATTCGGCTCGAGAAGACCACTCCGCCGAGAGCGAAGACCAGCGCGGCGCTCGGCTCCGGCATCGGGCTCGTGCCGCCTCCGACTTCCGACGTGTCCAGCTCCGTGAAGTCGACCACCATCGTCGAGTTCACGACCAGGAAGTCGCCGCCACCGTTGGCCACGTCGCTTCGGGCGATGACGGTCATCGTGTCGCCCCACTCGTTGATGCTGGCCTGGACGGTGACCTCTCCAGCGAAGAGCGTCCCGAGCTGGATCCAGCCGGGAGTGACGTCGCCACCGTCCCAGGTGTTTCCAATGCTGTCGATGTCGAAGACCACCGACTCCTCCTCGAAGAAGACGTCGACCATGCACTCGCCAAAGGAGTCACACACGAAGTCCTCGGTCACGGTGATGACCAGGTAGGTGTGCTGGACCGAATCCACACTCTGCGCGGGCTCGAAGGCGTGATCCCAGTCGATCTGGCCTCCGTCGGCCACGTATCCGAGGTCACCCGGATCGGCCATATCGATGTAGTAGATCGCGAGCGCTGGCCCTGCGAAGAACACTCCCACTACGAGAGTCAGTACAAGGGAGCACCACCGAGTAACGATCGAATTCATTTTTTCTTCCTGCGGCTTACGGCTGTGAAGTTCCGGCTCTTCGACCTATCTGCTATTTCGACGCCTGAACTTCTCTGGATTCTGGGACTTGCCTGCTTTTACCTGATTCAGCTCAATTCTTCCGCTTCAATATCGCTGTATCGACCCGTGTCTTCCGCGTCTGCAACCGCCCTACAGAGGCGTCCCCGAAACGATCGGTCGGCACATCGTGATTATGGGGTGTACCGGCGACACATGGCAAGCAGAATTCTTCAATCTGGCGAATTTTCTGAACAAAACAGGATTCCTACTAGAAGAAATAGACCTGGGTTCGCCTTGACCTTTTCCTTGATCTTTCACGGAGCCGAATCGAACCCTTGCCGGTCGGCTGCCGCCAGCTCGCGGCGACGCTCGACAGAGAGACGTGGCCCGGTCGTGACCGAAAGTTACGGCAAGGGCGCAGAAAGAGCCGAAGAAGCGCGGTGGTCGAGGTCCGCCGAATCCCCCGGGGCGCGCTGCTGAGCGGAGAGGGCGGGCTTCAGGGGTGGCGTGCCAGGAAGTGCTCGAGGGCCTCGAGCACGCTCTCCGGCCGATCCAGGTGCAGGTTGTGGCCCGCGCCCTCGATCTCCCTCCACTCTGCGCCGGGAATCTCGTTCGCGAGCTGCTGGGCGCCTTCGGGTGTGAGCAGGCGGCTCTCTGCGCCGCGCAGGATCAGGGTCGGGCAGCCCACGTCGCCGGCGTTAGCGGGAGCGCGGGAGGGCAAGCCGAACCAACGAGGGTCGAACTTGTAGCTGAAGCGTCCGTCGGGCAGCGCGCCGACGGAGCGTCGCGCGATGTGCTCTCGCAGCGCCGGATCCGCATGATCGGCGCTCGGCAGGAAGCGAAAGCGGGAAATCGCTTCTTGCGCGCTCGGGTAGCTGCGCCGCAGGGCGAGCGCGAGCCGCGCGCCGCGTCGTAGCTGGGCCCCGGCACCGCGCGAAATCTCGAGCAGCACGATCGCTCGTGTGGCGGAAGAAGCCGCCGCATGACGCAGCGCAACGTGGGCGCCCATGGAGTGGCCCACGAGTACGGCGTCGGGCTTCGCGAGATGGTCGAGGAGGGCCCGGAGGTCGACGTCGAATCCGCCCTTCTCCACCTCCTCGGGGTAGTCCGAGTCGCCGTGACCCCGGAAGTCGAGGGCGGTGACGTGAAAACGCTCCGCGAGCGCGGGTGCGAGGTGCGTCCACCAGGAGACGTTTGCGCCGCCTCCGTGCAGGAGCACCAGGGCGGGCTTCGCGGAGGAGCCCCAGGTGAGGGTGTGAAGATGGATGCCGTCGAGGCTCGGATGGGTGAAGCGTGCGCTGACTGCTTTCACGGGGAGCGCGAGGCTACCGGCCCTTCGCCCCACACTCAAGGCAGCGGAAGCGAGCACGCTGGCGATGTAAGAAGAGAGCGCGGAAGGCTCGAAAACGGGCTTCTGAGGGACTGTAGGCGTGTTGGAGAGGCGCCAAAATGGGAAAAAGTGCCGAATCTGGCCTTTCTGGGCCTTCTGGAGCCATTTTTCGTTTGACTACGATGCGGGTTTGCTTAATATCGGCGCCATCGAACGCGCCATAGTGCACGTTCGTGAAGTGCCAGAGAGCTTTGCGGAGTTTTGCAGAGCTTTGCAATGGCGAGATTCGTATTGGCACTTCCCGCGACTTGTTCGACGACCGTCACGAGAAGCAGGTCGATCGTGCTCGCGATGGGGGATAACGCCACCGGAGCGTCGTGATTTCCACGGCGAGGCGGTGGCTGAAACGGGAGGTTCAAAATGGCAGCACGTAAGAAGAAGAAGGCGGCTCGCCGCCGCGTAGGCAAGCCCGCCGAGCTCATCATCTCGAAGGCTCGCACCAAGAACGCGGTCAAGAAGTGCAATGTTGGCGGCGAGTTCTACGGCGCCCTCGACGCTGTGGTTCGCGACCTGATCAAGGCCGCCGAGGTGCGCGCCGTTGGGAACAAGCGCAAGACCCTGAAGGCCGTCGACCTCTAGCTCGTGTAGTAGCAGAGAGACGCCGACCTACAGGCGAAACAGGGCCCGCCGGGATTCATCCTGGCGGGCCTTTCGCTTGGGGCGTGGCTTGGGGCGTGGCAGCGGGCGTGGCATGAGGCGCGTCGCGCGCCGTGCCCGCGACAGGCAGACCGCCGACGACGGGCAGAACGAGGTGGGAGGGACGGTCGGGGTCGTGAAACAGCGTCTGCCGGGTCGGTCGGGGGGACTGCGCGGCGTCTCCTGAGACCGAGTCGCCTGCGGCCGGACCGCGGGCGAAGCGGGGGAAGCTCGCCGAGGCCACCTCGAGCCGGATCCGGTGGCCCCGGCGAAATCGCCACGCGCAGGCCCAGAGGTCGATCTCGAGGGCTTTGTCGGCATTCCGCGTCGGCTGTCCCGCGTCCTTCGCATCCTCCCTCGCATCGTCCGTCGCATCTTTCGTCGCATCTACGAGGTCGGCTGGCTGGCGGCAGCGAAGGATGCCCTCGCACAGGTTCAGCGCCGAGCCGTCCGGGGCGAGGTCCACCAGCTTCGCGGTGAAGTCGGCGTCTTCGGTGTTTCCGGCGTCGTCGAGGGCGTGGAGCACGAGCTTCACTCTGCCTGCGATTTCGAGCTCCTCTTCCAGTCCTTCCCCGGTGAAACGGACGAGGTCGCTGCGACCATCGAGGGGGCTCTGCTCTGCGGCTCCGTCGCCGCGTCCCCAGAGTCGCGACGAGAAGAAGGCTCCACCCACGCTGGGCACCGGGTCCTCCCCGTCCGACTCGAATCGAGTCGGCGCTTCGTCCGCTGCCGGCGGATCCCAGGAGAGTGCGCCGGTGGGGCCGTGCAGCTCTTCCCTTCCCCCACTTCCCCCCTCTTCCCCACCGGCTCGCAGATAGAGAGCGCAACTGCGAGTCTCCGGTGGCGGCCACGCGGACGAGCTTCTCCACTCGTCTCCGCCGCCCATGAAGAAGCGCACTGGCATACCCGGAAGTGCTTCTGCCCCGGAAGCGGACTCCGCGTCCGCCGGTGCGCCCGCCAGATGATGGTCGAGGAAGCTCAGGGTCTCGCGCAGGGAGACGCCCAGAAATCCCCGCTTCAGGCTGCGCCAGCGCGGGTGCGCTGCGTGCCCGTGGCTCCAGGGCCCGATGACCAGGCGCGGCGCCCTGGGGCCGGCGCCGCGAGTCCGCTCCAGGAGCTCAGCGTGGTCGTGCAGCTGCGGGCCGAGAAAGAAGTCGTACCAGCCCGCGATCAGCAAGCTGGGGGGCGGTCGATCGGGTAGGCGGGCCGCCAGTCCTTCCCAGTAGGCGTCGCGCTGCGGGTGGTCGATCCAGTCGCGGAACCAGTCGATGCGACGCAGGGCGACGCGGTCGGACTCACGTATGGGTCGATGGCGCAGGCCCCGGTCGAGGTCGATGTGGCCTCTGGGGGTCGTGACGCGATCGCCGACCCGCGTCGCCCAGTCGAGGGCGGTCGCGAGGGAAAAGGCGCCGCCTGGGTGGAAGGCGGGGTAGAGATCGGCGGCTCCCATCACGACCACCAGGGCCTGGACTCGATCGGGTGCCGCGGAGAGGGCCGCCCACGCGGCGTGGCCGCCGTAGCTCGAGCCCACGAGTCCGATGCCGCCGCTGCCCCAGGGCTGCTGGAGGATCCAGGCGAGGGTCTCGGCGCCGTCCCGTGCTTCGTTCGCGAAAGGGACGAAGGACCCCTCCGAGTCCCAGCGCCCTCGCACGTCCTGGACGACGGCGTGGTAGCCCGCCTCGGCGATGAGCCGCCCCAGCAGCATGTCCCGGCTCAGCTCTCCCCCGCTGCCATGGGGAGTGCGAATCAACACCGTCGGCGCGTCGTTACCGTGGAGGGGCGAAAAAACGCGGGTGGCAAGCCGGACGCCGTCCTCCATGGCGATCCACGAGCTCTCGTGCCGCACCCTGCAGCGTCTGGGGGGGAGGGCGAGCACAGAGCGGGCGAGTCCGGTGGAGAGCTCGGCGAGCTTCGGCATCAGCGGGCGACGGGGTCCTCGCCGTCCCCCTGCTCGCCGTCCTCCTGGATGTCGGCCTCCAGGGGCGGCGGGCGCACGGCTTCCGGGTCGAGGCTGGCGCCGACCCGGAACAGACGCTCCAGCGTGGCTCGCCGCAGCACCTCTGGCAGGCCGAGGTGGTTCTGCGTAGCGACGTACTCGAGGCCGCTGCTTGCCACGATGGCGACCTTCTCGATTGCGGCGGGCAAGGTGTCGGCGTCGCCCAGGGGCATGCGATCCGCGATGGCGACCTTGTTCGCCATGGAGACGAAGGCGAAGAAGAATGCGCTCCGTTCACCCTCGTCGAGCTCGCCGGCGGCTCGGAAAATGGCGAGCTGACGCTTTCCCACGGCGGGCAGCTCGGGCATCCATACCGGAAGGTGCCAGGCCTCGATGTCGAGGGGGTGGCTCGCCGCTGGAATCTCGCCGCGCTGATCCGGACGGACGAAGCCGTAGATGCGCATCGCTTCGTCCCACGCCGGGAAGCCGAGCTCCTCGAGGCGCCCCGTGCGCCAGCGCAGGGCCCACTCTCCGAGATCACTCTCGAGTTCCCAGATGGCGCCCTGGAGCATGCGAAAGTAGAGCCAGTAGTCGCGGCGGAAGAGGACGCTGAGCAGACGCAGCAAGGGTGCGATGTCGTCGGCGGGATCTCTCGGCACCAGGTAGAACTGCCCGTCGAGGGTCTGACCACCTTCGGGCGGTTGCCAGCTCTCGTCGTCGTTGGGCTTCAAGCTCACCTCGACCGCAGCGCGCAGATAGAGGACGACGAGCTCGGTATCGAGGATCTGGGCGCTGCGCAGGAGGGTCTCTTCACCGGCCTCGGCGAACACCGCCAGCCAGCTCTCGAAGCTCCGGGCGACCGGCGTCATGCCCTGCCACACGTCGAGATCGACGCAGGCCGCGATCTGCTCGGGGGTAGCGTATTCCATGAGCCAGCTCGCATCCGAGATCCCGGTGGCTTTCACCGTGAAGCAGAGCTCCGCTTCGGGGATGAGGGGAATGACCGCCTCGGGCTCGGGCGTGAGCTCCAGGATGGCGGTGCGCTTGGAGAGGGGCGCCTCGCAGACCAGGCGCACCTGCTCGTCCAGGGGCAGCCCCGCGAGCAGCTCATTGGCTTCGCGCTTGTTGCGGCTGGCAAGGGCGAGAACGTGCCTGGCCTCGGAAGGGGTGCTCGGCCGGCTCTCCATTGCTGCGACCCTAGCGCAGTGCCCCCGCGCCCGGAACGGAATCGCGGGCAACCGGAGCCTTGGGCTCCGCCTGCCTGGGCGAGGAATCGCGGGCAACCGGCGCCTTTGGCTCCGCCTGCCTGGGCGGGGAACAAGCGTCTGGCGCTGCCAGGGCCTTGCGGCGCCGGCCCGCGGGTCTCGATATGGTGTCGAGCGTGCCGACTCTCGATCTCGTCCGGCGAAATCTGGCATCCCACGAGCCTGTACTCCTCCCCGTGGAGGGCAAGCGGCAGGCCGCGGTGGCGATGGTGCTGCGGGAGGGCGAGGCCTCGCCCGAGCTGCTCTTCATCGAACGCGCCCACCACGCCGGCGATCCCTGGTCGGGTCACATGGCCTTTCCGGGTGGACGAGTCGAGAGCGCGGACGGCTCGGCGCGCCAGGCGGCGGAGCGCGAGACCCTCGAAGAGGTGGGCGTCTCGCTGGGTGTCGCCGATTACCTCGGGCGCGTCGACGACGTGCAGGGACACGCCGCGGCCGCGGCCCGGGACATGGTGATCTCCGCTCACGTCTATCAGCTGCTCGAGCCCAGCGAGTTGGTTCCCAACTACGAGGTCCAGGAGGCTTTCTGGTTTCCCCTGGCGGGGCTGCTCGACGACGCGCGCCACGTGGTTCACGCCATCGACCTGCCCGGTCGCGGAGCCCGCTTTCCCGGGATCCTGGTCGGCGTGCCCGAGCGTCACGTCGTCTGGGGGCTGACCTACCGCTTCCTCGAACTCTTCTTCGAGATCGTCGGCCGCCCCCTGCCACCTCGCTGGCACGACTTTGGCTGAAAATGCGGGCTGAGACGGCGGGGGCTGAGAGGGTGGATCGCCTCGGCAAACGCTGCGCGTGCAGTCTACAATCGGCAGCCATGGGTCGCCTGGCCAGACTGCTCGCCCGTCTCGAACGCATTCTCGCGCTCTCGGAAAGCCTGCTCGCGGAGCTCACCGGGCCGGCCTTCGACGAGGCCCTGCTCGAGAATTGCCGCGCCTTTCGCTGGGACTCCGAGCGCGGGCCCGGTCGCCTCGTTCCAGTGCCCGAGCCGGCGCGCTTCGACCTGGGCGATCTCGTCGGCGTCGACGGCGCCGTTGCGAACCTCGTGCGCAATACCGAGCAGTTCCTGCACGGGCTCCCCTTCAATCACGTGTTGCTCTACGGCGACCGCGGAACCGGCAAGTCCTCGGCGGTAAGGGGGCTGCTCGAGCGATTCGGCGGGCAGGGACTGCGCCTCGTGGAGGTCGAGAGGCGCGACCTCGTGCACCTGCCGCGCGTGCTCGCCGCGATCCGCCAGTACGGAGCCGGGCGAGGATACGCATCTCGCGCCCTCGCGGGCGCCGGGCGAGCGCGCTTCGTGATTTACTGCGACGACCTCTCTTTCGGGCCGGGCGAGTCGGGATATCGCGAGCTCAAGGCCGTGCTCGAGGGCAGCATCGACGCACCGCCCGAGAACGTGTGCCTGGTGGCCACCAGCAACCGTCGTCACCTCGTTCCGCAGACCATGGCGGACAACCGGGCGGCGGAGCTCGACGAGCAGAACGAGCTGCACCTCGGCGAGGCGCTCGAGGAGAAGCTCGCCTTGTCGGATCGCTTCGGGCTGAAGATCGGCTTCTACTGCTTCGACCAGGCGACCTATCTCGCCATCGTCGAGCACTATCTCGTGCGCGAGGAGATCGGCCTCGGTCTCGAGGAGGTGAGAGAAGAGGCCCTGCGCTGGGCCCAGCGCAACGCCTCCCGCACGGGCCGAAGCGCCCGGCAGTTCGTCAACGACCTGGCAGGCCGCCGGGCCCTCGAAAAGAAGCGGGCCCGGCCGTGATCCGACCGGGCCCGCTCGAAGCATGAGGTGCCCGCCGCTGCGTAGCGGCCAACCTGCTAGATGACGTTCAGCTCCCGGCCCACCTTGGCGAGGGCCGCGAGGGCCATGTCGAGGTGCTCGAGGGTGTGGGTCGCCATGTAGGAGGTCCGGATCATCGCCTGGCCGGCCGGCACGGCGGGCGGCACCACGGGATTGGCGAAGACCCCCTCTTCCTGGAGCCGAATGGCCATGCTGAAGGTGGTGAACTCGTCACCCACCAGCAGCGGGATCACGGGGGAATCCGAATTACCGGTGTCGAAGCCGAGATTGTCGAGCTCCCGCTTCATGTAGGCCGTGTGGTCCCACAGCTGCTTGCGGCGCTCGGGCTCCCGCTCGACGATCTCGAGGGCCTTCATGACCGCGGCCGCCATGGCGGGCGGCGGCGCCGCCGAGAAGATCTGCGAGCGGGCGTGGTGCTTGATGAAGTCGATCACGATCTGGTCGCCCGCGATGAAGCCGCCAACGGTCGCCAGGGATTTCGAGAAGGTCCCCATGATGAGGTCGACCTCGTTCTCGAGACCGAAGTGCTCCGCCGTACCCCGGCCGTTCTCGCCCAGCACCCCGAGGCCGTGTGCGTCGTCGACCATCAGCCGGGCGCCGTATTCGTTCTTGAGCCGAACCAGATTGGGCAGATCGCAGAGATCGCCCTCCATGGAGAAGACGCCGTCGACGACGATCAGGCGCGCCTTTTCATCAGCGGTGCGCGCCAGCTTGCCTTCGAGGTCTTCCATGTCGTTGTGCTTGTACTTGAGCGACTTGCCGAAGCCCAGGCGCACGCCATCGATGATCGAGGCGTGGTTGAGTGCGTCCAGGAAGGCCACGTCATGGCGTCCGATGAGGCACGACAAGACCCCGACGTTGACCTGGTAGCCGGTCGAGAAGGTGAGGGCCGATTCGGTCCCCATGAACTCGGCGAGCCGCTCCTCGAGCTCGGTGTGGATGTCGAGGGTCCCGTTGAGCAGGCGCGACCCGGCACAGCCGGTTCCGTAGCGCGCCAGGGCCTCAGCGGCGGCGGCCTTTACCTCGGGGTGATTGGTGAGGCCCAGGTAATTGTTCGACCCCAGCATCACGACCTTCTGGCCGTCCATGGTGACGACCGGCTCCTGGGGCGAGGAAATGTTGCGGAAATAGGCGTAGAGGTTCGCCGAGCGCAGCTCGCGCACGAGGCGGTACTCATCGCACTTCTGAAAGATGTCCACGGCATCTCCTCCGCGAGTCAGATCTTCCCGTCGCGGAATGGGCGCGACGTGGTCGTTGATCCCAAGAGCCTTGCTTTCCATCAGCATTGGTTCCACCCCGAATTGTATGACGGAAACACTAAGAGTCCGAGTATCCGTCGGCGGTTCAATCCGGGAGATCCCAAAGGGGGGTGGTGGGGAGGGGACGCGGTTTCCTTCGTCCTGTGAGGGATCTCCAGCTTACCGCAGGCTTCCCAGGGGTCGCACAAGTGAATTGCCCCCCCGGGTCAGCCTACGGAATTGTTCTTTGCCTGCTCTTGCTTCTCGGATGAATTTGCCGCCGGGTTGAGGTGGAGTTGCCTGTGCTCGGAAGTCGAGTCGCCTCTTCTATTGATTACCCCGGGGGATGCAATGCGAGAACCAGCAGAGCGCCCAGGGACGCGATCCCGCCCTGCTCACGGCCCTCGAGTCGGTTAGAGTGCGGCAACCGGGGGGAATCATGAGAATCGAAGCGGCAGCCCGCGTGGTACTCCTCGCGGGGAGCCTGGTGCTGACAGCGGGGATCTCCCTCGCCGAGCCCGCCGAGAGCGCCGCGCCCGATCCTCTCTTCGACGAGCCCGACCCCCTCTTCGACGACGACTTCGACGACGAGGAAGCGGGCTTTCCCGATCCGTGGGAGAACAGCAACCGGAAGATCTTTGCGTTCAACCGGGGCTTCGACCGCCTGCTCCTGTACCCCGTCATGCGCGGCTACGCGTTCATCACGCCCAAATTCCTGCGCCTGGGGCTGCGGAACTTCTTCAGGAACATCAACCAGCCCGTGGTGATGGTGAACGACGCCTTTCAGCTCGAATGGAAGGACGCCGGGATTACGGTGGGGGCCCTGGTGGTGAATACCACCGTGGGTATCGGAGGTCTCTGGGAGCCCGCCAAGCACATGGGGATGCCGCGCCATTATTCGGACTTCGGACAGACCCTGGCGCTGGCCGGAGCGGACACGGGTCCCTACATGATCATCCCCATCGCGGGGCCCACGACGGTGCGCGACGGCGCCGGCGCCCTGGTGGACATCTTCCTGCGGCCCGCGACCTGGGTCTTCGGAATCGGGACGGTCATCATCCTCTACCGGGGCGGGGAGGGCTTCGTCGTCCTGGAGGAGCACTACGAGTCCATCCGCGAGCTCGAGCGCTCCTCGGTAGACTTCTATGCGGTGCTCCACGCCGCGTACTCGCAGAATCGCATGGAGCGGATCTGGGGACGCCGCAGGGACCGCTGGCCGGAGGACAAGGGGCCGCTGCCGATCCAGCCGGAGGCGCCTCCCGTACCTTCCGCGCCTCCCGCACCCTCCGCGCCTTCGGGCGACTGAAGGGCGTCGGGCTCAAGAAGAGGCTTCCGCCTCCTTGCGCCAGCTGCTGATCTTGTCTTCGAGGCTGATCACCAGGTTGTCGAAGCCCTCGCGCTTGATCATGGACGAGAACTCCGAGCGCCGCAGGGCGAGCTCGCTCACCGTGCCCTTGAGATAGATGTCGATCACGCGCCAACCGACCTCGCCGTCCAGCATGCGGTAGTTGAACTCGACGTTCTCTCCGTTGGGCCGGTTCAGGAAGGTGCGCACGAGAATGGTGTCACGGGCGGCCGGCTCCTCGCTGAGCGTCGCAAAGGTCTCTCCCGAGTGTCCGGTGAAGCGGCTCGCGTAGTTCGCCGTCAGATGGCGCCTGAAGAGATCGATCCAAGCCTGACGCTCCTCGGCTCCCATGGACTTCCAGTGGCGACCCACGGACTTGCTCGCCATGAATTCGACCTCGAAGGTCTCGCCCACCACGGGATAGAGCCGGTCGAAGCGTCCCTGGTAGCCGAGGGACTCGGCGTTCTGCATCACGTCGATCAGCGCGGCGTGGAACCCCCCGACCACCTTGGCGCAGGCCGTGGCATCCGGAGATGCGGCCTCGACGACCGCGTCGCCGCTCTGCCCGGCCGCGGGCGAAGCGCTGCCCACAGAGGCGGGGCCGCTCTCATCGGCGGCACTCCAGGGCGGGAGTGCCAAGCCGAGCAGGAGCGCGAAGGCGAGGTGGAGCCCATGCTTGCGAATCATCGTCTGGCCTTTCTGTAGGGGTCTGCCTGCAGAGGTCTGCGCGGGGGACAACTGCACCTATTCCGATCCAGGTGGTGCTAATCGGAAGCATCGGATCGCTCTGCGCGATGCTGAAGTTCGTGCTTCTTCTTGCAGCTTCGTCTTGCGATAGTGTAGCCCGCTCTGGTCGTCGCGCGGCCCCGGGCATTCCCCAAGGGACTTCCTGGCCGAGAGGACTTCCTAGCCGAGAACGAATTCGCAGACCGCCTGGCGGAATCCGTCTGGGTTGTCGGTCATGACCGAGTGTCCCGCCTGGGGGACGACCGCGAGTCGGCCCTTGGACAGAACCTCCTCGACCATACGATCGGCTACGTCTGCCGCGAGGATGTCCGAGGCGGCGCCTCGCACCAGAAGGGTCGGGCAAGCGACGTCTTCCAGAGCCCGCCACAGCAGCTCCGTGGTCTGGCGCTCGTGCTCGACAATCTCCTCGGCGGTGGTCAGCTCCCCGACCCGGCCCCGCAAGGAGATGTCCATCTTGAGCACGTAACGGCCATCCTCGTCGCGCCGGCGAAGCCCGTTCTCCGCCATGCGGCGGATGGCAGCTGGCGTGGCCGCCGGATAAGAGTGTGCGAGCGTGTTCTCATATTCGGCGAGGGAGGCAAAGGAGGGCTCGCGCTGGTCCTGGACGTCCAGCTGGATGCGCAGGGTGCCGCGCCGGTCGAGCTCGGGTGCCGAGTCGACGATGACGAGCCCCGCCATCCGATCCGTGTGGCGTCCCGCATAGCGGATCGCCACCCGGCCGCCCAGGGAATGGCCCACCAGGGCCACGCGCTCGAAGCCCAGGGCATCGATCACGGCCTCGAGGTCTGCGAGGTGATGGTCGTAGTCGTACCGGCCCTGCTCGTCCCAGTCCGAGTCGCCATGACCGCGCAAGTCGAGTGCCAGCACCTCGTAATGGGGCGCCACCGCGGGAGCGAAGTCATCCCAGATGTGGGCTTCGTTGCCAAAGCCGTGGATCAGAAGCATGGGGACGCCTTCGCGGCTCCAGCGAAGCAGGTGGAGCTCGAGGCCATCGGAGCCCGGGATGTGCAGGGATTCCGGTTGCATGGCGCGGGATGCTAACGGATTCGGGACGAGGGCGTCGCGGGACTCGCGCCGCCTGCGACGCCGGCCTCGTGCCGCGTGCGACGCCCCTCTGGGACGTTGATGGAGCTTTCAAGAAGGTCTCCCCATACGGCCTGCGCTACGTTGCCCGCCCCCGCAGCGCGCCGGGCGAGGATTCGCTTCTCGCGCCCTCTCGTCCGTCTGATCGTGCGTCTGATCGGGCGTCTCATCGTCCGTCTCAGCCCCGCGACGCGCTCCGTGCGCCACAGGAGACCCCCCGCCATGCCCCAGATCGAGACCACTCCCAGCTTCGTCGAGAACGCCTACGACAAGGTGAAGCGCAATCTCGGGATCGTACGCGAGCGCCTCGGCCGGCCCCTCACCTACGCGGAGAAGGTCCTGCTGGGCCACCTGGACGATGCCAAGGGACAGGAGCTGGTCCCGGGCGAGAGCTACCTCATGCTGCGGCCGGACCGCATCGCCATGCAGGACGCCACCGCACAGATGGCGCTCCTGCAGTTCATGCAGGCAGGCAAGGACGAGACCGCGGTCCCGACCACGGTGCACTGCGATCATCTCATCGAAGCCCACCGAGGCTCGGCGGACGATCTCGACACCGCGCGTACGGGAAACCGCGAGGTCTATGACTTTCTGCGCAGCTGCTCGGCCCGCTACGGGATCGGCTTCTGGGGACCCGGGGCCGGCATCATCCACCAGGTCGTCCTGGAGAAGTACGCCTTTCCCGGTGGCATGATGATCGGCACCGACTCCCACACCCCCAATGCCGGTGGCCTCGGTGTCTTCGCGTCGGGTGTGGGGGGGGCCGACGCGGTGGACGTGATGGCGGGCTTTCCCTGGGAAGTCCTCTATCCGAATGTCGTCGGGGTACGCCTCGTCGGTGAGCTGAATGGCTGGAGCTCGCCCAAGGACGTGATCCTTCGCGTGCTCGACCTGCTCACGGTGAAGGGCGGCACCAACCGGGTGATCGAGTACTTCGGCCCGGGCACGGCGACCATCAGCTGTACGGGCAAGGGGACCATCACGAACATGGGTGCGGAGCTGGGCGCCACCACTTCGGTGTTTCCCTTCGACGAGCGCATGGCGACCTACCTGCGCGCAACCGAGCGCGCCGAGCTGGCCGAGATCGCCGAGGCGAGCCGCGCGATCCTCGTCCCGGACCCCGAGGTCGAGGCGGACCCCGGCAAGTACTTCGACGAGGTGATCGAGATCGACCTCACGACCCTCGAGCCCCACATCGTCGGCCCCCATACGCCCGACCTCGCCCGGCCCGTCTCGCGCATGGGCGCCGACGCCGCGGAGCAGGGCTACTCCGTGAACCTGAGCGCGGGGCTCATCGGGAGCTGCACCAACTCCTCCTACGAGGACTTCTCCCGGGCGGCCGACGTGGCCCGGCAGGCGGCCGCCCGGGGCGCGAAGACGAAGTCGACCCTGTGGTGTACGCCGGGTAGCGAGCAGGTGAATCTCACTGTCGACCGGGACGGCCAGAAGGAGGCGCTCGAGAAGATCGGCGCCGTGGTGCTCGCCAACGCGTGCGGGCCCTGCATCGGCCAGTGGAAGCGGGACGACATCCAGAAGGGGGACGCCAACTCGATCATCACCTCCTTCAATCGCAACTTCCCCAAGCGCAACGACGGCAACCCCGAGACCCTGGCCTTCATCGCGAGCCCCGAGATCGTGATCGCCTACTCCCTCGCGGGTACCCTCGACTTCAACCCCCTCACCGATGAGCTGAACGCCGCCGACGGGAGCTCCTTCAAGCTCGATCCGCCGGCGCCGGCGCCGGAGATCCCCGCCTCGGGCTTCGTGATCTCCTACGAGGGCTACCTGGCGCCTCCCGATCAGGCCGGCGACGTCGAGGTCGAGGTGGCTCCCGACAGCGAGCGGCTCCAGCTTCTGTCCCCCTTTTCGAAGTGGGATGGCGGGGATTTCGAGCAGCTTCCGCTGCTCCTCAAGGCCCGGGGCAAGTGCACGACGGACCACATCTCCATGGCGGGACCCTGGCTGCGCTTCCGCGGCCACCTCGACAACATCAGTGACAACATGTTCATCGGAGCGATCAACGCCTTCACGGGAGAGGCGGGCACCGGTCTCGACCAGCTCTCTGG
The DNA here is from genome assembly GCA_019310385.1 of Deltaproteobacteria bacterium. Classification (GTDB taxonomy): domain Bacteria; phylum Myxococcota_A; class UBA9160; order UBA9160; family UBA4427; genus JAFDEK01. The sequence continues at coordinate 36,667 of JAFDEK010000024.1, forward strand.
CGAGGCCGGTCAGGGCTTTCCCAGGATCGCGCGCCACTACAAGGAAGAGGGGCTGCGCTGGGTCGTGGTGGGGGACGAGAACTACGGCGAGGGCAGCAGCCGCGAGCACGCCGCCATGTGTCCCCGCTTCCTGGGAGCCGCCACGGTCATCGTGCGGAGCTTCGCGCGTATCCACGAGTCGAACCTGAAGAAGCAGGGCGTGCTGCCCCTTACCTTCTGCGACCCGGCCGACTACGACAAGGTGCAGGAGCGCGACCGGGTCAGCATCCGCGGCCTCACCAAGCTCGAGCCGGGAAAGCCCCTCGACGCGACCCTGCACCACGAGGACGGCAGCGAGGATTCCTTCGCGGTCGAACACACCCTCAACGAAGAGCAGATCGCCTGGTTCAGAGCCGGCTCCGCACTGAATCTCCTGCGCGGGGGCTGAGCACACCAGGTCAGGATTCGTCGAGGTCCCCGCTGCTGCGGTAACCGCTGAACATCTGCAGAAGCCAGCGGCGGGAAGGGCGGAAGGCCAGGGGCAGGATCGCAACGAAGGCGATCAGTGCCGCGGCGGTGATGAGGGGCGTCGAGTCGCCCTCGACCAGGCTGCTGCCAAAATAGGAATAGACCGCCGCGCGCACGAAGGAACCCAGGGTGACGGCCAGGGCGAAGCTGGAGAAGCGCATGCCCGTCACGCCCGCCAGGGCGTCGTAGGCGGTGAGGAAGCCCACCGGGTAGCTCGTCCCCACGAAGATGAAGGTCGCACCCATGCGGCCGCTGGCTCCTTCGAAGAGGGGTCGCAGGTTCGGGGGAATCCGCCGTTCCACCGCCTCGCGGCCGGTCCAGCGCGAGAGCAGAAAGATCAGGACGGCGGACACGCTCAGTCCCAGCCCGCCGTAGAGGGTCCCCAGCGCGGTGCCGAAGGCCAGACCTCCTACGATGAGGACGAGCTGGGAGGGGATGCCGAGCAGGGATCGGAAGGTCCCCATGCCGACGAAGACCAGCGGGCCGATGGCGCCGAGGCCTTCGACGAAGCCGCGCAAGGCCTGGGGATCGAGCTCGATCCCGAAGCTGCGCCGCGCCACCCAGGCGATGCCCACGATCGCGCCGAGGACCGCCGCGACGCGGACGAGCTTGCCCAGTCGTCGTTGCCCTGCGCCGGTCGCCATGACGGGCCAGCATAGACCGTCACACCGGAGCGAGAAACGCGCGCGGCCTGGGCGGCACTGACCCACGCGAGGGCGTCCGTTACCGCGGCTCCCCTCTGCCCTCGGCTCCCCTCTGCCTTCGGCTACCGTCGGCGGCGTGCCTGGGCAGACTTCGCTCCTCGCCGAAATTCGCGGCCAATGTGCGCTCGTCGCGGAGCGCGCCCGCTCGGTGCGCATCGACGAAGCCAGGCTCGGCGAGCTGGCGCGGGAGCTCGTGAGCGGCCCGGGCTACGCCCCGCCCCAGCTCGACCCCGCCCACCACCACCTGGGCGACGCGGCCTCGACCCTCGCCTACGTGGTTACCCTCGACGCCGTCAACTTCGGCTCGGGTTGGTTCCCCCACCTGCGCAAGCGCCCGGGTTGCTCCGGCTACTTCACCTTGTCGACGGCGCTCAAGGAGCACTTCGATGCTCGGGGAGCGTGGAGCGCCGAGGCCCTCGAGGCTCTGAGCCCGAGCGATTGCGCTGAGGTCTTCGGACAGGACATGACGGTTCCCGAGGTTGCCGAGCTGATGGGGCTCTTCGCCCGCGCCCTGGGCGAGCTCGGCGCCTTCCTGGGGGCCCGCTGCGGGGGCGCCTTCGAGGGGCTGGTCGAGCTGGCGAGCGGGAGCGCCGAGCGCCTCGGCGCTCTGCTCGGCGAGATGCCGCTGTACCGCGACGTCTCAGCCTACGATGGCCTCGAGGTCCCCTTCTACAAGCGGGCCCAGATCACCGCTGCCGATCTCGCGGTGGCCTTCGGGGGCCAGGGACACGGCGCCTTCGACGACCTCGATCGCCTCACCCTCTTCGCCGACAACCTGGTTCCCCATGTGCTTCGCTGGGAGGGGGTGCTCGCCTACGCGCCCGAGCTCGCCGGTAGGATCGACGCCGGGGAGCTGATTCCCCACGACTGCCCCGAGGAGGTCGAGATCCGGGCCGTCGCGGTCCACGCGGTGGAAGGGATGACCGAGATCCTCGCCGCCGAGTCGAATGGCTCCGGGGGTCGGGGGCCGCGATCGGTGAGCCCCCGGGAGCTCGACAACCTCCTCTGGACCCGGGGTCAACGCCCGGACCTCAAGGCGCATCCGCGCCATCGAACACGAACCACCGCCTACTGAGGCGGCGCGAGCGCAGGCCGGGGGAACGCCCGGCAAGGGTGTGGTTTCCTACAGACGACACCAGGCCAAGGTCCGTGCCTCGTGTTGCGGGCAGGCGCGGGGCGAGTTCCTTTGCTGGAGTTCCCGTGGGGCCGCCGGTGTGGGATCAGTCGCGAGTTTGACCCGGGTAGAGGCTTCTTATATCCTCTGCCGCCTCCTGCTCCGGACCCAGTAGCGCTCTGGAGCCCCCCGCAGCTTCGACGTTCAGGCCTGTCGCCCTTTGCAGGGTGTTTCGCAATGGCGGCCGGTACGGGCTCAGGGTTGTACATCGGCAATTGCCGACGGACGCGGATCGTCCGTGCCGGAGCGCCGAGCTGCCCCCAGGCAGAATCAGGGTTTGCCCGCGCGGGCGCCAACATCCGCGTCACATCGAGGTCGCCGCCATGCTCTCACTCGACGAGATCGAAGAAGGTCTGCTCGTAACCCACCGCAACACGGGGTTGCGCTACAGCCTCGTGGACACAGTGGACGACGAGGTGCTTCTGTCCCCGGAGCAGTCCGGCTTACTAGACCTCACCGTTCCCCTCGACCTCTTCCGCGATGAGTTCGTGTCGACCGATCGTTTCCGAACTCCGGGCCGGGGGCGCGGGCGCAGTCGGGGACGTCGCCGGGTGGGAACCGCCCCCCAGGCGCCCGCCGGCCCCAAGTGCCGCGGCAAGATCAAGAAGATGGTCCGCGACCGGGGCTTCGGCTTCATCCGGGGAGATGACGGCAAGGAGGTCTTCTTCCACCGCTCGGGGCTGAACGCCGCGGACTACGACGGCCTGTCCGAGGGCGACACCGTGGAGTACGTCGTCCAGGAAGGACCGCGCGGCGCCCGGGCAGAGAACGTTCGCCAGGCCGCCGGCGTCGAGGGCGACGCCGCTTAGCCTCCCTTGGCAGGATGCTAGCTGCGGTAGCGGTGGACGATGGGGAGTCTGCGGCCGGAGCCGAAGGCCTTGGGTGTGGTGCGGAGCACCATTGGGGCCTGCCGGCGCTTGTATTCGTTTCGGTCCAGGCGGTGCACGATTCCCGCGGCGACCTGGGGCGTACAGCCTGGTGGCGGCTTGATCCCCGCGCTGCCGACGCCGCCTTCGATGCACTGCTCGAGGATCGAGTCGAGGACGTCGTAGTCGGGTAGATCGTCGGTGTCGAGCTGGTCGGGCGCCAGCTCCGCCGAGGGGGGCTTCGCGATCGTGTTCTCCGGGATGCGAGGCATCGCGCGATTGGCGTGATGCGCGATGGCATAGACGTCGTGCTTGTAGACGTCCCCCAGCACGGCCAGCCCTCCCACCGTGTCTCCATAGAGGGTGCAGTAGCCCACCGACAGCTCGCTCTTGTTTCCGGTCGCGAGCACCAGACGCCCCTCTTGATTCGAGGCCGCCATGAGAACGGCGCCGCGGATGCGCGATTGGATGTTCTGCTGGGTGAGCCCGTAGTCGTCCTTGTCGCCGAAGAGTGCCGCGAAGATGCTCCGGTAGGACTCGAAGACCGGCGTGATGTCGACCTCGCGTACCTCGATGCCGAGCAGCTCGCCCAGGGCGTGGGCGTCGTCGACGCTGTGCCGGGAGGAGAAGGGGCCGGGCATGGCGATGCCCAGCACCCGGTCGGCCCCCAGGGCCTCGACGGCGAGGTGCGCCGTAACGGCCGAGTCGATTCCTCCCGAGAGTCCGATCACGGCGCCGGGCGGGAGATTCTGCTTCTCGAAGTAGTCGCGTATCCCGAGCGCGAGGCCCGCCTCGAGCTCGGCGGCCCGCTCCATGGGCGCGCAGGTGTGGGCGTCGCCTGTGCCGGCCGGCTCCGGCAGGTCCACCACCGTGAAGGCCGACTCGAAGAGGGGGAGCTGGGCGACCACGCGTCCGTCCGCATCGCACGCGAAGGAGCCGCCGTCGAAGACGAGCTCGTCGTTTCCGCCGACCTGGTTGACGAAGACGACGGGTGTACGGCTCGCCCGGGCGAGCTCGGCGAGCATGTCCTGTCGCGCACGCGCCTTGCCGACGTGCCAGGGCGACGCGGAGGGGTTGAGGATCAGCTCGGCGCCGTCGCGCACGAGCTCGTGCACGGGGTTCACGTCGTACGCGATGCGGGAGACCCAGGTGTCCTCGCACACCGCCAGCCCCACGCTGCGGGTCTCGGCCCCCACGCTGATCCGCACCGGCTCGCGCTTCTCGGCCCGCACGAAGTAGCGCCTCTCGTCGAAGACGTCATAGCTGGGCAGCAGGGACTTGGCGCGGGTCGCGACCCGCTTTCCGTTCGCCAACAGCACCGCGGCGTTGGCGAGCTGCTTGGGTCGCCCCTGCTCCCAGGGGAGCACGGCGCCGAGCACGATCGACACCCCGTGCGAAGCGGCCTCCAGGGCCTCCAGCTCTCGCAGCTGGTCCTCGACGAAGCCCTCGCGCTCGAGCAGGTCCATGGGGGGGTAGCCGGTCAGCACCATCTCGGGGAGCACGACGAGGCCGGCTCCGGCGCTCTCGGCCCGGCGCGCCGCCTCTTCGACCAGCCCGCGGTTGCCTTTCAGATCGCCGACCGTGGGGTTTACCTGTGCGATTGCGATCTTCATGGAGACCCGCTCGGCGCTCAGGGAAAGTAGACGTAGATCACGTCGGCGGTGCAGCAGGGCTTGGTGGCGCCCTCGACGTTGAAGGTGAGCCCGATGGTGACCCGCGCCGCGCCGCCGCGGATGTCGCGCACCTTCTTGATTTCTGCCGTAAGACGCACCCGAGAGCCGGCGGGCACGGGGCTGGGCAGGCGCATCTTGTCGATGCCGTAGTTCACCGTGTTGGAGGTCTGCTCGATGCGCAGCAGCTGGGGAAGCAGGGCGGGGGCCAGGGAGATGGTGAGATAGCCGTGGGCGATGGGTCCCTTGAAGGGCGACTCGCGCTTCGCACGCTCGACGTCGACGTGGATCCACTGGTGGTCGCCCGTTGCCTTCGCGAAGGTGTCGATCTGCTCCTGGGTGACATCGACCCACTCGGTCGTGCCCAACACCTTCCCGGCGTGGTCTTTGATCGAGGCGATGTCGGGAATCACGGTGGGGGACGCCATGGATGTCTCTCTTCCGGCCTCTCTTCGGGTCTCTCTTCGGGTCTCTCTTCCGGTTTCTCTTCAGGTCTGTCTTCCGGTTCCGTCGCGAACGGGTCCCGGGGGGGATGCCATTCTTGGAG
>JAFDEK010000092.1 GCA_019310385.1 Deltaproteobacteria bacterium
CACCGGCCTCCCCCAGGAGCTCGAGCCGGTAGATCGTCCGCACGCTGCTCTCCACCACGGAGCCCGCGGCCTGGAAGGAGGCAAAATCGTGGGTCCCGGTCAGCTCGCCCGCCGCCTTTGCCACGGCCTCCCCAGCGAGGCGCGTCGGTACGTGAAAGCAGCTCCGCGCCCGTAGCGGCGAGCGCTCCCGGCCATTCCAGATGCGGTAGCGGTAGAGCTTCGAGCAGGCGTGGCGACGCGCGTCGAAGTGATCGGGGGCGGCCTCCACTCGGAGCACGACCACATCCCGGGGGAGGTTGCCGTTGATCGCACGGCGCAGCGCGTCGGGTGCGAGACGGGTCTCGCAGCGGACGCTCGCGACCTGCCCCTCGGCGTGCACGCCGGCGTCGGTGCGCCCCGAGCCGGTGACCCGCGACCTGTCCCCGCAGATGCGCTCCAGCGCGGCGACAAGACAGCCCTGCACCGTCCGTTGGCCCTGGGCCTGGAGCTGCCAGCCCGCAAAGTCGCTGCCGTCGTACTCGAGCACGAGCTTGAAGTTGGGCATGAAGAGGAGAGTCTCGCGCGGACGTCGCGGTTGGAGTCGTAGAGGACGCGATCAGAGGAGCCCGAGGCGTGTCTCGGCGAGCTTCACCGCGTTCACGGCCGCGAGGCGAAGGGAGTCGGCGGCGAGCCACAGGAGCAGCCCATTCTCCCGCGAGGCGTCGCGACGCAGGCGGCCCACCAGGGCGCCGTCGCGTCCGGCCGTGTCCCGGGTGGTGGGGCCGGGTACACCCCCCTCCCAGAGCTCGACGCCGGGCACCTTCCGCAAGATGGCCGCGACCTCGCTCGGCTCGATGGCGCGCCGGGTCTCCACCGCGATGCTGCTGCCGTCGCCGAGGAAGGTGGGAACCTGCACAGCCGTGACCGCCAGGGACAGCTCGGGATTGATCAGCCGGCGCAGATCACGCACCAGGTGGCGCTCCACCGCGGTGGCACCGTCACCGACATCACCGGCCGAGGGGCCCTCCTCCTCTCCGCCGACCCCGCCGGCTCCAGCGGCGGGGATGCAGTCGAAGGCCACCTGCCCGGCGAAGACCTCGCTTTCCGGGGGCTCTTGCTGGCTGAGCAGGCTCACGGTCTCGCTCGAGAGCGCCTCGATGCCGCGCCGACCTGCATGGGCCGCCGACTGCAGCACCGTTCCCACGACCCGCTCGAGCCCGGCGGCGCCCTCCAGGGCGGCCAACACGTGGGCCCACGCGAGCGCCGGCCCCGCCGGCGCCGCGATCACCGGCGCGCTGCGCGTGGCCTCGGGCGAACACAGATCCGCGACCTGCAGAGGCACCTCTGGCGAGCCCGCCAGGGCACCCGAGCAGTCGATGCAGGGCACCTCGGCGCGCAGGGCCTCGCGCACCAGCTCGAGGGCGGCGCCCGGCGGCGTGCACAGGATCAGCAGATCCAGGCCGCGCAGGGAGGGCAGCTCGCACTCGACGGGAACCTCGTCGCCGCGGAACTCGACCACCTCGCCCAGGGAACGCTCGCTCGCAACAGCAATGAGCTCGGACAGGGGGAAGCGCCGCTCCTCGAGCACCGCGATCACCTCGCTCCCCAGAGCGCCCGTCGCGCCCGCCAGGGCGACCCGGTAGCGACTGTTTCCTTCCTCCTGACGCCCCTCCTGACGTCCGGCGCTCATCGGGTGCCCAGCTTCTCGAGCACGAGGTCGCCCATGGCGCGACAGCCGATGGTCTCGCGCGCCTCGCCCTCGAGCACGAGATCGCCCGTGCGGTGCCCGTCGGCGAGCACCGCGGCCGCGGCGTCGCGAATCTCGCCGGCCGCCTCCGCTGCGTCCAGGGAATGCTCGAGCAGCATGGCGACGCTCAAGATGGCGGCCAGGGGATTCGCGAGGTCCTGCCCCGCAATGTCCGGCGCCGAGCCGTGGACGGGCTCGTAGAGCCCCATGCCGCCTTCGGCCAGGCTCGCCGAGGGCAGCATACCGAGGGAGCCCGTGATCATGGCCGCCTCATCGGAGAGGATGTCCCCGAAGAGGTTGCCGGTCACGATCACGTCGAAGCGCCGCGGCTCCTTGACGAGGAGCATCGCGCACGAATCCACCAGCTGATGTGCGAGCTCGACGTCCGCGTAGTCCTTCGCGACCTCGTCCACCACCTCCATCCACAGCTGGGAGACCTCGAGGACGTTGGCCTTGTGCACGTGGGTGACGTGCTTTCGGCGGATGCGCGCCGACTCGAAGGCCACCCGCGAGATGCGCGCGATCTCCTCTTCGTCGTACACCATGCTGTTCACGGCACGGCGCTTCCCCTCCTCCCGGGAGATGTGCTTGGGCTCACCGAAGTAGATGCCGCCGGTGAGCTCGCGCACCACCAACATGTCGGTCCCCTCCACCACCTCGGGCCGCAGCGCCGAGGCTCCGATGAGGGCCGGGAACACCTGGGCGGGCCGCAGGTTGGCGAAGAGCCCGAGCGCCTTGCGGATACCCAGCAGCCCCTTCTCGGGCCGCAGGTCCACGGACATGTCGTCCCACTTGGGGCCGCCCACCGCGCCGAGCATCACCGCCTTGCTCTCGCGGCACAGGGCGACGACCTCGTCGCGCAGGGGCGTCCCGTGAGCATCGATGGAGACGCCGCCGATCAGCTCTTCCTCGAAGCCGAGCTCGAGACCGTGGCGCTGGTCGACGGCTTCGAGCACACGCCGGGCCTGGGTGGTGACCTCGGGGCCGATACCGTCGCCGGGGAGGACTACAATGCGGTTCATTCGCTAGATCCCTTTCGGTGCCTCTACTTCCCTGCGCCGTTTGTGCCACTCGAGCTTGTTGAGAGCGTGGACGTAGGCCTTGCCGCTAGCGACCAGGACGTCCTCGTGGGCACCCCGGCCGATTACCCGGCGCCCCTCCTCGCTCACGGTGACCGACACCTCGCCCAGGGCGTCGAGGCCGCTCGTCACCGCGTGCACCTGGTACTTCTCGAGATGGCTCTTGGTCTCCGTGAGCTCGCTGATGCCCTTGAATATCGCGTCCACGGGACCCACGCCCAGGGCTGTGGTCTTGCGCGCTTCGCCATCGACCACGATTTCCACGGTGGCACTGGGCTTGCCGAAGGTGCCGCAAGTGATGGAGAGCTCGCCCAGAGAGAAGCGGTCCTCGGCACTCTCCACCATGTCGGCCACGATGGCTTCGATGTCCTCGTTGAAGATGGTCTTCTTGGCGTCGGCCAGGTCCTTGAAGCGCTGGAAGGCCCGCTCGAACTCCTCGACCTCGAGCTCGAAGCCCAGCTCGAGGAGCCGCTCGCGGAAAGCATGGCGGCCACTGTGCTTGCCGAGCACCAGCTCGTTGGAGGCCTTGCCAATGGACGCGGGCGTGAGGATCTCGTAGGTGATGGGCGCTTTGAGCACGCCGTCCTGGTGGATCCCGGCTTCGTGGGCAAAGGCGTTGTCGCCCACGATGGCCTTGTTGGGCTGCACCATGACTCCGGTAATCGCCGAGAGCAGCCGGCTCGAGGGATAGATCTCGTTGGTTGCGATCCCCGTGTCGATACCCGCGAATACATCCCGCCGGGTCTTCATCGCCATCACGAGCTCTTCCATGGAGGTGTTGCCCGCGCGCTCGCCGATCCCGTTCACCGTGCACTCGACCTGCCTGGCCCCCGCCGCGATAGCGGCCAGGCTGTTCGCCACAGCGAGCCCCAGGTCATTGTGGCAGTGCACCGAGAAGACGGCCCCATCGCTGCCCGGCACCCTCTCCTTCAGATAGGCGATGAGCTCGGCGTACTCCTGGGGCGTCGTGTAGCCCACGGTGTCGGGCACATTGAGGGTGGTTGCACCGGCCTCGAGGGCAATCCCGAAGACGTCGACCAGATAGTCCCGGTCGGAGCGGGTGGCGTCTTCGGCCGAGAACTCGACATCGTCCACGTAGCCGCGGGCCTGCCGGACCGCGCGATCCACCTCCTCGAGCACCCTTTCGCGGCTCATGCGCAGCTTGTGCTCGAGGTGGATGTCACTGGTCGCGATAAAGGTGTGGATGCGGGGCTTCTTCGCCTCCTCGAGGGCCTGAGCGGCGCGCTCGATGTCCGCGGATCCGGTGCGCGCGAGGCCACAGACGATGGGCTCGCGCAGCTCCCGCGCGACAGCTTGAACGGCGCCGAAGTCCCCTTCACTCGCGATGGGGAAGCCGGCCTCGATGATGTCGACCCCCAGCTTCTCGAGCTGCTTCCCCAGGGTGACCTTTTCGTTGAGATTCATGCTGCAGCCGGGCGACTGCTCGCCGTCGCGCAGGGTGGTGTCGAAGATGCGAATCCGCTCGTCGCTCTTTTCGTTGCTCATTCCGTCGCTCATCTCATCACTCATGTTGGCGACTCCCCCGTGCCTGCCTCCGAGAGGGCGCGCTCCAGGTCGGCCGGGCCCGCCGCTTCTGCCGCATCGTCCGGACCGATCTTCTCGTAGCTCCTACCCGTCTGCCGGTGCCAGTACCACTCGATGGGGCCGTGGAACACGTAGACGATCCCGACGATGAAGAAGCTCACGCTGGGCTTGGCGATGAGGGCCGTGAAGCCCACCACCATGATGACCACGGCCCAGCTGTTTCCGCGAACATGGACGTCCTTGAAGGTGCGATAGGGAATCGGCGACACCATGAGCAGCCCCAGGGCCGCGATTCCCATGGCGGGCAGCACCGCGGGCACGTCGACGGGAATCCCCTGCCCCTTCAAGAAGCCCGTGAACCAGACCGTCGACACCGTCATCCCCGCCGCGGCGGGGGTCGGCAGGCCGTCGAAGCGTCCCCGGTAACGCCCGCTGGTCACGTTGTAACGCGCGAGGCGCAGGGACGCGCAGGCCGTGTAGGTGAAGGCCATGACCCAGCCCGTCCAGCCGAGCTCGAGGAAATGGCCGGCATGGAAGGCGATGATGGCCGGCGCAACCCCGAAGGAGACCGTGTCCGAGATCGAGTCGTACTCGGTGCCGAAGCGGCTCACCGATTGGGTGAGGCGCGCGGCGCGTCCGTCGAGGATGTCGAAGATCCCCGCCACCAGGATCGCCCAGGAGGCGCGCTCGGGATCCCCGGTGCTGGCCTTGACGATGGCGTAGAAGCCGGCGGCCAGATTCACGGTGGTGAGCACGTGAGGCAGCAGCGCCGCCGCGTTGCCGCGGCCGGGGAAGCGTCGCTCGCGGCGCCGACCGCGGCGCCGACGGCGGCGACGCCCGCGCTTGGGGGCTCCGGGCTCCCCCCCCTCCGTCACGATCGGATCCTGATCCACCGCCTCGCTCTCCCTTCAGCCAGAGCCCTCAGCCAGAGCCTCCAGCCAAAGCCTCCAGCCAAAGCCCTCAGCCGAAGCGCTCAGTTCTTGGAGCGATCGACGAGCTGACGTTCCTTGAGCCAGGGCATCAAGCCGCGCAGCCGGGCTCCCACCTCCTCCATGGGGTGCTCCGCCGCTCGGCGCCTCATGGCGTTGAACGCCACGCCTCCGGCCTTGTTCTCCAGGATGAAGCGCTTGGCAAACTCGCCGGACTGGATGTCCGTGAGGACCTCCTTCATGCGCGCCTTCACCCCCGCATCGATCACCCGGGGGCCGCTCACGAAGTCGCCGTACTCTGCGGTGTTCGAGACCGAATACCGCATGTTGGCGACGCCATCCTGGTAGATGAGATCGACGATCAGCTTCACCTCGTGGATGCACTCGAAGTAGGCCATCTCGGGGGCGTAGCCCGCCTCGATCAGGGTCTCGTAGCCCGCCTGCATGAGGGAGGTGAGGCCGCCGCAGAGCACCACCTGCTCGCCGAAGAGATCCGTCTCGGTCTCCTCCTTGAAGGTGGTCTCGATGATGCCGGCGCGGCCGCCCCCGATGGCGCTGGCATAGGCCAGAGCGATCTGCAGGGTGTCGCCGCTGGGGTCCTGGTGGACCGCCACCAGGCAGGGCACGCCGCGGCCCTGCTCGAAGTGGTCGCGCACGGTGTGGCCGGGCCCCTTGGGCGCGACCATGAAGACGTTCACGTCCTCGGGCACCTGGATGGCCTGGAAGTGGATGTTGAAGCCGTGGGCCACGGCAATGGAATTGCCCGCCTCGAGGTTGGGCGCGATCTCTTCACGGTAGACATCGGCGGCCAGCTCGTCGGGCAGGGTCAGCATGATGACGTCCGCCTGGCGTGCGGCGTCGGCCACGCTGCCGACCTTCAGACCTGCGCCCTCGGCCTTCGCCCAGCTGGCGGAGTCCTTGCGGAGACCGACGACGACGCTGACCCCCGATGCATGCAGGTTCTGGGCATGGGCGTGGCCCTGGCTCCCATAGCCGATCACGGCAACGGTCTTTCCCTCGAGCCGGCCGAGGTCGGCGTCCTTGTCGTAATAGATGTTCAGTGCCATCGGTCCTTCTTCTCCAGTCTTCTTCCACTCTCCACCCTCTTCGGCGAGAGCGTGATGCTGACGATGGGAGCGCGGACCGCCCCGGGGCCCCGGAATCGGCCTCCGCAAACAGCGCGAGACAGACCCAGCAGCTGGTCACGGTATTGCGCTAACCCCGCGAGGCTACGAAAGATTTCGGTTCATGTCAAAGTCCGCAGCCGGCGCCGCCCAAGGGCCGCCCCGGGCAGCGTGCGCAGGGGGTGTCTCAGGGGGCGTCTTCGAAGCGACTCGCGGTACGTGTTACCTCGGCCTCGGCCCGGCGGACGTAGCGCGGCACCAGCTCCGCGGCGGGGCGCCCCTCGCCGGCGGCGAGCATTTCGGCCCCGAGTCGGCCCACGACGGCAGCTCGGGGCTCGCCCGGGTCCTCCGTGGCCAGCTCGATGCCCGGGCCCCGCAGCGCACGAAGCTGCTCGCCGAAGAGGGCGACGCCCTCCCCCGCGACGAGACAGCGCTCGGGAAGACGCTCGGCGAGCTCCTCGAGGGTGTAGACGCTCTCCATGAGCAGCTCGCCTCGGGCCGGCCAGCCCGCCTCGCTGCCGCCGAAGGCCGCCGCGTAGACCTCCTCGCGCCGAGCGTCGAGGGTCGCGACGATGGGAGCGAGGGGCTCGCGTCCGGCCCCCGTTCCCGCCGCCACCGCGCGCAGGGAGGAGACGGCGGCAACGGGACGATCCCCTCCAGGACCGCCTCCGAAAGCCAATCCCTTCACCGTGGCGAGGCCCACGCGCAGACTCGTGAAGGAGCCGGGGCCGATCGCGAGGGCGAAGCCAGCGACCTGCGCGAGGGAGCAGCCACCCTGCCCCAACACCTCGTCGATCAGGGGCAGCAAGCTCTCCGCCTGGTGTCGGCCCGAGTCCGCGAATCCCTCGGCGACCAGCTCGTCGCCGCGCAATAGCGCGACGCTCGCGGTGTGGGTCGCCGAGCACAGGGCCAGCAGCAGCGGGTCGGAGGCCACTACAACCCCGTGCTGCGCAGCCACTCCACGAACGAGTTCCAGTGCCGCGAGAGGTCGTTCCAGAAGGCCAGCCCCATGAGCATGATGATCAGGGTCAGGCCCATCTGCTGAACGAGCTCACGGCTGCGCAAGGAGATGGGCGAACGCTTGATTCCCTCGACGGCGAAGATCAGCGCCTGTCCGCCGTCGAGGATGGGGATCGGCAGCAGGTTCAGGATGCCGAGGTTGATGCTGATGAGGATCATGGTGCCGAGATAGTGCTGCCAGCCCAGATCGAGAGACTTGCGCGCGATCTCCGCAATGCCAATGGGGCCGGCGAGCTGATCGGTCCCGAGCTCGCCCGAGGCGAAGCGGGCGAGACCGCGCAGGAAGCGCGCCGTCTCCTCCACGGTCATGTTCACGGCCTTCGGGATCGAGACGAGAGGGTTGAGCACCTGGTCGACGTACACGCTGCCCTGCAAGGTCGCGAGCAGCTGGGTGATTCCGATCAGGTAGACCTTCTGGTCCATCCCCTCGATGTCGAGGGGACCGGGCACGCTCGTCTCTTCGGGCGCGATGTCGACGGTGTGGGTCAGTCCATCCCGCGCGTAGGTGATCGCGAGGCTGCGCCCGCCACTGGCTCGCACGGTCTCCGCAAAGGAGGCGAAGCTGCCCACGGGCTTGCCGTCGACGGCAAGGATCAGATCGCCGCTCTCGAGCCCCGCCGCCGCCGCCGGCAGCGCGGGATTGACGTCGTGTACGAGGATCGTCGCCGGGATCACGCCCAGCGCCTCGAGCTCGCCCAGGCCGGGAACTGTGAGCTCGAGCTCTTCGGTCTCCTCGCCCACCTGGCGCTGGATCGCGAAGAGCAGGTCCCCGGAGCCGGCCTCGGCGTAGAGGCCGCGGAGCGACTCCCAGTCGTCTACCTCCGCGCCTTCCGCTCCGTCCGCACCGACGCGCATCACGCGATCCCCGGAGCGCAGCCCGGCCGCGGCGGCAAGCGCGTCCGCTTCCGGAACACCGAGGAGCGCGGGCAGGCGTCGATGCCCCAGCCCCACCCAACCGACCTCGGCGGCCGAGCCGAACTCGTCGAGGCCCTTGCGGCCCTGGACGGGCAGCTCGACTCTCGCCTCGACTCTCGCCTCAAAACCCGCCTCGGCGCCCGTCTCGGAGCCCGTCTCGGAGCCCGTCTCGGAGCCCGCGCGGGCGTAGCGCAGCTCGAGATTCTCGCCCGCGCTGGCGCGGACGATCCGCTCGAAGTCGTCCCAGGTCTCGAGGGCGACGCCGTCCACCCCGAGCAGGGTGTCACCGGGCTCGAGGCCCACCGTGCGCGCGGGAGAGCCCTCCTCCACCATCCCGACGATGGGCGAGCGCTGGGGCAGGCCCACGCCGAGCACGATGATAAAGGCCGCGACGGGCAGCAGCAGGTTCATGGCCGGGCCCGCGAAGGTGATGAAGAGCTTCTGATAGGTGGGCTTGGCGTTGAGGTACTCGTCGGGCGAGGCGTCCTCGACCCCCACCTCCTCCTCGCCCTGCACGCCGGCCATCTGCTCGCCGAGCATCTTCACGTAGCCGCCGAGGGGAAACCAGGCGACGACGTACTCGGTGCCGCCGCGTATCCAGCGCAAGCGCAGATTGCCGACGCCGATGGGCGAGCCGAAGCCCAGGGAGAACTTCAGCACCCGCACCCCGCACAGCTTCGCCGCAACGAAGTGTCCGAGCTCGTGGACGAAGATGAGAATGCCGAGCATGGGAATCACGGCATAGAGGTGGTCGAGAAAGTTCATGCCTCGGCGCCCCCCTCGGTAGATCCCCCGACGCCCAGCCTGTCGCGCGCTCGCCGCCGCGCCCAGTCGTCGGCGGCACGCACATCCTCCAGGCCCGTCACGATGCTACCCGCCCCCTCGGCGAGGTGCTCGTCGAGGACCGCGGCGTTGGTGGCCGCGATGTCGGGGAATGCGATCTGGCCCGCCAGAAAGGCCGACACCGCAATCTCGTTGGCGGCGTTGAGCACCGCCGGCGCTGCCTCGCTCCCGCGCAGGGCCGCGTAGGCGAGATCCAGGCAGGGGAAACGCTTGCGGTCCGGCTCGGCGAAGTCCATGCGCCCCAGGGCCGCGAGATCGAGGCGCGGAATGTCGAGGGTGACGCGCTCGGGGTGGGCGATGGCGACCGCGATGGGGACCCGCATATCGGGCAGTCCCAGCTGGGCCAACACCGAGCTGTCCTTGTACTCCACCAGCGAGTGGATGATCGATTGGGGATGGATCACGACGTCGATGCGCTCGGGCTCGACGTCGAAGAGCCAGCGTGCCTCGATGACCTCGAGACCCTTGTTCATGAGGCTCGCAGAGTCGATGGTGATCTTCGCCCCCATGCTCCAGTTCGGATGGTTGAGGGCCTCCTCGACGCTCGCCCGGGCGATGCGCTCCGCCGACCACTCGCGGAAGGGCCCGCCGGAGCAGGTGAGAATGAGCCGCGAAACGTCTTCAGGCCGGCCCCCCTGGAGCGCCTGGAAGATGGCGCTGTGTTCGCTGTCCACGGGCAGGAGCGCGGCGCCATGGGCCCGGGCCTCGCGCAGCACGAGGGCCCCGGCCATCACCATCACCTCTTTGTTCGCCAGGGCGATGTCGTGGCCGGCGCGAATCGCGGCCAGGGTAGGCTCCAGCCCCACGGCGCCGACCAGCGCCGCCACGACGAGATCCGCGGGATGGGTCGCGACGGCCTCGAGACCCTCGGAGCCCATGTGGATCTCGACCGAGCTTCCCACCCGGCTGCGCAGGGTCTCGGCACCCGCGGCGTCGGCGACCGAAACCCGCTCGGGCGCGAAGCGCTCGATCTGCGCCGCGAGCTTCTCGATGTTGCGACCCGCCGCCAGGGCGACGACCTCGAATCGATCGGGGTTGGCGGCGACGACGTCGAGGGTCTGCTCGCCCACGCTACCTGTGCTGCCGAGGATCGAAAGCTGCTTCACGCTTCGTCCGTGACCGGCACGCGCCCGGGCGTCGCAGACGGCGACCCGTCGCTCACCTGGGCGCTGGTGAGGCCGAAGCGCCGCTCGCGCGACTGGTAGTCTGCTATGGCCTCCACGAGATGGGGCTTGCGGAACTCCGGCCACATCACCGACGTGGTGTAGATCTCCGCGTAGGCGATCTGCCAGAGCAGGAAGTTCGAGACCCGGCACTCGTTGCCCGTGCGAATCAACAGGTCGGGATCCGGCAGCTCCGGCGCATAGAGGTAAGCGGCGAAGGTCTTCTCGTCGAGGCGCTCGGGGTCGATCTTTCCGGCCTCGGCGTCGCGCATGAGCTGCCGGGCCGCATCGACGATCTCCGCCCGCCCGCCGTAGGAGAGCGCAAAGACCAGGGTCATGTTGCGGTTGCCCGCACTGCGCTCGATGGCGCTCTCCACGGCGTCCCGGGTGCTCGGCGGCAGGCGATCGAGGCGTCCGATGGAGCGAACGCGGATGCCGTTCTCCATCACCTCCTCCATCTCGACTTCGAGATAGTGCTCGAGGAGGTGCATGAGCTCGCCGACCTCGTCCCTGGGCCGGTTCCAGTTCTCGATGGAGAAGGCGTAGAGGGTGAGGGTCTGCACGCCGAGATCGTGGGCGGCGCGTACGACCTCGCGCACCGATTCGATCCCTTCCCGGTGCCCGGCGTTGCGCTCGAGACCGCGGGCCTCTGCCCAGCGCCCGTTCCCATCCATGATGATGGCAACGTGACGGGGCACCCGATTGCTGTCGATTCGAGCCTGGTTCATTACGCAGACGCCCAGACCTCGAGGGCTCAGACCTCGAGGACCTCCTTCTCCTTCTGAGCGGTCATCTCGTCGACCTTCTTGGTGTACTCGTCGGTGAGGTCCTGCACCTGCTTGTCGGCTCGGTGCCGGTCGTCCCGGGGCAGGGAGCCGTCGCTCTCCATCTCCTTGAGCATGGAGATGGCCTCCCGCCTCGCCTCGCGGATGCCGACCTTATGTCCCTCGGCCATCTTGCGCACCTGCTTGACCAGCTCCTTGCGGCGCTCTTCGGTGAGCGGCGGGATGGAGATGCGGATCACCTTGCCGTCGTTGGCGGGTGTGAGACCCAGGTCCGAGGCTTGGATGCTCCGCTCGATGTCCCCGAGGGTTCCCTTGTCGAAGGGCGAGATGACCAACAGGCGCGGGTCCGGGGCGCTCAGGTTGGCAAGCTGGTTGAGCGCAGTAGGGGCGCCGTAGTAGTCGACCGTGATTCCGTCGAGCAGCGCGGTACTGGCGCGGCCGGTCCGGATCTTCAGGAGATCCCGGCGGTAGCTGTTGCTCGCCTTCTCCATCGCCTCGCGGGACCCGTCGAGGACCAGCTCCAGATCTTCGTCAGCCATGTTTCCCTCTCTTCCTTCGACCCGACCGCTTCCTTCGAATCGACCTCAGTAGCCTCAGTCGCCTACGGTCGTGCCGACCGTCTCTCCCACCACGACCTTGTGGATGTTACCCGAAACGCTCATGTCGAAGACCACGATGGGCTGGGAGTTCTCGCGGCAGAGCGCGATGGCGGTCTGGTCCATGAAGCGCAGGTCGTCGCGAATCGCCTGCTCGTAGCTGATCCGCTCGTAACGCACCGCGTCCGGATGCTTGTTGGGGTCCCGATCGTAGACGCCGTCCACCTGGGTGGCCTTGAGGATCACGTCGGCCTGGATCTCCGCCGCGCGCAGCGCCGCCGCGGTATCGGTGGTGAAGTAGGGGTTGCCGGTCCCACCACCGAAGATGACGACCCGCCCCTTCTCGAGGTGCCGAATGGCGCGGCGGCGGATGTAGGTCTCCGCCACCTGCTTGATTTCGAGGGCGCTGAGCACGCGGGTGGCGAGGCCCACCTTCTCCAGGGCGTCCTGCAGCGCCATGGCGTTGATGACGCTGGCCAGCATGCCCATGTAGTCGGCGTTGGCCCGGTCCATGCCCTGGGAGGCCGCCGTCATGCCGCGGATGATATTGCCGCCGCCGATGACGACGCTGATCTGCACGCCCAGGTCGTGGATCTCGCGCAGCTGACTCGCGATACCACCGATGACTGCGGGGCTGACGCCGTAGCCGTCCGCCCCGGCCAGCCCTTCGCCTGAGAGCTTGAGAAGCAGCCGCTTGTAGACGGCCGCCACGCTTAGCTGGCCTCGCCGAGCTTGAAGCGGACGAAGCCCGCCACGGCAATGTCGTCCCCGGCCTCACCGAGCATCTGCCCAACCGTCTTGTCGGGATCCTTCACGAAGCCCTGCTCGAGCAGGCAGTGCTCGCCGTAGAACTTGTTGATGCGCCCCTCGACGATCTTCTCGATCACCTTCTCCGGCTTCCCGCTCTGCTCGGCCTGCTTGCGCAGGATGTTCTTCTCGCTCTCGACCAGATCGGCGGCGACCCCGTCGCGATCCACCGCGACGGGGGTCGGGTCCACGGCGGCCACGTGCATGGAGATGTCCTTGGCGACCGCGCCCAGGCTGCCGGCGCCCGCGGCGCTGTGAAGCGCAACCACCACGCCGAGCTTGCCTCCGGCGTGGACATAGCCGCCGGCGACGCCCTGCCCGGCCGACACGCGTCCCACTCGCTTGAGCTCGATGTTCTCGCCCACCTTGGCCACGGTGGCCTTGATGGTGTCGTCCACGCTGCCCTCACCGAGCTTGGCCGCCAGGGCCTTCTCGCTCGAGTCGATGCTGGCGTCGCTGGCCACAACCTCGGCGACCTGCTGGACGAGGTTCTGGAAGTCGTCGGTCTTGGCCACGAAGTCGGTCTCGCAGCCCAGCTCCACGATGGAGGCGTCGGCGCCCGCGATGGCGAAGCCCACGGTGCCTTCGCTGGTGGCGCGCCCGGCGCGCTTGCCGGCCTTCGATAGACCGCGCTCGCGCAGCAGTTCGACGGCCTTCTTGGCGTCGCCTTCCGCGTCCTTGAGCGCGTTCTTGCAGTCCATCATGCCGGCGCCGGTCTCTTCGCGCAGCGCCTTCACGTCTTTCGCCGAGATGTTGGCCATCCTCGTCATTCTCCCACTGCCACTTCTAACTCGTGTTCTGAGTCGCGTTCTGACTCACGTTCTAAGTCGCACCGCCGCCGACCGGCTCTGGCCCGGCCTCGTGTCGGCGGATCGCTTCCTACGAGAGGATCCCCGCATCGGGCGGGGGCCTCGTTGTATCAGCTCTTCTCGTCCTCGGAGGGGGTCTCGGCGGCAGGGGCCTCGGCCGCAGGCGGCGCCGTTGCAGGCGCCTCTGCTGCTGAAGGCTCTGCTGCTGAAGGCTCTGCTGCTGAAGGCTCTGCCGGCTTCTCCGCCACGGCCTTCGGGGCCTCGGCGGGTTTCTTCGCTGCGGCCGCAGCGGGCTTCTCCGGCGCGGCGGCCCCGGCTTCGGCCGGCTTGTCCGCCCCTTCGCCCGGCTTCTTCTTGTCGGACCAGCCACCCGAAGAGCGGGTGCGACCACTGCCTTCGCCGCCACCGCCGCGGCTGCGGCGCGGGGGCTGCTTGATCTCGACCACCCGGCGTCCCGTGCTGGGACCGGAGGGCCTGGCGTCTTCCTGCGTGGGCTTCGGCTGGGACTTGAGCCGCTCCTGGTGGATCGCCTCCCCGTCGATGCAGGCGTCCGCCACCGCGGCGCAGTAGAGCTCCACGGAGCGGATCGCGTCATCGTTGCCCGGTACGACGAAGTCGATGCCGTCCGGGTTGCAGTTGCTGTCCACGATCGCGATCACCGGAATGCTCAACCGATTCGCCTCGCTGACCGCGATGGCCTCCTTCGCGACGTCGATTACGAAGAGCGCATCAGGCAGCTTCGACATCGTCTTCATGCCGTCGAGAGACTTCGCGTACTTATCGCAGGCGCGGTTGACCCGGGCCATCTCCTTCTTGGAGAGCTCGGCCTCCTTCTCGGGGTCTGCCTGGATCTCGAGGAAGCTCTTGAAACGATCGATGGACTTCTTGACCGTCTTCCAGTTCGTGAGCATTCCGCCGAGCCAGCGGTTGTTCACGTAGAACTGCCCGGCCCGCTGGGCCTGGGTCATGATGCTCGGAGCCGCCTGGCGCTTGGTGCCCACGAAGAGCACCCTGCCACCCTCGGCCGCCGTCTCGCGGATGAAGTCCAGCGCCTCCCGGAACATCGGGTAGGTCTGGTCGAGATCGATGATGTGGGTCCCGTTGCGCTCGCCGAAGATGAAGCCGCGCATGCGCGGGTTCCAGCGCCGGGTCTGGTGACCGAAGTGCGCGCCCGACTCGAGCAGGGTCTTGATGCTGACCTCGGTCTTCGCGAGCTCCTGTGCGGTCTCGGATACCGCCTCTCCACCTGCAGCAGTACCTGCAGCGGCGGGGGCAGTCGGGGTGTCGGCCGTAGCGCTGGCCGCCGACGGATCGACCGTCGTTTCGGACATACTCATCTCCTTCGCGGTTATGCCTCCGCTCCGTGCCTTTCGATCCCCAACCCGGCGCATCCCCGGGGCGAACTCGCCGCAGGCCGATCCTGCAGGACTTCCCCGTTCGGGACGCTCCGAGCACCGCAGGGGCGGCGCAGAACGTGTGTTATTTCAGCGTTGTGCAGAGGATTAGCAGAGGCCCACGCCGCGAACCAAGGCAGCAAAGCAGCCGTGGCTCGTTCCGGCGTCACACGCCGGCTGCAACCCGAGGGGAAGCAGCTTAGCGCCTCCAGCGAGCCGGCGCCCGCAGATCCAGCAACCGGGTCCCCTACGGGGAGCCGGCGCTCATTGATGTATCCTTTTGGCCGGCGAACGGAGATTCAGACACGGGGGAAGCGATGGGCTACCGGGTAGTGCAATGGACGACGGGACACGTCGGCCGCGAGGCCGCGAAGGCAATCTTGCGACACCCGCAGCTCGAGCTGATCGGCTGCTACGCCTGGAGTAAAGAGAAGGAAGGAAGGGACGTCGGCGAGCTCTGCGGAATCGAGTCGACCGGCATCTGCGCAACACACGACGTCGACGCCCTGCTCGCCCTCCAGCCGGACTGCGTCTGCTACACGCCCAACCAGGTCGACCCCAGCGAGCTCGCGCGGCTGCTGGCTGCCGGTGTCAACGTGGCATGCAGCTACTTCGTGAACGGGCGCACACTGGGTGACGAGGCGCGGGCGAAGCTCGCAGCGGCGGCAAGCTCGGGAAACGCGAGCCTGTTCGGCGCGGGTATCTTCCCGGGCTTCGCGAACTTCATCGCCGCAATGATGGCGACGGCCTCGAGCAACTTCCAGAAGATCCGCTTCCTCGAGTCGGTCGACCTCAGCCAATACGACGCGATCGCGAACTACACGAATCTCGGCTGGGCCGAAGATCCGGACGAGAAGTGGCGCGAGATCAATCGGATGGTCCTCGGCCAGTACGCCGAGTGCGTCGATGTGATGGCCGACATGTTGCGGATCCCCCTGCGCGAGGTCAGCTTCGACTACGAGCCGGCCGTCACGCCGGAGGAGCGCACGATCAAGGGATTCACGATGCCCCAGGGCTCGATCGCGGGTCAGAAGTGCACCTGGAGAGGCATGGTGGGCGACCTCCCGGTGATCGAGCTCGAAGTCGTCTGGAATGCCGGCAAGGGACTCGAACCGGAGTGGCCCGTGGCGCACGGGTATACGATGGAAGTCCACGGCAACCCGAACATCCACACGCGCGTCCGGTTCAGCCCCTCCCAGGAGCAGATCGATTCGGGCCGGATCGCCGATCTTGCGAATCCGGTGACCGCGATGCCGGTCGTGAACGCGATTCCGTCCGTGTGCGATGCCGCGGCGGGGATTCGGACCTACGCGGATTTGCCGTTGATTACCGGCTACTACACTGGAGATCAGACCGGAAATTGATCCGACGCGCCGCCGGGTGGCTGTGTGGTGGGAAGGGCCGGAGGTTGCGGTCCGGCTTCGCCTCGCCGCAGCCGGACGCCCGGCCGGAGAAGTTGTGCCGCTGGGCCTTCTCGTGCCAGGCTGCTACGCCACCTGGACGTCTCCGGACCCATAGCGGGCGAGTGGCGGCTGGCCGGCGCGCACGCCCAGCTCGAACACCAGCGCGTCGGGTGCGCGGCCGCGGACGCCGAGCTCGCCCCGGTGCACGCCGCGCTGGTGGTGGAAGGCGCAGAGGGTCACGCGGTTCGACTCCGCATCGCTGCCGCCCGCCGAGCGGAAGACGATGTGGTGGTCGTGGAGGTTGCGCCGCGAGGAGCAGCCCGGAACCGTGCAGCGGTAGGCGTCCCGCTCGATGACCGGGTCCGGGCGCCGTGCGCCCGGCGCGCGTGCGGTCCACGCCTGCACCGCGCGGACGAGCAGGCACCCGAAGACCTCCGAATCCGTGGGCCGCCGGCCCGTCTCGCGCTCGATCACGGCGCGGTAGGCCTCCTGGACACCCGCGAAGAGGCAGGCGACCTCGGGCTCCACGTGCAGATCGATACGCTCGCTTGCGTCCACGGCTTCCTGGTGCGCACACATTTGCTGCTCGCGAAGCTCGGCCGGGGTGGGGGGCGCGGCCACCGTCTCCGGGTGATACATACAACGCGCGAAGCCCGTGGTGCTGCAGGTGCGCATGGCCAGCGAGGCGCGCACGTCTGCTTCCAGCCGGCGCACGCTAACCTGGCCCGCCCAGCGCACCCACCCAGGCCGCCAGTCCTCGATGCCCCCGACGTCGAGCAGGAAGAGCGGCACCAGATACTGGGCCTTCACCCAAGAAAGCTCTCCGCTGCGGTAGGCACGGGCCAGCTCGGGAACGAAG
>JAFDEK010000093.1 GCA_019310385.1 Deltaproteobacteria bacterium
AGGGTTACCCGGTGTCCGCGCAGGGCCGCGATGCGGGCGACCTCCATGCCGGCCGGGCCTCCGCCGACGACGAGCACCTTCTTCGGCACGGTCGCAGGTCGGATCTCCAGCTCTGCCTCCTTGCCCGAAGCGGGGTTTACCGCGCAGCGGGAGGAGCGGTTGAAGAAGATCTCGCCCACGCAGGTGTAGCAGTAGATGCAGGGGCGCACGTCTTCCGGACGGCCCTCGTCGAGCTTCCGGGGCAGCTCGGGGTCCGCGAGTAGCTTGCGTCCCATGGCGACGAAGTCGGCGCGGCCCTCCGCCACCAGGCGATCGGCCTCCTCGGGCTCGATGCGGCCGACGGCGATCACCGGGACCGTCACCCGCTTCTTGACCGCGGCCGCGAAGTCGACGAAGCCGCAGGGCTTGTGGACCAGAGGAGCCTCGGTGAAGGCGACCGCGGAGGACGGGTCCGCGTAGGCGCTCACGTGGATGGCGTCGGCGCCGGCGGCCTCGGCGATCTCGGCGGTCTGCTGCGCATCGTCGAAGGTGATGCCGCCCTCGACGCGGTACTCGCAGGAGTCGATCCTGCACCAGATGGGAAAGTCCGCGCCGAGCCGACTCCTGCAGGCCTGCAAGGTCTCGGCGAGCAGTCGCGTACGGTTCTCGAGCGGGCCGCCGTACTCGTCCGTACGTTTGTTGGACGCCGGTGAGATGAAGGAGGAGATCAGGTAGCCGTGGCCGGCGTGCAGCTCGATTCCGTCGAAGCCCGCGCGGCGGGCCCGGTCGGCGGCGGCCGCGAACTGCTCGACGACCTGCGCGAGATCTTCCTTGCTGGCCTCGTGGTAGAACATGCCGGCGCCCTCCCGGCGAAAGTCTGCGGTAAAGGCCTGGGCCTCCTCCCGCGTCATCTCGCTCATGAGGTCGCCCGCCTTGGCCTCGGGGATCGAGGGCACCAACATGGGGCGCCCGACCGCCATGTCCCGGGTGGCGACCTTGCCGGCGTGCTGGAGCTGGATGGCGATCTTCGCGCCGTGGCCGTGGACGCGCCGGGTGATTTCGCAGAGGCCCGGCAGAAAGGCGTCGTCGGAGATGGCCACCTGCTTCGGGTTGCAGGCGCCCGCCGGCCAGGCGATGGCGCCGACACCCATGATGACCATGCCCGCGCCGCCCTTTGCGCGCTCTTCGTAGTAGCGGATGATGCGTTCACCCAGATGTCCGTCGGCCTCGGCGAGGTTCGAGCCCATGGGCGTCATCACGATGCGGTTGCGCAGCTCGAGGGTTCCGATGCGACCGGGGCTCATCAGGCTGGCGGGTCGTGCGGATGAGCTCATGCAGGCCTCCCAAGTTCGAGGTCCGCCCGGGCAGCTCGGCGATCCGGATTCCGGGGGGACGACCGTAGAAGAGCGTACCCGAGGCGCGCGACCCGCCGCACGCCGGGTGCTTCGGTCTGGGTCAGCCGCGCGCGAGCAAGGCTTCGGCCCGGGCGTTGGCGTCGTCGGCTTGCTCGAGGAGCTCGTCCAGGGAGCGGCTCGCTCGCTTGCGGGGGGCGCGGGCGGGCGGTGGGCTCTCGAGGGCCGCGAGCTCCTTCGCGCGGGCCGATCGCAGCCGGGCCTCTTCCGAGGTCTTCTTCACGTGGCATGGCGTGCAGAGGGTCTGGAGGTTCTCGAGGTCGTGGCTCCCGCCGTCGATGAGGGGGACGATGTGGTCGAGTTCCCAGAGCGACTTGCGCGGCTTGAAGCCGAGGCGGCGCAGCTCCCGGGTTGCGCCGCGGCCCATGCCGCGGATCTTCCGCCGCAGCGGGTAGGTGTCGAGGGCGCAGTCGGCGCAGCGGCCGCGGTCCCGCTTGCGCACTCGCCGGCGCGCCTCCCGTGGATCCGTTGCGTTGTACACCTCCACGCAGTCGGGGTGCCAACGCCGGCGCAGGTTCACCTCACCCTGCTTCGGGCCCTCCAAGTAGAGGATGGCCTCGCCGCACCAGCGGCAGGTACCCCGCGGCGCGTCGCTGAAGGCGATCTCCGGACGGCGATGCTCACTCATCGTGCCTCGCGCGAAGCCGATTCGAGATTCTCGAAGCTGTGGGGGGTAGGTCCTCAGAATAGCGCGCGGGCGGCCGAAGGCGAGGCATCACCGGAGACAGGATGCGGCGCACTCGGGCTCGAAGGGGTCGAGGCCTTCCGGTGGCTCGTCAGCCCTCGAGGCGGATGGCCTGGCGGGGGCAGCGGTCTACGGCGCGTTTGACGCTATCGCGCAGGTCCTCGGAGGGCTCCTCGATGAGG
Organism: Deltaproteobacteria bacterium; assembly: GCA_019310385.1. Classification (GTDB taxonomy): domain Bacteria; phylum Myxococcota_A; class UBA9160; order UBA9160; family UBA4427; genus JAFDEK01. The sequence continues at coordinate 2,259 of JAFDEK010000093.1, forward strand.
ATCGTCAGCGTATCGTCGTCCTCTACCCGAAAGACTTCCGGGCAGTTGTCCTGACAGACGGCGTTTGCCTCGCACAGATCGTAGTCGATGACGACCTTCATCACTTCCTCCAAGAGCGGCTGAGATAAGCGGATGCCAGCGGACAACGGAGATCCGCTCGAGCGCCCAGAGTCTAGACCAAGAGCCCCGTCCTCGCGCTCCCCCGCAGCGTGTCTTCCTGGGGCTGCATGGGTCAGGGCTGCATGGGTCAGGGGCTGCATGGGTCCGGCCCGCGGCTCAGTCGCCGGCGCCGAGGTCGTCGAGGAAAGCGCTCTCCATGATGTCGTTTTCCGCCTCCTCGTGGGCGAAGAGAGTGGCGCTCAAGCTACGGACTCCCGCCTCGATCTCGCCCCACCCATCGGGGCTCTTCTCGGCGCTGCGAGCGCGATCGAGCAAGGCGTGCGCCGTCTGGCAAAGCTGTTCGTGCTCCTGCTGAAGCGTGATCGCCTTGCGGTGATAGCGAGGCGCCGCCGCAAGGGCGGCCGCGAGGTAGCCGTCCTTCTCTTCGAAGGCGAAGTGCTCGGGGAGCTCCCGGTCGAGATCCAGGAGCAGCACCAGGCTTGCGGCGATCTCCACGTCGGCACTCTCGCTCTTGCGCAGCTGGCTGGTCGCTGCCGCGGTCGTGTCGAGGAGGCGAGCCATGGATTTGCGCAGCCCCGAGTGATGGGCGCGCAGGCGCTGCGTGTACTCGCTGGGAAAATCACGGGAGCAGCTCTCGCAGTTCACCGCGTAGGGCATTCGCTCGAGGCGTTCGGGGCGGATCCGGCCTCCGCAGAGGATGCAGCAGTCGTATTCTTTCGTGTCGATGCGGCGGATCGCGCTCTCGATCAGCCCGTGTTCGTCGCGCACTGCGGCCAGGAAGTCCTCGACGATCGGATTCACGCGATCGCCACCGAGGGTCGATTGCTCGGTGCAGAATCCGCGGTCGCTGGAATCGGCCACCACATTCTGGATGCGCGCCAAGAGGCGGGCTGAACGGTCCACCAGCTCCTGACGGACCTCCTGGTAGTGGTGCATGATTCGCCTCCTTGCCCTGGATTCTAGTGGATTCCCCCGCTCTGTGGACGGGCCCATGGTCCCGCAGGGGAGATTGCGCGCCCCGTCGCGAAGCGGCACGGTGATTGCAGAGACAGATGGAGACAGGTACCAGGAGGGATGGTTGCCGGCGATTCCGGAGGGGTTTCGGGAGCGCAGGCCGGCGACCCACGGTGATCGGGAGAAGTTCTCGTATGGCTGCTAGGAAGAAAGCGCTCAGCGTTGCGGACCTGATGTGCAGCGAGGTGAGCACGCTCAAGTCCAACGACCCGTTGTCGGTGGCGGACGACGTGATGCGGCTGGGCAGGATCCGGCACATGCCGGTGGTGTCCGACGATGACGAGAGCGAGGTCATCGGAGTCGTGAGCCAGCGGGACATGTTCCGCGGCGCCCTTGCGCGTTCCCTCGGCTACGGCGCCGTGGCGCAGCAGCACCTGCTGTCGATGCTCAAGGTAAAAGAGGTCATGACCACGACGGTGGAGACCGTGACGCCCGAGACATCGCTGCAGGAGGCCGCGGGGCTCATGGTGGAGCACAAGATCGGCTGCCTGATCGTCGTCTCCGAGGGACGGATGGTGGGAATCGTCACCGAGACGGACTTCGTCGCCATGGTGGCCGATTCCTGAGCGCCGGGCGCTGCCGGCGTCGCGCTGCCAGAGTTCTTGCGCGGTGCCGCCGAAGCGCCGGTTCAGGCCGTACCGCTCTCGGTCTCGGGCTGGATCTCGTCGCCGCGGTTGCTGAAGCCCCTGCGGTAGAGGGTTCGACGGTTGATGCCGAGGATTCGCGCCGCGCGAGCCTTGTTGCCATCGGTCTTCGCGAGCACCTCCGCGGTGTAGCGTTCCTCCAGCTCGCTCAGGGTCATGTCGGATACGAGCGCCTCCTCGAGCAGGTTCCCAGGGCCGCCCTGCGGCGCTTGCTGTCCGGCCTCCTCGAAGATCGGGAAGGAGTCCGGTCCCAGCTCGTCGGCGTCCTCCAGGGCGAGCGCTCGCTCGATCATGTTCTCGAGCTCGCGGGCGTTGCCCTCCCATCGGAAGCGGCAGAGCTTCTCGACGGCCTCCGGTCGGATGCTGCGCGGGCGGTCGTCGCCGTGCTTGCGCACGAAGGCCTCGGCGAGGAGCGGGATGTCCTCCTTGCGCTCGCGCAGGGGCGGGATCTCGATGGGAATCACGTTGAGACGGTAGTAGAGGTCGCGGCGGAATCTTCCCGTTTCGATCTCGCTGCGCAGGTCCTTGTTGGTCGCAGTGATCACCCGCACGTCCACATGGCGGCTCTGATTGCCGCCGACGGGCCGGATCTCGTGATCCTGGAGCACCCTGAGGAGCTTGCTCTGCAGTCCCATGCTCATGTCCCCGATCTCGTCGAGAAAGAGCGTGCCGCCCGAAGCCTCTTCGAAGAGGCCGCGCTTGGAGTTCGTCGCACCCGTGAAGGCGCCCCGCACGTGGCCGAAGAGCTCGCTCTCCATCAGGCCCTCTGGAAGTGCCGTGCAGTTGATGGGGACGAAGGGTCGTTCGGCCCGCGCGCCGCTGAAGTGCAGCGTGCGAGCGACGAGCTCCTTGCCTGTTCCGCTCTCGCCAGTGATGAGCACGCTGGAGCGGTTGTCCGCGACCTTGCGGATCAGGGCGAAGATGTCGTGCATGGCGGCGCTCGTACCGATGATCTCGCCGAAGGAGCTCGTGCGGTCCACCGCCCGGCGCAGGCGGCGATTCTCCTGCTCGAGGGCGCGGCGCTCGAAGGCGCGCTCGAGGGAGACGAGCAGAGCGTCGCGCTTGAAGGGCTTCGTGACGTAGTCGAAGGCCCCGGCCTGCATGGCCTCGACCGCGGAGTCGATGGTCCCGAAAGCGGTCATCAGGATGATCGGGGTGTCGATGCGGATCTCCCGCAGCTCGCCCAGCATCTCGATCCCCGAGCGTCCGGGCATGCGGATGTCGGAGATGACCGCATCAAAGTCGCGCTCGCCCAAGAACTCCACGGCGCGGTCCGCGCTGTCGACGCTCTGGGCGACGTGCCCGGCGTCCTCCAGCAGGGCCACCACCATGTCGCGCATGGCCTGATCGTCGTCGACCACCAGAACACTGCGGCTTGATCTCGTCATGCTGGCTTCCTTTCGCTCGTGTCTCTCGTGTATCTCGTGTCGCTCATGTCTCTCATCCAAGTGAGCAGGGATCGTGCCAACGCCAAGGAGCCCTGTTGGCCGTTTCGCCACAGCGAGGGTGTCAATATGCCACACATGGTCGATGAATGAGGCGAAATGGCGCATCAAAGTTGAATGACCCGCGGGGCAGCGTGGCCGAGTGTCGAAGCGGGTGGGGCCATTCGGCTCGCTGGGAGGAGCCCTCAGCCCGTTCGGGTAGGGAGCCCTCAGCCCGTTCGGGTAGGGAGCCCTCAGTCCGTTCGGGTGGGGAGCCCGATCTCGAAGCGCGTGCCCTGACCGGGCTCGCTCTCGGCGCTGATGTGCCCGCCGTGGTCGCTCACGATGCGCTTGACCACCACCAGGCCGAGGCCGTTGCCCAACCCGGCGGCCTTGGTGGTGTAGAAGGGGTCGAAGATGTGCTTCATGTTTTCGGCCGGGATTCCGGTGCCCGTATCCGAAACGCTGATCGTCACTTCGTCGTCTTCTTCGTCGAGCCGGACACCGAGCACGCCGCCGTCGGGCATGGCGTCGATGGCGTTGATGAAGAGGTTGAGCAGCAGCTGCTGGATCTTCTCGGGGTCCGCGAGGACCTGCGGGATCGGGTTCAGCTTCTGGTCGACGGTCACGTGTCTGCGTCGCAGCTTCTCGGTCAGGAACGCGAGGGTCGTGTCGACCAGCTCGGGCAGATCGACGGCGATGTAGAGGGACTCCTTGGGGCGGGCGATGTTGAGCAGCGATTGGATGATGGTGGTGATCCGGTCGATTTGCTCGAGGATCATGCGCAGGCGCCACTGCCCCCGCGAATCCTGAACCGAGCGGTCGAGGGCTTCGGCGTGTCCACGGATCACGCCCATGGGCGTGCCGACCTCGTGGGCCAGTCCCGTCACCAGGGTCGCGACCGAGGCCAGCTCCTCGGCGGCTTGCGCGCGTGCCTCGCTGCGTCGAAGGTTCTCGCTGGTCTCGTCCATCTCCCGGCTGAGGGCGCGGCTGGCGGTGCTCAGCTCCTGGTTGAGGTGCCGCAGATCTTCCTCGCGCCGGGTGATGTAGTGGTGGATCGCGAGCTCGGCGTCGAGGATCAGTCGCTTCACCAGCGCGGTCGTTGCCCGCTGCGCGCGGATCGGGTCGTGGCGCAGGGTTTCGACGACGACGGGCAGGAGCTGGGTGAAGTAGAGCGCGTAGGCGCCCAGGTACCAGCGGGTCTCGAGTCCGATCCGTTCGTGGGTGGAGCCGATGCGCAGGCGATTCTCCGCGTAGTCGGCGTCGATCTTCGGGCCCGCCAGACTCAGCAGGTATTCGCGCTGCTTGGTGAGGAGCTGGCGTTTGACCTCCGGGTCCCGCAGGAAATCCTGGGTTTCCTGGAAGCCGATCAGATGCCGGTAGAACTCGTCCACAAACTCGTCGGCGTGCTCCTCGAGGACGGGGCGCAGCTCGGCGAGGATCTGAAGGTCCTCGTCCTCGATTCGGAAATACTCGCGGAGCAGGTCGAGATCATCGGGGTCGGCCATGGTGGGAGAAGTGTTCTGCGGCTCGCCCGTTTCGGCAAGGTCCAGCCGCCTGGCGCCCCTGGAGGTGGGGCAGAGGAGCGCTCCCTGTGTCGGGATGTCACCCACCGGACGGGCGACCTGGGTGAGGGGAGGTCCAGACGATCCTCGCGCTGGCATGGGTTGTGCAGATCACAGTGATTCGAGTCGGGCAGTGAACGGGGGCATTTGCCGACGCCGGCTTTGGGATCTGAGCTGTGGGCGGAGAGATGACGGCGACCGAGGTCGCGACGAAGGTCGAGAGCGAGCATGCGCGCCTGCGGGGGATGGCGGGCGTGCTGCAGTCGCTCGCCCTGCGCGTGGTGCGTGGTGACGACGACCTGACCAGCGCGCTCCGCCTCAAAGGGGAGGAGCTCCTCGAGCGCTTCGACCGTCACGTGCGCTGGGAGGAGGACTACTTGTTGCCTCTGCTCCGGCGCGCCGGCGCGGAAGGCGAGGCGTGCAGTGAGCGCCTGCGCGAGGATCATCGCCGGCAGCGGGACCGCCTCTCGGCATCTCTGGCCGATCTCCACCACGACGCCGGGAAGCCCCGGGAGCTGGCAAGGGGGCTCCTGGACGTGATCGAGTGGCTCGAGCGCGACATGGCGACCGAGGACGCGCGCCTCCTCGGCTCGGGCCTGCTGCGCGAGGCCCCGCCCTCGTGACGGCCGGCCAGCCGAGACCGCGGCGAGGTGGAATTGCGAGAATGTCCGGCTACCATGCGACCCGCGCCGCCCCGTGCCTCCTCGCGCAGAACGTGCCGGGCGCGATTTCACCCGATGAGGGGAGCGATGCCGTCTTCGGCCGCTGCGAGCGTTCGCAACAGCCTTCATAGCCTCGTTCATGGCTCGGTCCATGGCTCGAGCCATGGCTCGATCGATGGCTCGGTCCAGAATTCGGTCCGAAACTACGTGGATCTCACCAAGCCTCGCCTGCTCCCGCTGGTCCTGTTCAGCGGGCTCCCGGTCATGGGCATGACGGCCTCGGAGTGGCCCACCCTCGGGCTCGCTTGTGCGATCCTCTTGGGCATCTCCCTCGCGGCCGCTTCGGCCAATACGCTGAACGCCTATATCGAGCGCGACAAGGACGCTCGCATGGAGCGCACCCGCAGCCGCCCCCTTCCCTCGGGGCGGATCACGCCGCGGGCCGCCTTGATCTTCGGTGTGGCTCTGGCCGCCGCGGCCACGGTGCTGCTCTACGCAGTGGGCGGCCCGGCCGCCGCGGGGCTCGGCGTCGCGAGCATTCTCTTCTACGTCTTCGTCTACACGCTGTGGGCCAAGCCGCGCTCGGCCGGGAACGTGTGGGTCGGTGGTGCGGCCGGAGCCGTTTCGCCTCTGATCGCGGATGCGGCCTTGAATGGCAGCGTGGGAGCAGCCGGGCTCTCGGTCTTCGCCATCATCTTCTTCTGGCAGCCTCCCCACGTCTGGGCCATCGCGCTCTATCGCAAGGCCGACTACGAGGCGGCCGGGATCCCCATGCTTCCCAGCGTGGTCGGCGATGAGCGGACGCGTTGGTGGATGCTCGCCGGTACCCTGGCCCTGGTCCCCGTCACGCTCGCGCCCTTCGCTCTCGGGCTCGTGGGTGCGACCTACGCCGTGGTGGCGGGACTCGCCAACGCCTGGTTCCTGTGGCACGCAGTTCGCGTCATCCGGGAGCGCGACGATGAATCGGCGCGGGCCATGTTCCGAGCGTCCCTCGGGTATCTCTTTGCGCTGCTCGCCGCGATGATTCTCGACGTCGCTCTTGCCTGAACAAGGTCTGAAGAAGGCAGAGTAACCCGCGCCGCCTCGGGCTGGCGCCGGGGCCGCCAGGGAGCGATCCATGCTCGAGTCTCTGCCCCACCTGACCGCGGTGCTGAATGGCTGCTGTGCGACGCTGCTCTTCTTCGGGTGGCGGGCGCAGCGTGCCCAGCGCCTGGATCGCCATCGGGCTCTCATGAGCTCGGCCTTCCTCTGCTCGGTCCTCTTCCTGATCGTCTATCTGACCCGGGTCAGCTTGCTGGGGACCCATCGCTACGAGGGGGAGGGCGTCGATCGTCTCCTCTATCTCGTGCTCCTCTTCACCCACATGATTCTCGCGGCGGTGGTTCCCGTGCTGGCCCTGCGTACGCTCTACCTCGCCCTGAAGCAGAGGATCGACGACCACCGGCGCTGGGCGAGGGTGACCTTTCCCATCTGGATGTACGTCTCTGTGTCCGGAGTGACGGTCTACTGGATGCTCCACCACCTATGATGCGGATCCCGATCACGTTCACGCTGGTGGTACTGCTGTGTGAGGTCTTCCTCTGCGCCGGCCTGTCCGCCCCCGCGAAGGCCCAGGGGGATCCCGTGCAGCCGAGCACACGCGAGGCCATGGGGGAGATCTTCGCCTCGGTGCAGACCCTGCTCCTGCTGAGCCTCGAAGACGGGGCCCTCGCGGATCCCGCGAACACGTCCGCGCTGAACCGGGCCCTGGCGCGCCTCGAGGAGTACTCCAGCGAGCTCGCGCAACACGGCCAGGGGAAGAGCGAGGCGAGCTTCACCTTCTTCAGCCGTTCGCTGGCCGACGACGCCCGGGCGCTTGGCGAGCACTTCAGCAGCGGGCCTCCGGCCGAATCGAGGCGCTTGCTCTACCAGCTGATCGAGAGCTGCATCGGCTGCCACTCCAGGCTCCCCAGCAAGGAGGATTCGACGCTCTCGGTGCGGCTGACCCGGGATCCCCGGGTCGCGAAGCTGCCGCCGGAAGAGCGGGTTCGGCTCCAGGTCGCGACCCGGCAGTACGATTCTGCGCTGCTCACCTACGAGGCGATCCTCGCGTCCCCCGACTTCACCCCACAGGACATGGAGCTGCTGGGGATCCTGGACGACTATCTCGAGCTCTGTCTCCACGTGCGCGGCGGCAGTCAGCGCGCCCGGTCGGCCTTGCAGACCCTTTCGAAGCGGAGCGATGTTCCGCCTGCCCTGCAGGGCGATCTGCGAGAGCGCGAGGAAGCCCTCGCGGCGCTGGGGAAGATCGAAGCCGCGGCCGATCTGGCTCGTGCGCGGGCCCTGGTTCTCGAAGGAGAGGCCATCGCGCGGGATCGCCCAGAGCGCAGCGGCATCGTGCAATACCTCGTGGCCTCGGCGATTCTCCATCGCATCGTCGCCGACCCATCCCGCACGTCTCGTGAGCTCGCCGAAGCCTACTACCTGCTCGCTGTCGTGAGCTCCCGGGTGGGCCGGGTGTACTGGCCCTCTCCCGAAGAGCTCTATCTCGCGAGCGCCATCGAGCTGGCTCCGGGAAGTGATACCGCGCGTGAGGCCTATCGTCTTCTCGAGGAGCTGGTGACCTTCGGCTACACGGGAAGCGCGGGCACCCGCATCCCGCCGGAGCTGCGCGCGAAGCTCGAGGCCTTGCGCCGCCTCGCCTACGCCGAAGCGCCTTCCAAGTGACGTGTCAGGGGCCGGGGGGCGGCGGCAGGCGGCGGTCCTGCTCGAGGTCACTGCGCCAGTCGGCGGAGCCCGTGTCGACGACGATCTTCCGGCCGTCGGGCCACGAGTCCGTGGGCTCGAAGCTCCGGTCGCTGTAGTCGTAGAGCTCCGGGCCCGCGTCGGAGGGATCGCGACCTTCCCGCTCACGCTTCGCGAGTCGTTCGAGAGTCAGCCCACGGTCGCAGCGGCACTCCACCAGGAGCGCCTCGAGGTTCCGCTCTTCCGCCCATTGCGCCATGGCCTCGCGCCGGTCCCGTCGCGCGAAGGTGGCGTCGAGGATCGCGACGCGGCCCGATTCGACGATGGGCAGGGCGCGCTCCCGCAGACCGGCGTAGACCCGGTCGCTGTGGTCCTCGTCGTAGATTCCTGACATGGGCTCGGCCGCCGCCGCCGGCCGATCGCCAGGCGCGAGCCCGGCAAGCTGCTTGCGCGTGCGATCCGAGCTCACGACGGCGCCGCCGAGGCGATCCGCAAGGAAGCTCGCCACGCTGCTCTTCCCCGAGCCGACCCGGCCGCAGGTCAAGATCAGCTTTCCGGGTGGCCGAGCCTCGAGGGCGTCGCGTGCCAGGCTTAGATGGCCGGTGAGGCTGCGCGCCGCGGCCTTGCGCTGCTCCGGGGATATTTCGTCGTCCTCGGTCGCCAGCTGAGCCACCTTGGCGCGCACCGCCGCCCGATAGCTCAGGTAGTAGTCCAGTACGCGATACAGGTCGAAGTCGTCCGTGTCGCGGGCGTAGCGCGCGACGAAGTGCTCCGCGAGATCCTGCCGGCCCCGATAGCGCAGGTCCATGGCGAAGAAGGCGACCTCGCTGGCCCCATCGATGCGCCGGAAGTCCTCGTTGAACTCGGTGCAGTCGATGATGAGGGGCTCGTCGTGATCCCCCTCGAACCAGACGTGGGAGAGCTGCAGGTCTCCGTGGCCGTCCACGGCCAGGCCCATGCGCCGGCGCCGCTCGAAGTCGTCGCTTCGCTCCGCGAGAAGGGAGCGGCAAGCGGCCTCGATGCTGGCCACGAGCTCGAGGGTCGCGGCGCTCTCGCTTCCCTTGCGAATGAGCGCGAGGTTCTCCATGACCGGAGCCTGGGTTCGTTCGATCCACTGCTCGGGGCTGAAGGGGGCGGGCTGGCCCAGGCGGTGGGCACGGTGGAAGCCGGCGATCCGGCGCGCGACGGCATCCACGTGTCGCGCCTCGAGCACGCCCCGTTCGAGCAGGCTGAGGGCGTCGCCCGCATCGGGGAGTCGGCGCATGACGACGCAGTGCTCCGACGTCGCTTCGCCCTTCCTCTCCGGCGGCGCCAGCCCTTCGCCCAGGGGCCCGGCGGTCCAGCTCCCGCTCTTCGCGCACCTCACCACGGGTGCGATGCCCAGGTAGACGTCGGGCGACAGGCGCCGGTTGAGCTCGAGCTCGCGCACGCAGTCCGCGTTTCTCTCGGCGAGGGTGGCGAAGCTCAGGAAGGGAAAGGCGACGGCCTTGCGGATCTTGTAGACCCGGCTCCGGGTGAGAAAGAGATGGGAGATGTGGGTCTGGATGTGCTCGCATGCACCCGGTTCGGTGTCCGGCGGGATGAAGCGATCGACCATGTCCTCGGGAAGCGCGTCGATTCGTTTCACGCTCATGGGATGCAGAGCATAACACTGCAGCGCCGCGGAGGTCCCCAGGGCGGTGGGATGTCCTGCTCCCGACCCTCTTCCGGTCTTGCTGCCGTCCTTGCCGATTGGCGCGTTGCGCTTACCCTTGTTTTGCGTAGAAACGGCTGACGCAGAAGCCGCGATAGAGGGGGTTCGAGTATGACGCTGGAAGGCAAGCTCAAGCAACGAGAGCAGGCATTCGAGTCGGTCTTTTTTTCGCGTTTGAATGCAGAGCGCATCGAGAAGCTCCACCAGGCGCGCGAGCGCAAGGAGGCAAGGCAGGCGCTGGCGAGGGCCACGGGGATCTCCGAGACCCAGGTTCTCGACGAGATTCTGGACCTGGGAGTCGATCCGCAGACCCTCAAGGCCCTGAGCCTGGTTCCCCTGGTGTGCGTAGCCTGGGCTGACGGCGAGCTCGACGACAAGGAGCGCGCGGCCGCACTCGAGGCCGCCGAGGCCGAGGGGGTATGCCGCGATTCGGGCAGCTACCAGCTCTTCGAGGCGTGGCTCGCGAGGCCTCCGGGGGTGGCCGGCGGGCCGCTCCTCCAGGCCTGGAAGGACTATACGGTCGCGCTGCTCGGCTTCCTCGGCGACGAGGCGCGCGAGGCCCTGGGCCGCGACATGCTCGAGCGTGCGCGGGAGGTGGCTCGCGCCACGGGTGGACTCCTGGGACTGGGACGGCGAATCTCCGACGAGGAGCAGGCCGTGCTCGACGAGCTCGAGGCGGTCTTCGGCTGACCGCCGCGCCTCAGATCAGGGTCGCATCCGTGCGCAGCCCGAGGAAGACCTCCGAGGACTGCAGGTAGGTGTCCTCGCCGATGAAGGCGTGCTGGGTCCCGGTGTGCATGTCCCGGAAGCAGCGCTGCAGCACGCTACCGGCCCGGATCGACCGGGTACCCGCCGCCAGGTGGGCAAAGTCCACGGCGTCCGTGGCGGCCTCGGTCGCGTAGGTGGCGGCGCTGCGCATGTCGGCGCGCTCGCGTATGCCGATCTCGCCGCCGGCTTCCGCCTTGGCGAGGACTTCCGAGTAGACGTCGACGATGAGCAGGCGCGCCGCGCGCAGGCGGCACTCGGCCCGGATGTAGTCCTTCTGGAAGGTGGGCCGCTCGGCGACGGTGCTGCTCATCCCCATGCGGGTGATCTCCCGGGACAGCGCGTTGATCTCGTCGAGGGCGCGCCGGGCGACGCCTAGGGCCCAGGCGGCGTGGCCCGCAGCCGTGACGGGGTAGATCCCCATGCTGTAGAGGGCGCCGCCTCGCTTGGGCTCCTTGGTGAAGAGCGGATAGGTCCAGCCCTCGGGCACGAAGACGTCTGCGCACTGGTAGTCGTAGCTGCCGGTTCCCTGGAGCCCCATGACGAACCAGCCGTCGGTGAAGGTGATCTGCTCCCGGGGAATGCACGCGACGCGCATCTCGGGAAGGCCGTTCTCGAGCATCTTCGGCTGCCCGTCGTAGAGGGGGATGAAGCCGCCCATCACGTACTCGGCGTGGCCCGTTCCGCTGCCGAAGTTCCAGCTGCCCGTCACCCGGAAGCCGCCGTCTTCGGCAACACCCTGACCGTTGGGCGCGAACTGGCCGCCGAAGCAGTTCTCGTGCTCTCCCCCAAAGAGCGTGTCCGCGGCCTCGTCGCTGAGATACGCCGCCGCGAAGCCGCTCGAAGGACCGTTCGCGATGCTGTTCCAGCCTGCAGAGCCGTCGGCCCGGGAGAGCTCCTCGACCACCGCAACCTGGGTCGCGAAGTCGGCCTCGTCGCCGCCGACCACCTTGGGCTGGAAGAGCCGGAAGACTCGCGCCTCCTTCATGGCCTTGACGGTCTTCTCCGGCAGGGTCCGCTCGTCCTGAGCCTGCTGGGCGCCGGCCTCGACGATGGACGCAATGCCCCGGGCGCGCTCGAGGGCGCGAGGGTCGGGAGAGACGATGCGGTCCTGGGACATGGTGGCTCCTCGCTTCGCTTCTTGGGCTATGCACCATTGGTGCTACGGACTACTAGCTAGTAGGCAATAGTATGCGATGCTAGAATCGCGGGTCAAGCACGCGGACGACGCACGCGGACGAGAGGAGCGGAGATGAGCAAGTCCACTGCCGAGCGGATCCTCGACACCGCCGAGCAGCTCTTCGCGGAGCGAGGCTTCGAGGGGGCATCCCTTGGGGAGGTCGCCAATCGGGTCGGGATCCGGGGTCCGAGCCTCTACAGTCACTTCGAGAGCAAGTGGCGGCTCTACGAGGCGGTGCTCGAACGCCTGCTCGACCCCTTCTTCGCCATGCTCGACGAGCTGGCCGCCATGCCGCCCTCGCCGGAGCGCTCCCGGGCCTCCCTCGAACGGATGGTGGCCCACCACGTCGCGCACCCGAATCTTGCCCGGCTGGTGCAGCAGGCCGCGCTGGCGGGGGGTCCGCAGCTCGACCTGCTGGTCGAGCGCTGGTACCGCCCCTTCTTCCAGAGTCTTCCCGCCATCATCCCGGGCGGCGGCTCGAGCGATTCGCCCGAGTCGAAGAGGATCACGGCCATGATCATGGGCTTCAACGACATGATTCTCGGCCACGTGACCCTCGCCCCGCTCCACGCGAGGCTCTTCGGCTTCGATCCCCTGGAGAAGGAGGCCGTCGCGGCTCACATCGACTTCCTCGCCGCGCTGACCGTCGGCGGCGACCCGGGCTTCGGCGGTGAGTAGGGGATGACGCGCAGCTCGGTGCAGTGGGCGGGACTGCTTCTCGCTCCCGCTCTCGCGGCGCTCGCCTACCTCGTGCTGCCCGGGTCCTACGAGAACGCCGCGGGCGAGACGGTTGCCTTCAGCCATGCCGGTCGGGTCACCGTGGGCATCGGGGTCTGGATGGCGGTGTGGTGGATGACCGAGGCGATCCCGATCTATGCCACGGCGCTGATTCCCCTGGCGTTTCTTCCGCTCTTCGGCGCGGGGTCGAGCAAGGCCGCCGCGGCGCCCTACGGTCACGAGCTGATCTTCCTCTTCATGGGCGGCTTCATCCTCGCGCTCTCCATGGAGCGCTGGGGGCTGCACCGCAGGATCGCCTTCTTCGCGCTGCGCTTCGTCGGCACCCGTCCGAGCCACATCGTCGGCGCCTTCATGTTGGTGAGCGCGGGTCTCAGCATGTGGGTCTCGAATACCGCCACGGCGATCATGATGCTCCCGGTGGCGCTCAGCGTGATCCGTCTGGCGGGTCCGGGCGATGACGGGGCCGTACCGAACGCAGACCCGGAGGAGGGCACTCCGGCGTCGGGCAACTTCGCGCTCTGCCTGCTCCTGGGGGTCGCTTACGGCTGCTCCATCGGCGGTATCGGGACCCTGATCGGCACGCCGCCCAACCTCTTCATGGCCTCCTATGTCGAGAGCCAGCTGGGCCGCGAGATCAGCTTCGCGCTCTGGATGGGGATCGGCCTGCCCCTGGTGGCCTGCTTCCTGCCCCTGGCCTGGCTGCTGCTGACACGGCTGCTCTATCCGATCGGACTGGGCTCCATCGAAGGAGGCGGGGCGCTCACGCGCGAGGCCTACGCGGCCTTTGGCCCCATGAACGCCGGAGAGCGCTGGACCCTGGCCGTCTTCGTCGTGACCGCCGGGCTGTGGATCACCCGCCCCATTCTCGGCGCCATCGAGCTTGGCGGCGCGAGGCCCTTCGCGGGCCTCAGCGACTCCGCGGTGGCGATCCTTGCCGCCATCACCCTCTTCGTGATTCCGGTGGACCGCGCGAAGCGCAGCTTCGTGATGAGCTGGGAGACCGCGGTGAAGCTGCCCTGGGGCCTGCTGGTGCTCTTCGGCGGGGGTCTGAGCCTGGCGGCGGCCATTCGTCGCAACGGCGTGGGGGAGCTCCTGGGAAGCCAGGTCTCCGCTCTCGAGGGGGTGCCCTCGGTGTTGCTGGTCGTCGGGGTCGTGACCTTGATGATCTTCCTGACCGAGCTCACCAGCAACACGGCCACGGCTGCGACCCTGATTCCGATCTTCGCGGAGCTGGCTCCCGGGCTGGGAGTGGCGCCGCTGCTGCTGGTGGTGCCGGCCGCCATCGGTGCGAGCTGCGCCTTCATGCTGCCGGTGGCGACGCCTCCCAACGCCATCGTCTTCGGCTCGGGCCACGTGACGATTCCCCAGATGAGCCGCGCCGGGCTGTGGCTGAATCTGCTGGGAATCGTGCTCGTCACCCTGCTCACCTACGCGGTGGCGGTGCCGATGCTGGGTCTCGCGTTGGGGGCCGGCTGACCCCGAGCCGGATCAGTCGGCGCAGTCCACGCAGGTGGTGGTGAAGGGCAGGGCGCGCAGGCGTCCGACGGGGATCTCCTCCTCGCACTGCTCGCACACGCCGTAGACGCCGCTCTCCATGCGTCGTAGGGCGCGCTCGATGTGGTCGAGCTCGTTGCGGCCCTGGGTGTCGAGGGACTCGAGCACCTCGTCGTTCTCGAGCTCCGTTGCGCGCTCCTGCCAGTCGGGATTCCCCGGCTCGCGCAGGTGGCTCTGCACCTTGCTGACGCGTTCGCGCAGCTGCGCGGCCTTTGCCATGAGTTCGTCTCGGATTTCCTGGTGACGGGCCATCTCGGTTCTCCCTGGGCGGATCCTGGGCCGGTGGACATGGGCCGGGGCGCCTGGCGCGCCGCGGCCGGTCAGCGTTCCGCGACGCGGTTGTCTGCGAAGCGACCTACTTTCAACCGGGCGACGACAGTCGACTGAAGGACCACGATCAACCGGAAGACTACGACAGGAAATGTACCAGAGGAGCGGTCGTCACGCGGAAATGCTAGTCCGCAGTGGCACGGCCCGGGACGATGGTGAGCGGACAGGTCGCTTTGTGGAGCACCCCCTCGCTGACGCTCCCGAGCAGCGCCCGGTACAGGGCGCCATGGCCGTGGCTGCCCATGACGATCATGTCGGCAGCGAGGCGTTTTGCCTCGGCTAGGATG
>JAFDEK010000094.1 GCA_019310385.1 Deltaproteobacteria bacterium
CGCTGAGCTCACGAGAGCCAGCGTGCCGCGCGGGCAAGGCGCAGCGTGAGTCCGACCTCACGCGCCCGGGCGATGGCCGCGGGAATGAGTTCGTGCGCCTCCGCCTTCGAGCCAAGCCGCCTGGTGAGCGCGCCGAAGCGCTCGGCCCGCGCGATCCACTCTTCGATCTCTTCCCGGGTCTCCACGATACGCAGCTGCCAGATCGACTCCGCGACAGGGCAACCGTCCAGGAGCTCGGCCAGCAGCCGATACTCCAGCCGCTCCAGCTCCCGCATCAAGCCGTAGATGCGCCGCTGGTGAGACCAGTTGATCCAGCGAAGGGACAGGCTGGTGGCCGAGAAGCCGGAGCCGAGCTGCTCTCGCAGGGAGGCTGTAAGGGAATCGCCCTGCTCGATCACCCGCGCGTAGCCCGGCAGGGGAGTCTCGTCGATCACGCGGGCGAGGGCGGCAGCCGGAGGGTCCAGGGCCGCCTCGGGAGAGAGGCGCTGGAGCAGCTTCGGACGGTCCTCGGATGAGGCGAGGATCCTGCGCAGCGCGATGGCCTCGTAGAGATGCGCGTTGCTCCGCAGCGGATTCGCCAGCCAGACGAACTCGGGATCCGAGATCATCTGGCGCAGCTCCGCCTGCATCAGCACGTTGGGCTCGGGCGGGAGCCCCCGCCGGCGATCCAGCCAGCCCCTGAGCCAGCTGCGACGGATGCGCACGGTAAAGGTCTCACCCTCCCAATCGAAGCGGTGAATGCTGCGAGCGTCCGCGGGGTCGATGCGCAAGACCGTGTCGCGGTGGGCATCCATCTCGATCAGGCCGTGCCCGTAGCGGCGCTTCCCCAGCCGGCTGAGCAGCCGCCGACGCAGGGCGAGATAGCCCGCGGTCCAGACCTGGGTGTTGAGGAGAGCGAACTCCATGAAGGGGATGGTCCAGGTGAGGCCGGCGAAATAGAGGGCCGGATAGACGCCGAAGGCCTTCACGGATCCGAAGCCGACGTCGAAGGCCGCAACGTCCCAGTGGTCCTGGACCCCCTCCTTGCCCTTGCGGACGATCCATTGGCCGGCTCGCTCGATGTTGCGCCGCCGACGGCCCAGCATGCTCGGCGCGACCGCCGCACGGCAGCGCTCTTCGAGCTCAGCGAGATGGCGCTCCGAGACCCGCGCGAGCGCGAGAGCGTGATCCGGCCGCCCGCGCTCCCCGTCGACCCCCGCCACCATCAGCCGCTCCTCGGATCGCTCGAGGCCGGCTCGGCCCCGTGACCCCTCGCGTCCGGAGTCTCGAGCTAAACCTGCGCGCCGGGCGCCGGCGAGTCTACCATGCGTCGACTCCAGTCCTGGGGACGCAGCATCTGGGTTCGGCCGTTGAAGTAGCCGCCCCGTACGAGCTCGAAGCTGGAGGTGACCACGTCCCCCTGCAGCCGGCCACTCGCTTTCAGCAACACCTCGCGGCTCGCCGCCACATCGCCCACCACCGCGCCGCGGATGGTCACGCTGCGTGCCTGGATGTCTCCCACGACGCTGCCGCTCTCCTCGATCACCACGCCGGCGGAGGTTTCGATGGAGCCGCGAAAATCACCCTCGATCCGCACCAGCCGCTCGGTCACGAGGCGACCGTCGAGGGCGCAGCCCGGCTCCACGACGACGGCTGCCGGCTCGATCGCGACCTGCTCGCTGACGAGCTCCGGGATCTCGGATCCGGCGTCGGGCGTGCGTAGCAGCCGGCGCGTCCAGGCCGGCTTGGTGCTGGGCTCCATGGGAGTATTCCTCCAGGCGACGGCAACTCTGGATACAGAGCTGCGCCTTCACGCGTACGCATCGGCCGACGCCCGCTTCCGCTTGAAGACCATCCGCCCTCCCCCTGGGGCGCACCTGGGCTCGCCGCGCGCTCGCCCCCGTCGCAGGCCGGCCCGTGCTCCGTGAGCCCCGGGGTCGTCGGGGTCGTCAGTCCGCGCCAGCCCGGACGTTGACCGCCACGGCGCTCTGCTGGGCGAGGCCGGTGATGGGGTCGTAGCGCTGGTCGTCGGGAATCAGGCGCTGGACATTGCAGCCCTTCTCGCGCACGCCGCGCTCGTCCGAGGGGTCGCCCCAGCCGTGGGCCAGGGCGATCACGCCCGGTGCAAGGTCCTCCGTCCCTTCGACGATGCCCTCGACGCGACCGTAGCCGCTGTCCACCACCACGACGTCGCCGTCGGCGACGCCGATCGAGGCCATCTCGGCCGGATTCATCAGCACCGGGTTGTAGGAGCGCTTCGCCCGCAGAGAAGGGAGGTTCTGACCCGTGGTGCAGTAGGCCTCCTTCATGCGATAGGTGATCATGCGGAAGCCGAATTCATCGCCGGTCTGGTAACCCCCGCCCTCGACCAGGGGCTCGGCCCGCACCTCGCGCAGCTCGGCGATGACCTCGGGATGGCCCGCGGCCATCTTGCCGTCTTCGTGGCCCAGAGCGTTGGGGATCATGCCTCCCGCGCTGAGCTCCTGCTCGCCCCAGACGTGGCCGCCCGGATACTTGCGGACTTCGTCGAGGGGAATCCGGGAATTCGAATGCAGCGAGTCCAGCAGCTCGTCGGCGCTGGGCTTGCGATCCATGGAAATACCCTGGAGCTGCAGGTCGATCCCGAGGCGCGTTGCCAGCTCCCAGAAGATCTCCCACTCCTCCATGGTGCCCTCGGGCGCCGACACCAGGGGCGGAGTGTGCTGACTGAAGGGAAAGGGGTAGGTGCCGTCCATCAGACGCGGAACGTCCGTGCGTTCGAAGGGGTGCTTCACGGGCAGGACATAGTCGGCAAACTTCGCCGTCGCCGACATGAAGAGGTCGTTGACGACCAGAAGATCGAGATCCTGCAGAGCGCGAAGCGTAGAAGCCTCGTCGGCGAACACGAGAGCCGGGTTGCCGCCGTTCACGAAGAGGGCCCGGATCTTCCCTTCACCCGGCGTCAGGATCTCGTCGGTAAGCGTGTTGGTGGGCATCTCGTTGTACATGCCCAGCAGACTGAAGGTGCCCCGGATACCGCGGATCCGGGACTGGGGGCCGGAGAAGTGGGGGATCGGGGCGGGCCCCATGTTGTCGGGCAGCTCGAAGCCGAGCACGCCCTTGTTGCGGCAGATTCCGCCGCGCCGGTCGTAGCGGCCGCACAGGGCGTTGAGGGTCATGACGAGCTGGGTCGTGAGGTTCTGGTGGCGCGCCATGTGGAGCCCGGTGCCGCTCTGGGCCCCGCCGGTCTCTGCGTCCGCGAAGATCTCGGCCGCCCGCTCCACCAGCTCGCCGGGCACCTGGGTGCGGCGGGCCACGTAGGCGAGGTCGAAGTCCTTCACCGCCGCCTGCAGCTCCTCGATTCCGCTGACGCATTCTCCGACGTACTCCGCGTCGTAGAGCTTGCGGTCGAGGATGACCTTGATGATGCCCGCCAGCAGCGTCGCGTCCTCTCCCGGCTTGAGCTGAAGGTGCAGATCCGCGCGACGCGCCACGTCGGAGCGGCGCGGGTCGACGACGATGAGCTGCATGCCCCGCTTCTGGGCGTCGGCCAGGCGCCGGGTGGGGTTCGACTGGGGCATCACCAGCATGTGGGACGCCGTGGGATTGGTGCCGACGAACATGGCCACGTCGGCATTGTCGATATCGAAGAGGTTGACGGCAACCGGAGAGCCGAAGAGGCGATGCATGGCCAGGAAGAGGCTCGGTGAATCGATGGTCATGGAGGTGTAGAGGCCAGGGGAGCCGAGAGCGTCCAGCCACTTGCGCAGGAACCAGGGGCCGCCCGTCGAGGTGCGGTGACCGCCGCAGCCCGCGTAGGCCGCCACGGCGCCCGGGCCGTGCTCGGCAACGATCTCACGCAGCTTCGCCGCGATCTCGTCGAGGGCCTGCTCGGGCGCGAGATCCACCGTGCCGCCATCGACCCGCTTCTGGGGCATCAGGATGCGGTCGGGGTGGTAGATGCGCTCGACCTCCGCCCGGCCCTTCTGGCAGCTGTAGCCCTGGGAGACGGCGTTGTCCCGATCGCCGCGCACCGCCAGCACCCGATCGTCCTCCACGTCCACCTCGAGGCCGCAAAAGACGTGGCAGAAGCGACAGAAGGTCTTGTGGGTTTCAATCATGTGCGGGGCCCTCCGTCACGGCGAGTCCTGGCGCAGGCTCCTAATCGCGGGGCAGTCCCAGGATGCGCTCGGCGATGATGTTCCGCTGGATGTTCGGCGTGCCGCCGCCGATCACCGCAGTGGCCCAGGTGAAGGCCTCCTTCTGCCAGCGGCCGCCCTGAACAGCGTGGCTCGTGCCCGGCGCGAGGCAGCCGTAGCTGCCCTGCAGCTCGATGGCGAGCTCCGCCATGTACTTCTCCATGTAGGCGGTGTGGAGCTTGTTCACCGAGGTCTCGCTGCCCACACGCTCGCCCTTGATCTGCTTGGTGAGATAGCGCAGGCCGTTGAAGCGCATGGCGGCGATCCGCGTCTCGTACTCGGCGATGCGCCGACGCACCCGGGCGTCTTCGAGGGCGGGCTTGCCGTCGCGGGTGGAGGCGCGGGCGAGCTCCTTGAGCCGGTCGAGCTCCCACAGCAGGCCCGAGACCTCCGAGATGCCCGAGCGCTCGTTCGCCAGGGCGCCGATGGTGATCTGCCAGCCCTGGCCTTCCTCGCCCAGGAGGTTCTCGACCGGAACCTCGACCTCGTCGAAGAAGACCTCGGCATAGAAGGGCTGCCGCGCCATGTTGGCGATGGGCGCAACGGTGACACCGGGCGAATCCATTTCGACCAGCAGACAGGTGATGCCCTCGTGCTTGGTCCGCCCGTCGTTGTCGGTGCGCACGAGCAGGATCATCCACTTTGCCCACTGGGCCAGGGAGGTCCAGATCTTCTGTCCCTTGACGATGTACTTGTCGCCCCGGCGCTCTCCGCGGCACTGGAGCGCGGCGAGGTCGCTGCCAATGTCCGGCTCGGAGTAGCCCGTGCACCACTGGTACTTGCTGTCGAGGATGTCGGGGATGAAGCGCTGCTTCTGCTCCTCGGTGCCGTACTGGATGAGCGCCGGTCCCACCCAGGCGAGACCCATGATGCAGCTACCGAGGGGCGGCGCCCTGCGGCTCGCCAGCTCCTCTTTGAGGATGGCCTGCTCCATGATGTTGCCACCGCCGCCACCGACCTCCTCGGGCCAGCTGAAGCCCACCCAGCGCTTCTCCCGAACGAGCTTGCTCCAGCGCAGGGGGAACATGGCGTCGCGCTCGTCCTCCGGCGGCAGGTTCTCGTCGAGGAAGCCGCGCACCTCGTCGCGAAAGGCCTCCTGCTCCGGCGTGAGATTGAAGTCCATCAGAGGCCTCCGAGGTCGGCGACGCGGTCGTAATGGTGATCGGAGCCGCCGAACACGGACTTGGCCCACTTGGAACGCCTGAGGTAGAGCTGAGCATCGTACTCCCAGGTGGTTCCCAGGGCCCCGTGGAGCTCGATGCTCTCGATGCCAATGCGGGTGAAGGCATCGCTCGCGTAGGCCTTGGCCATGGAGACGTAGAGCGGCGCCTCTTCGGGGCTCTGGTCGAGACACCACGCCGCGTAGTAGAGCAGCGACTTGAAGGACTCGATGTCGACGTACATGTCGGCCAGCGGGTGTTTGACGCCCTGGAAGCGCCCGATGAGGGAGCCGAACTGGACTCGCTGCATCGCGTAGTCGATCACGAGGGCGTGGATCCCCTCGGCCGCTCCGATGGCCTCCGCGGTCACCGCGGCGGCGGCGTGGTCGAGGAGGCGCGCGGCGGCCGGCCAGCCCGGCCGGGAGCCGCTGGCGAGGATGCAATCTTTGGCGACGCGAACGCCGTCGAGATGGAGCCGGCCCATGCGCTTGGTGGCGTCGACGGAGGGCATGTTCTCCACCTCGACCTTCTCGTCCGCCCGGTCCACGACCGCCAGGGAGACATCCTGCGGACCGTCTCCGCTCCTGAAGGAGACGACGAAGCTCGTCGCGATGCCCGCGTCGGGAACGAAGAGCTTCTCGCCGCGCAGGACGATCTCAGCGCCGTCCGGCTCGCCGCGCAGCTCCACGCCTTCGGGTCCCAGCAGGTCGTTGGCCTCGACCAGCGCCACCGACAAGATCCGGCTCCCGTCCGCGATGCCCGGCAGCCAGCGCTCCTGCTGCTCGGCGCTCCCGTTCTCGCGCAGCGCCAGCGCGGCCAGGGTCGAAGCGAGAAGCGGTGAGGGATACAGGCTGCGCCCGCACTCCTCGAGGAGAACGGTCAGATCGATCCAGCCGAGCCCGACGCCACCCTGGTCTTCCGGGACGAGGAGCCCCAGCCAGCCCATGGCGGCCATCTCCTCCCAGAGCTTGGGCGAGTAGCCCTCCGGGCTCTCCATGATCCGGCGCACCTCGTCCATGGGCGCCTTGTCGTCGAGAAACTTGCGTACCTCGGAGCGGAAGATCGCCTGCTCCTCGGTAAAGCCGAAATTCATGTGTCTCGGGTGCCTCGCATTGGAGATTCTGATCGGGCATTGCTCGCCGCTGTGCCCGCGCGAGAGTATATCAGCCCGACATACGCGAATGATGCAGAATCCGAGCGTACGCGTGTCGATTGAGCGACTCGAGATAGGCCCTGAGCGCGCGAGCTTGGCAATGACTCCATCCTGCTAGCCTTCCCGTCATGGAGCCCAGGGCAGTCATGAACTCCCCAGAAGAGCAGTCATGAACCCCAAAGCAGTCATCTTCGACCTCGGCGGCGTCGTCCTGGGCTCGCCCTTGCACGCCATCGCGGCCTACGAGCGCGAGCTGGGCATCCCCGCGAACTTCGTCAACCGGGTCGTCGCCGAGACCGCGCCGACCGGCGCGTGGAGCCGCCTCGAGCGCGGCGAGCTCGCCATGGAGGCCTTCTACCCGGCCTTCGAGGCGGACTGCCGAGCGGCGGGACACGAGATCTCGGCCTCCACGATGATGGAGCGCATGAGCGAGGCCTTGCTCCCGCGCCCGGCGATGCTCTGCGCCATCGCGGCCATCCGTGGCGCGGGTCTGCGGGTGGGCGCGTTGACGAACAACTGGTCGACCGCGGCCGAGCACGAGAGCCCGAGCGACGGCACGCACGCTCTGCGCAAGCACTTCGACGTCTTCGTCGAATCGAGCGTGGAGGGGCTGCGAAAGCCGGATCCGCGCATCTACCGGCTCGCCTGCGCGCGCCTCGAAGTCGAGCCCACCGAAGCGGTCTTCCTCGACGACATCGGGAGCAACCTCAAGAGCGCACGCAAGCTCGGCATGACGACCATCAAGGTGGTCGAGCCCGAGGCGGCCCTGGTCGAGCTCGAGGCGGTGTTGGGCCTTTCGCTCAACCCGGGTTAGCGGCTGAGAGCCCGAGCGTCCCTGCAGCCGGGCCGACGCTTCCATCCGCTCGGCCTACGCGACCCGCTCCGGCGGCAGGAACTGCCCGGTGCTCGCGCTGACGCCGCCGTCGACGGGAACCAGCACACCCGTCACGAAGGAGGCCGCCGGCGAAGCCAGGAAGGCGATCACCTCGGCGACCTCGCTCGCCTCTCCCCATCGCTGCAATGGAAGCCGGCGGCGCATGGCTTCGAACATCTCGGGAGCGGCGTTCTCGATGATTGCGGTCATCGCCGTGCGGGTCGGGCCGGGGCACACGCCATTGACCCGGATGTCCCGATGGCCGAGGTCGACCGCCGCTGCGCGCACCAGGTTCACCACCCCGCCCTTCGC
This sequence comes from Deltaproteobacteria bacterium, assembly GCA_019310385.1. Taxonomy (GTDB): domain Bacteria; phylum Myxococcota_A; class UBA9160; order UBA9160; family UBA4427; genus JAFDEK01. The sequence continues at coordinate 7,657 of JAFDEK010000094.1, forward strand.
CGCGTTGTAGGCCCACATGCCGGGATCGCCGCCCAGGCCCGAGACCGACGCCGTCATCACCACTGCGGCGTCGCCGCTCTCGGCCAGGGCCGGGATCGCGGCCCGCAGCCCGAGCACACTGCCGCGCAGGTTCACCTCGACCACCTGGTCGAAGCTCTCCAGGGTCTGCCCCTCGATGGTGCCCACGCTGGCGACGCCGGCGTTGAGGACGAGCACGTCGAGGCGGCCGAAGTGCTCGAGCGCCGCTTCGACCATGGCGGCGTTGTCCGCCTCGGAGGTCACGTCGCCCACCTTCGAGATCACCGCCGCGGCGCCATCGGTCCAGCCGAGGGCCTCGGCGTTGGCGTCCACGGCCAGCACCGAGGCGCCCCGCTGCGTGAGGATCTCGCTGGTCGCGCGGCCGATTCCGCTGGCCGCTCCCGTCACGATCGCCACCCTGCCCTCTTGGTCACCCAACGCGAATCTCCTTCAATATCTGAGACTTCCGGCCCATTTCTAGAGTCTTTTCTCGCTGCGCTTCTCGCTCTGCCTCGTTCCGGACCGAGTTCAGGGGATGTTCGGCGCGATTTCGATGCCCCGGCGCCTCAGCACCTCGACCCCCGCCTCCAGCGCCCTGTGCCGCCACCAGTCCTGCCCTTCGAGCACGCCGAGGTCCCTGGCGACCTCGGTCGCCGCGACGTAGCCGGCACCCAGGGTCGAGGTGCCCACGGGCCAGATGGAGTTGCTGAGATAGAGCTTGCCGAAAGGCGTGCGCGGCGCGCCGCAGCCCGGGAAGGGCCGAGCGGTTCCGTACCACCTCCCCCCGGCGCTGCCGCTGCGGGTGGCCCCCAACATCTGGCTCGGGTTCTTGCGGTAGTAGTCGAGGGGCGAGTTGCAGTAGCGGGCCACCACCGAGTCCATCATGGCCGGATTGTACTCCCGCAACAGGTCGTCGACCTTGTCGCCGTACTCTTCGCGGATGCGGTCCCACTGCCCGGGTCCGCCGTGAGCGGGCAGCTCGTAGGGGACACAGGACCACGCCATGGCGGTGTATTGACCTTCTGGCGACTGGGTGGGATCCGCGAGGGAGAAGCCCTGCACCGAGAGCCCGGCGACGATGGGCGGGTCCGGGAGCTCGTCCACCGCCAGGTTGCGCTCGAGGCGGCGGATGTCCTCGACGCTCTCCAGCCCGAAGTTGAAGCCGTAGGCCTCGTCGACCTCCTCGGGATAGCCTTCCCAACGAGGCGGGCGATCGAGCACCCAGTAGTTGGTGAACATCATCCCTTCATCGTACTTGTACTCGTCCACCCCCTGCTTGATCCAATCGGGCAGCTTCTCCTCGCCGACCAGCCCCAGGAAGGTCGGGTGGCAGGAGAGGTTGCTCACCACCGCACGGGTCGCGCGCACCTCCGCCTCGGGGTAGACGGCGTGCTTCGAGAGCACGACGCCCTGCACCTCGTCCCCCTGCATGATGAACTGCTCGACCGGGCAGCCGGTGAAGAGCCGCCCGCCGTGGGCGGCGAAGCAGGAACAGAGGGCGTGGGTGACGGCGTGGCTGCCACCCCGCGCGGTCCAGGTGGAGCTGTTGATGACCTGGATGACGGGAAAGAGGACGGACATGATCGCGTCCTCGCCCCGGTTCCAGGGCAGCGCCCCCATCATGACACCGTTGGTGAGCAGGGCCGTGCGGATCTTCTCGTCCTGGTAGACGGCCTCGACCAGCTCGATGCCGGTGAGCTCGTGGGCGTTCTCGGGCATGCCGGGGATGATGTGCCGCAGCAGCCCCACCGTTCCTGCTACGGACTCGGCTTCGTCCGGGCCCCCGGTCGCCTGGCTGTAGAGCATGAGCTGTAGCGCCTCGGACATACCGGGCGCCAGCGTGTTGTAGAGGGTCCTGAAGACCTCGGCATCGTGGGCGTTGATGCTCTTCCAGTGCTCGTACTGCTTGCGAGGGTTCCACGAGTTGAAGAGGACCGCGCTGCGGTCCTTGAAGGGATGGAACATCCCCCATTCGCTGGAGGTCAGCATCTCGAGGCCGAACTTCTCGAGCTCGAGGTCGCCGTACACGGGCGACCACAGGGTGACGAGGTTGCACGCGCAGAGGTTCACCTTGACGCCCGGGTGGAGCACCTCCTCGGTGCAGCAACCCGAGCCCGCCTCGAGCTTGCGCTCGAAGCAGGCTACCCGCAGGCCCGACTTCTGCAGGTAGACGGCCGCCGTGAGGCCGTTGATGCCGCCGCCGACGACGATGACGTCGTACTCGGCGGCGGGCCCCGCGCTGCCTCTCTCCACCGGTCCCACTGCAGGGCTCGTCATTCGACCTCGCGTCCGCAGTCCGTGGTCGACCACGGAGGGTGGCGCGTCGTCCCGAAGCACGAGCCGCAGCGCCGCTCACTAGGGTAACATGAGCGCCCGGCGCCGGGTCGCAGGAAGCCGCCCGCCCCTGGCGTGAGCAGATCGACACAGCTGGTGGCGAGATAGAGCTGGAGGTGAATCGAAATGAGTGCTGCCGATCTCGGCATGGACCCGGACCGACTGCAGCGCGTCACCGAGGCCATCGCAGCGGACGTCGAAGCGGAACGCTACGACGGCGCCGTGGTGCTGGCGGCCCGCCGCGGCCAGGTCGCGCTGCACGAGGCCGTGGGCTTTGCGGAGCGCGCCAGCGGACGGGAGGCGAAGACGGACGACGTCTTCCACCTCTTCTCCGTGACGAAGACCTTCACCACCGCCGCGGTGCTGCGCTGTGTCGACCGGGGCGACCTGCGCCTCACGACACCCGTCGCGGACATCATTCCGGAGTTCGGCGTCAAGGGAAAGCAGCGCGTCACCGTCGCACAGCTCCTCTGCCACAGGGCGGGCATCCAGACGGACCTGCCCTTCGTCACCCCCGACGTCCTCGGCAACACCGAGGCCCTCGCCCTCGCGGTCAGCGACCAGGCCCCCTATGCGAAGCCCGGCCAGATCGTGAGCTACAGCCCCATCGGCGCCTTCGCAGTGCTGGCGGAGATCGTCCGGCGCATCGACGGCGGGACGCGCCCCTTCCGCCAGCTCCTCGACGAGGACTTCTTCCTGCCGCTGGGCATGAAGAACACCAGCCTCGCCCTGCGCGCCGACCTGGCTTCGCGCCGGGTGCCGGTGATCGTGCGCGATCCCACTCCGGGCATCATCCCGCCCGCGGCCCTCGAAGCCATCAACGTCATGCAAACCGACACCTTCGAGATGCCCGGCGGCGGCGGGCTGGGGACCGCCCACGACCTCTTCCGCTGGAGCGAGATGCTCCGACGCGGCGGCGAGCTCGACGGCGTGCGCCTGCTCTCGCCGGCCCTGCTCCGATTCGCCCTGCGCAATCACACGGGGGAGCTGCCCAACCACATCTTCGACGGCATGTGCGAGCGGCGCGGCTGGGAGCAATTCCCCGCCTACCTCGGTCTGGGCTTCTTCCTGCGCGGCCACGGGATCTTTGCCATGCCCTTCGGCCTGACCGCCTCGAGCGGGACCTACGGTGGGCTGGGCGCGGGCTCGACCATGTTCTGGGTCGATCCCGAGCGCGAGCTGGCCTTCGTGTGCCTCACCAGCGGCGTGCTCGAGGACTCTCGCAACTTCGAGCGCATGCAGCGCCTTTCGGACCTGGTGCTTTCGGCACTGACTGACTGAAGAGCTTCCCGCGCGCCTCAGCTACCCGCCAGGCGGGCCACCACGGGGGCGAAGTCGACCATCTGGGCGTCGCCCACGGTGACGTAGCTGATGCCGTACTGCTCACGGCGGCGCTGGAGCTCGTCGCAGATGGCGTCCACGGAGCCGAAGAGAGCGTGGGGGTGCTCGCGCATGGCCTCTTTCGAGAGACCGAAGACACCCGCCATCCCCTCCGCCATGGCGTCGCTCTGGTCGCCGACGAAGGTGAAGTAGGCCCCGATCTCGAGCTCGATCTCCGGGAAGCGTTCGCCGGCGGCCTTCTTCACCCACTCGACCTTCTGGGCCGTGAGCTCCGCGGTCGAGCTCTGCACGCCGTCGGCGCCGAGCACCCCGGAGCGGTTGTTGAAGTTGAAGCTCACGATGTCGGCTTCGCGCGCGGCCAGTCCCAGCACGCGCTCACCGCCGCCGCCGATCATGATGGGCGGGTGGGGGCGCTGCACGGGCTTCGGCTTGCCCTCGAAGCCCTCCACCCGGAAGTACTTCCCCGCGAAGCTCGTCTGGCCTTCCGCCATCAGGGCCTTCATGAGTGTGACCGCCTCGGCGAGCTTCGCGATGCGCACGCCAGCGGCCTCGAAGGGGATGTCGGCGGCGGCATACTCGCCCGCGATCCAGCCCGCCCCCATCCCGATCTCGACTCGACCCTCGGAGAGCAGATCGAGGGTTGCGGCCTCCTTGGCGAGCATCACGGGATGGCGATAGTCGACACAGAAGACCCGGCAGCCCACGCGAAGCTCCGTGGTGGCCTCGGCCGCCACCGCGATGGCGGGCACGGCGGCCAGCTCCTGGGGCGGATGGCCCGTGGCCTCCTGGGCGGGGCCAGGGCCGATGAAGTGATCGGCCAGGCTGAGCACCGCATAGCCGAGCTCCTCGGCGCGCTTGGCCCGATCCCGCCACTCCCTGGCGGAGCTCGCGCTGAAGGACTGGACTCCGAAGCGAAAGGGACGTTGCACGGACATCTTCTCGTTCACCCTCCTGGCGGTATCGCTCCCGATGGCGGAGCGCCAAGCCCGTCACCGGCGCTGCGGCTGATCACCGGCTGGAGCGGATCACTGATTATCGAAGGCCTCCAGGATCGAGTCGGCCCGTCCCTGGAAGGCAATCTTGAAGTCCGGGTGCGGGAAGATGTAGAGGTCCCCGCGCTTCACGCCGCGCACGACGCACTCGCCGATCACCTCCGGCTCCGTGGCCGTCGCGAGGCTCGTGGTCATGAAGGCATCCGGCTCGTCCGGGCCGGGGCCCAGGGCCGCCGGGCGGTTGCGATGGCTGTCGGCCAGACGCGTCTTCACGAAGGCGGGACACAGAACCGAGACGCCGATCCCGACGGGCTCGAGCTCTGCGCGCAGGGTCTCCGAAATACCGACGACGGCGTACTTGGTGGCGGTGTAGATGCCCAGGGTCGGCAGCGCGAGCAGTCCCGCGACCGAAGCCGTGTTGACGACGTGGCCGCCTTCGCCCTGGGCCTTGATCCTGGGCACGAGGGCCTGGATTCCGTGCACGACGCCCATGAGGTTGACCCCGAGGCACCACTGCCAGTCTTCGGGCGTCGTCTCGTCGATGGCCCCGGAAGGCGCGACCCCGGCGTTGTTGCACAGGACGTGGACCTTGCCGAAGGCCTCGATGGCCGCCTCCGCGGCAGCCGCCATGGAGGCGGGGTCGGAGACGTCGCACTTCACGCCGGAGACCTCGGCACCGGCAGCCCGCAGCTCTTCCTCGGCCTTCTCGAGTGCGCCGACCTCGATGTCGGCCAGGACCACCTTGGCGCCCTCCGCCGCGAAGCTCCGGGCCATGGCGAGGCCGATACCCGACGCTCCCCCCGTAATGAAGGCCACCTTGCCAGACAGATCTTCCATTCCCATCTTCCGTGTTGCTCCTTTGGCTCTGGTCGCGACTGCGCTTGCCCGCGCGGCGCGTCGAAGGTTGGTGATTGCGCTCGAGTCGCCCGGTGACTCTACCCGAGCTCGTTCAACAGCTTCCAGTGCTTGCGCAGCGGCACCAGGGTATTCGCGGCAATCATGCCGCTCACCGCGACGGCGGGCACGCCGATCCCGGGCATAGTCGAATCGCCACAGCAGAGAAGGTCGGGCAAGGGCGTCTTCGGCCCGGGAAAGGTCTGCCCCAGATCCGCCCGAAAGCCCGCGCCATAGGTCCCCCGATGCCGCCGCAGGTATCGCTCGTGGGTCAGCGGCGTTCCCACCAGGGCGACCCGCGCGCGCTGGCGGACGTCGGGAATGATCTTCTCCATGGCCTGCCAGAGCACCTGGGAGCGTTCCTCCTTGAGGGCCGCGTACGCGTCGGAGCGCAGATCCAGCCCCTCCCAGACCTCGTAGGGCTCGTTGCCCGCCGTGTAGGCGTGAACCGCGTGGTGCCCCTCCGGCGCCAGCGAGGGATCCAGGGTGGTGGGGATGGAGATGTTGACCATGTTCTGGGGCGCCGCGATGTCCCAGCTCTTCAGCACCACGTGGTGGATTCCGAGGTCATCGGGCAGCCCGGCGGCGTCGATCCCCAGGTGCAGATGGACGATGCTCTCGGTCTGGGGCGAGGCCGCCGCCTGCCTGCGCCAGTCCTCGGGCACGGCCCCATCGGGCAGCAGGCGAAGGGTGTCCCAGATGGTCGCATTGGAGACCACGGCGCGGCGCGCCCGAACCTCGCCCCCGCGCCTGAGCTTCACGCCGCGAGCGCGCCCGCCCTCGACGATCACCGAACTCACGTGGGCCCCGAGCATCAGCTTGCCGCCGTGGCGCTCGAGGCCGCGCACCAGGGCGGACACGATGGCCGCGCTCCCGCCCAAGGGGTACTCCACCGAGGCATCGAAGCGTTGCCGGAACATGAACACCATCTCGGCCAGCGGGGTGCCCGCCGCGTCCATGCCGCTCAGCGAGAAGGCCTCGAAGTCGCAGAGATGCCGCAGGAAGGGATCGCTGAGCTCCTGGTCGGCGAGCCAGCCGAAGGACTTCTGGAGATCGCGAGCCCCCGAGAGGCCGCGGAGCATCGCCTTCGCGTAGCGACCCATGGTGAGCAGGGCGCCCGCATCGGCCCGCATGGCGGCCATGGGCAGCTCCCCGATGCCCTCACCGAGGCGAGCGAGGCGCTCCTCCATGTGGCGCCACTCCTCGATGCCCTTGGCGGAGCTGTAGCGGCGCAGCTGGTCGTAGTGGACCTTGCGATCCGAGGAAGAGACGAAGGGGCCCTCGGGAAGGTGGGTCATCCAGCGGTCGTACTGGACCGTCTCGATCTTCTCGCCGAGGAGCTGCAGGATCTGCCGCAGCGGATTGGAGGAATCCTCCGAGGAGAAGCCGGTGAAGAAGGAGGGACCGGACTCGAAGTGGAAGCCCTCTTTCTCGAAGGCGTGGGCCGCACCGCCCGGAGCATAGTGGCTCTCGCACACCGTGACCCCGTAGCCGTAGCGCGCCAGCAGCGCCGCGCAGCAGAGCCCTGCGAACCCGGACCCGATGACGACGAAGTCGGTCTCGCTCTTCTGCTTACGCTCGTCTGCCATCATCGCTAGCGGGCGCTGCGCTGGAGCTCGTTCTCGTCCGTGTGTTCGAAGCGCTTGCCGTAGATCTGCAGATGGGTGGTCTCGAAGTAGCTGAGCTGGTCTCCCCGGATCGTGATCTTGTGCTCGAAGGCCTCGGTGCTCGCCTTGTCGCGCATGAAGGGCGATTGGACGACGCCCCAATCGGGATCACCACGCTTCGCCCGCACCTCGAGCACCACCTCGCCCGCCTTCGGGTCACCGCTGAAGACCCCGCCCGCCAACATACAGACCGCCCTCGGGATGTTGACCGACTGGGCGAGGGTCCCGCTCGCGGGATCCCAGGTCCAGTACCCGACCTGGTCGTGGAAGACTTCGTCGTCGGACTTGCGCGTCACGACCTGGTGATAGGACACGATCGAGAGGGTCTGGGACCCGGCGTTCGTGACGTCCCCGGCCGCCCCGAATACGATGGTCTCGTAGTAGGGGTTCTTCTCGGTCCCGTCCGGCTCGGGAGAGACGTCCATGCCCTTGTCGCCCTGCCAGGTTCCGATCAATCCGGCCAGCGGTCCGTAGTCGACTTCGCCCATGGTCTCCTCCTCGTCGCCCGTCACCGGGTCACTGCGTGGCTCGGACCCGATCGGCTGGCTCCATTCTAGCGACAAAGCGAGCCGGCCGGGGGGATGCCCGGGGCCCGCTTCATCATCGCGATCACCTTGACCATGCTGCGGAGCTCCTCGTGCTCTGGGACGGCATCCGGTGCCGGGAGCAGCTCAACGGGTGGGACGCATCTCGGCAGGGCTCCAGAAGGCGCGCATGCTCGTGATCTTCCCGGCTTCGTCGAACACGAAGGCGTCGATGACGTCGACGTAGAGCTTGGAGTCGTTCATGGTGAGCTCGGCGCGCAGGGGAACCGCGCACTCGAGGCCGGCGACCCGGACGGGACCCGTGATCTCCACCTGCAGCTTGGGGACGGTTCCGGCGTAGAAGGCCCGAAGCGCGTCGCCGCCCTGCTGGACCGCTCCGCCGACAGGGTCCTCGGCGGTCGCGTCCTCGCTGTAGAGATCGAGGATGCCGTCGACGTCGCTCTCGCACATGAACTTGATGTAGGACTGAATCGTGCTGCGAATCTCTTCCGGTGTGGGCACCTCAGCTCTCCTCTGCTCTGTTCCCGTGGCATTCTGGGACACGCGCGGTGTGGCTGCAACTCCTCGTGTTCATTCGATATTCCGCGGAGTGGATTCCTACGCTCGACAGCTCGCAGCGATGCCCCAGGAAGGAATCGGCAGCCAAATCCGACACGGCAGAGCTAGACTCCGGGGGCGAGGCATCACCCTCGAAAGGGAGTGAGTGACCCATGGCGACGCACACGGACGACTTTGGAAGCGGCTGGCAGCAGTGGAACTTCCAAGCCTGGTTCGACTTCATCATAATCAAGATGATGATGTCGAAGGTCGGGGACGTGATCCCCAAGACCTACGTCCCGATCCTGCGCCTCGTCGCCGAAGACAAGGGAAAGGTCGACGACGAGTACGCTCGGGTCGTCGACCTGCGGGAGCGAGTTCGTCTCTTCGATTCGCCCCGCGACAAGTGGCGCAAGATGTACGGCTCCTACGTTCGCGAGCTCGACTGGGTCTACTGCGAGCTGCGCAAGTACTTCCCGAAGGAGGAGTACGAGGAGCTCGTCGTCGACATCATGGCGCGCAACATCCGCGGCGCCATGAGCGCCTTCCTCCCCAATCTGGAGAAGATGACCCGCACGGGCGCCTCCCCCGCGGCCGCCGGGGAGAAGAAGGAGAAGTCCGGCGCGGGCCGTTTCGTCGAGAAGATCTTCGCCGGCCCCATCGGCCGCTGGATGTTCGAGCACATGAATCCCATGAGCCCCATCGTGGGCCCGGTGGAATTGAACATGAAGCCGGCCGACAAGAAGATCGAGCTCTTCATTCCCGTCTGCTGGATGCACACCGCGCCCGGCGACGGCCGCACCCAGGACGAGGCCTGCCTGCAGGGCTGCAAGGGAGCCTGCGAGCGCGTGT
>JAFDEK010000095.1 GCA_019310385.1 Deltaproteobacteria bacterium
GGGGCACCAGGGAAGCGCTGGCGACGACCCGGTGTCCGCGTTCCTCGAAGAAGCGCAGGAATTCGTCGCGTATGTCCTTTGCCGCTCGCGGCATCCCTGGCCTCCCGGTGCTGGTTTGGGGCTTCGGGCGCGAAGCGCCCGGGGGGCGGGACTATAGCGAAATGGGGCAGTTCGGCGAAGCAGCGCCTGCGAGCCGCAGCTGCACGGCGACACCCGGCTCCTCGCTGCCGCGGCGGAAGGGCGTGAGGCGGTCGCGCCCGAGCCGGGGGGCTGGTCGCGGTGGGGTCAGAATCGGTCGATGTTGAAGTCGCCCTCATCGCCGAGGGCGTTGTCGATCTCGTCTTTCTCGGCCTTCTCCTCCTCGCCCTCGAACTCGTTCCACTGGGAGTCCGAGGTGGAGGCGATGCCGCGGAAGCGCAGGGCGAAGTCGTCCGGGTTGGAAACGTGCTTGAGCGCCTCTTCGTAGGTGACGAGATTGTCCTTGACCAGAGACATCAGGGACTGGTCGAAGGTCTGCATACCGTAGGTCGTGTAGCCCTTGGAAATGACCTCGGGAATCTCCTTGGTACGGTCCTTGTCTCCGATGCACTCGCGCACGAAGCCCGTGGAGACCAGCACCTCGAGGGCGGGAACGCGGCCCTTGCCGTCGGCCCGGGGCACCAGTCGCTGGGAGATCACCGCCTTGAGGATCGTCGCCAGCTGCAGGCGGACCTGCTTCTGCTGGTAGGGCGGGAACACCGAGATGATGCGGTTGATCGTCTCGGTAGCATCCAGGGTGTGCAGGGTGCTCATGACGAGGTGGCCGGTCTCGGCCGCGGTGAGCGCCGTCTCGATGGTTTCGAAATCGCGCATCTCACCGACCAGCACCACGTCGGGATCCTGGCGCAGGGCGGCCCGCAGGGCGTTGGAGAAGCTGTGGGTGTCCACGCCGATCTCGCGCTGGTTCACGATGGAACGGCGATCGCGGATCAGGAATTCGATGGGGTCCTCGATGGTCATGATGTGGCAGGTACGATCGGTGTTGATCTGCTCGATCATGGCCGCGAGGGTGGTCGACTTGCCGGAGCCCGTGGTCCCGGTCACCAACACCAGGCCCCGCTGCTCGTGGGAGATCTTCTCGATTATCTTGGGAAGATGAAGCTGCTCGGCGGTCTTGACGCCAAAGGGGATGACCCGGAATACGATTCCGATGGTGCCCCGCTGCTGAAAGACGTTGACACGGAAGCGGCCCAGACCCGCGATCCCGTAGGCGAGGTCGGCCTCGCGGGTCTCGTCGAAGCGCTCCTGCTGGGCCGGGCTCATGATCGAGAACGCCATCTGCTGGAGCTCGTCGGGCATGACGCGCTCGCCGTTCTTGAGGGGCACCAGCGCGCCATCCACGCGGAACATGGGAGGCAGTCCGGACTTGAGATGGATGTCCGAGGCGCCGCCCTTGATCGCGACCTTCAGAATGTCGTTGAGCTCCATCGCCATGACTAACCTCGGGGCCGCGCCTCAGCCCGCATCTCGGATCCCACTGCGGGTCCGGTTGCGGTCGTCCGGAACACCACCTGCAGCTTGGCGGCACTTCGGCGCCTTCAGGTGTTTCGACCGGATCCCACCGCTTCTTGAGCCACGCCTCGGGGATGGGGAGAGCGACGGAACCTTACACCCGGGGCAGAATCCTGAACCTGGACCGGACCGTGGAGTCACGGCCGTGGCTGTCCGGGCGCCCTCTGGGCGAGGCCGCTGTCAGATGGGAGGAGCCTGCACGGATGGGTCCGTGCAGGCTCCTGTTCTTGCGACCGGGTGCGACTGGGTGTAACCGGGTGCGGTGGGTAGCTCAGGCCACCGGGGCTACGGGGTTGGGCGGGGCGGCCCCTGCAGCCAGTGCGGCCTCCTTACGCGGTGAAGCCTCCTTGCCCTGTGAGGCCTCCTTGCCCAGTACGGCCTCCTTACCCGGTGAGGCCTCCTTGCCCGGTGAAGCCACCTTACCGGGTGAAGCCTCCTCGCCCGGCGCGGTCACGGGAATGCGGCGTTTGAGGCCCTTGGCGGTGTAGACCGCGTCCGCGAGGTGCTCGCAGATCTCCGCGTTCTCCTTGAGGAAGCGCCGCGCGTTCTCCCGGCCCTGGCCGATGCGCTCGCCGCCGTAGGAGTACCAGGAGCCGCTCTTCTCGACGAGACCCTCGTCGACACCCAGGTCCAGCAGATCCCCATGGACCGAGATCCCCTCGTTGTAGATGATGTCGAACTCGGCCTGCCGGAAGGGCGGCGCGACCTTGTTCTTCACCACCTTCACGCGGGTGCGGTTGCCCACGACCTCGTCGCCGTCCTTGATGGCCGCGATGCGGCGCACGTCGATGCGCACGGAGGAGTAGAACTTCAGCGCGTTGCCGCCGGTGGTGGTCTCCGGGTTGCCGAACATCACGCCGATCTTCATCCGGATCTGGTTGATGAAGATCACGCTGGCGCCCGACTTGGCGACCGTCGCCGTCAGCTTGCGCAGGGCCTGACTCATGAGACGCGCCTGCAGGCCGACATGGTGGTCGCCCATCTCGCCCTCGATCTCTGCCCGGGGCACGAGGGCCGCCACCGAGTCGATCACCACCAGGTCGATGGCGCCCGAACGCAGCAGCACGTCGGTGATCTCCAGGGCCTGCTCGCCGGTGTCGGGCTGGGAGACCAGGAGGTCCTCCACCTGCACTCCCAGGCGGCGGGCATAGTTGACGTCGAGGGCGTGCTCGGCATCGATGAAGGCCGCCACGCCGCCGAGCTTCTGTATCTCGGCAATGCCGTGGAGGGAGAGGGTCGTCTTGCCACTCGACTCGGGCCCGTAGATCTCGATCACGCGGCCCCGCGGATACCCCCCGATCCCGAGGGCGATGTCGATACTGGGCCCCCCACTGGAGAAGTAGGGGATGCCCCGATCCACCGCCTCTTCGGTCATGGTGAGGATCGCGCCCTTGCCGAACTGCTTCTCGATGGAGGCCACCGCCCCCTCGATCGCCTTCTGCTTCTGCTCGCGGTTCTGCTCGCCCTGCTCGCTCTTCCTGGGCATGGTCTTGCTGGGCATGTGCTTGCTGTTCGCCTTAGCTGCCATCGTGTCTTTCCTCCAAGCTTCCAAACTGGGGTGATCGAAAATCTCGACGCCCGAGCCGGCCTCCCCTGGCCGGCCGGACGTCACGTCACTGTGATGCCCTCTTCTCCGTCTCCGCCGTCTCCACCCTCTCCGCGGAGGGTTTCCACCGAAATGCCGCCGGGTGGGGCCGCCCCGCCCTGCCGTCGCAGCAGCGAGGGGCCGATCAGCTCGGTGCCGAGGAGCAGACGCCGTACCCAGTCGAGGGCGATCTGCACTGTGAGCACGCGATGACGGGCCCGGTCGAGCCCGAAGACGAAGTGGTCGACGTGGGTGCCACCTGCATGGGCGAGGGCGAGGCTCACCAGACCGACGGGCTTCTCCTGCGTCCCGCCCCCGGGCCCCGAGATGCCCGTGGTCGCCACCCCGATGTCCGCAGCGAATCGCCCGCGCACGCCCTCCGCCATGGCGACGGCGACGGGATCCGAGACGGCGCCGTGCTCGGCGAGGAGCGCCTCGGGCACGCCGAGCAGCTCGATCTTGGCGGCGTTCGCGTAGGCGACGACGCCCCCGGCGAAGTACTCCGAGGAGCCCGGGATGTCGGTGATCTTCTTCGCGAGGAGACCGCCGGTGCAGGACTCCGCCAGCGCGATGGTCTTGCCCTGCTCGCCCAGCATCCGCCCCACCACCGCCTCGAGGGTCTCGTCGCCCTCTCCGTAGACCAGCGTGCCCAGCCGCTCGCGAATCTCCCGCGAGATCCCGTCCAGCAGCGCGTCCGCCTCCTCGACCGAGGCCGCACGAGCAACGGGGCGCAGATAGTTGTCCGGAAAAGAGGTGCGGAAGCCGAGCTCCACCGACTCGCCCAGCGCGATGTCGCGTAGCTCCGCGTCGAGGCTCGACTCGCCGAGCCCGAAGGTTCGCAGCAAGGTCGCGCGGAGTACGGGGGCGCCGCCGCGCCGGGCCGCGATGCGGGGAATGACCTGCTCTTCCATCATGCGCTTCATTTCCCGGGGCACACCCGGCATGCAGAAGACCAGGGCCCCCTTCTCCTCGACGAGAAAGCCCGGCGCCGTGCCGATGGGGTTGGGCAAGACCTCGGCACCGCTGGGCAGCCACGCCTGTTTCTCGTTGTTCTCGCTCATCTCCCGCCCGAGTGCGCGAAAGAAGTCGCGAATCTGCTTCAGAGAAGGCTCGTGGAGCTCGAGCTCCCGGGCAAAGCTCTGGGACAGGACCTCGGCCGTGCGGTCGTCCCGGGTAGGACCGAGGCCCCCGGAGACGAGCACCACATCCGCGCGACCGACGGCACGGTGGAAGGCCTCGGACATGTCGTCCGGATCGTCCCGTACGGAGGTCTGGAAGTGGGTCTCGATGTGGAGAGCAACCAGGCACTCGGACAGATGGGCCTTGTTGGAGTCGATGATCTCGCCCCGCATGACCTCGTCTCCGATGGTGACGATTTCGGCCTTCACGATCTCGGCCTCTCGATCTCGGTCCTCTCGATCTCGGTCCTCAAAGGGCAATCCGCCTGAGGAGACCGGCGAGGGCCGCGTAGGCGGGGAGTGTGAGGAGGATCGCCCCGAAGAACCCGGCCATCATGTCGTCCGCCATCACTCCCACCCCGCCAGGGAACTTGCGCTCGGCCCATCCGATCGCTCCCGGTTTCCAGATATCCAACAGCCTGAACAGGACGAATCCGGTCACGACCAGGAGAAAAAAGATGTCGAGGGACGCAAAAGGGCCGCTGCCGAGGAATTCCAGCACGCTGCCCGGCTGCCAGACCAGCGGATCGCCGTAGGGGGCGGCGACGCTGCCGAGGGGCAGGTCCTTCAGCACCACCAGGGGCGCCAGCGTGAGGAGCTGACCCACGACCTCGTCGATGACGATGCGGCCGTCGTCCTCGCACGCGAAGTGGCGCCCGGCCCTCTCGGAGGCCCAGACCCCGATTGCGGTGAGGGCAGCAACACTGGCGACGTAGAGGGCGAAACCCAGATTCGAGAAGGCGAAGAAGAGCGCCACACCCACCAGGGAGCCGAAGGTGCCTGGCGCCAACGGGATGTAGCCCGCACCTGCACCCGTTGCGAAGCTCATGGCGACGAGGTGGGCGGTATCCCGCGGCCGAGCCGCCGGCGATTCCGAGGGCGGGGCTGTCTCAGGACCTGTTTCAGGGCCTGTTTCCGGATCTGTCTTGGGATCTTCCACGAAGCCTGTCTCTCAGGCCGTGGCCTCAGCCGTGGAGGAGGCTGCGCCTGCGACCCTGGGACGTGCCGGGGGGGTGGCAGAGCCAGAGTAGCCCTCGGCGAGCTTCACAGTCAATCCAAAAGGCGAAAAAAAGGAGAAAATCTTCGAGCCTGCCGTATGGCCCGGACTCGCAGCTGCGGCGTCAAGGATGCGCATTCGCCGGTCGATGAGGAAGGTCGATGCTTCCGCCGTCCGGAGGCCCGCCTTGGAGGGGGACGAGGACCTTGCACCCCGTGTGGATCCGATTCGATGCTTGAGCCCGTGACGATGTCCAAGGGCTGGGGGGAGCGCACGGCGGCGGACCTGTCGAGTCTGCTCGTCGAGCTCAGTCGCCTCCACAAAGGCCTCACCTTCTACGCCCCGGACCACCCGGTACGGCGCGAGCTGATCGACCGGGCCTTTCTGGCCTGGCGAGTGAACCTCGAACGGGCCGGCCCCCTCGAGCTCTATGTCTCGGGCTCGGAGACCCGCTGTGGCGACTTGGACGAGAGCATCGCAGGCAACCACCAGGAGGAGCTGCTGAGCGCCCTCGCGAGCCGCGGCGTACGACAGCTTCGCTTCGAACCCGGGATGGACCGCGACTGCTTCCAGCGCTTCGCCGAGCTGCTCTCGGACAGCCCGGCCGCCACGACCCACTCGAGCTTCGCACGGGCGCTCTACACGCAAGGGAACGAGGGAATCACGGTGAACGACGTGGCACCGCCCAAGCCCGACCCGATCCCCGATTCCCTGCTGGCCGACCTCCCACTCCCGGAGCCGACGAAGACCGAGCCGACGAAGACCGGGCCGATGAAGACCGAGCAGCCTGTTGCGCAGCCAGCGTCCCACGACCGAGTAGCCGAGTCTGCTCCCGACGAACCCGCTCTCGCGCGGCCCCCGCAACCGGGACCGACTTCTGCGGGAATCGCACCCGCCTCGCGACCTCCGGCAGGGCTCTCCGCTGGGCAGCGCTCTCACGCGGCGAGCCCCGACTCCCAAGCGGCTTCTCTGGGCTCCGCACTTCTGAGGGGCGGCGAGCCCCAGCACACGGCGCTCCCGGACCGCCCGGACCGCGAGACCGACGGACCCCAGTCCCCAACCAGGGTGGGCGGCGAGCTGCCGACAGCGCAGGACACTCAGCCGACCGAGCCCGCAGAGCAGGCGGCCGGAAGCAGCTCCATCGAAGAGGACCCCTATCAAGCCCGCGGGAGCGACACGAGGGGCGAGCGCCTGCGACTCGGCCTGCGCGAGCTCGATCGCTGCAGCGACGACACCGACTACGAGACCATCGCGCGCCGCATCTCGAGCTGGATGGCGGAGCTCGACGAAGCCACACGACTCGACGAGAGCTATCGCGTCATGCTGGTGCTCGCCGATCACGCCGCCGGGCTGGGGGGCCGCTCGGGCTCCCAGGTCCGGATCGCGCAGGCCACTCTCGAGGAGCTGGCCGACGGGGCCCTCATCGCCGACCTGATCGACCGCGGCTGCACGCGCGAGCGAAGCAAGGGAGTCCGCCCGGCCCAGGTCCTGCTCCAGCTCGGCGGAATCGGTGTGCCCGCACTGCTCGAAAGGCTGGAAGTCGAGAGCGATCGCCGCCTTTCCAGCGAGATCTCCGCCCTCTTGATCGCCCTCGGCGAGCACGCCGTTCCCGCACTCGCGCGATCCCTCTCACTACCGCCCTCCAACGGCCGCACGCAGCTCGCCATACGACTCGCAGGCGAGCTGCAGAGCCCGAAGCTGATTCCGATTCTGGCGAACATCCTGAGAAAGGGTGGGCCTGCCCTGCGCAAGGAGGCCGCGAAGGCCCTCGTGCACATCGGCAACGACGAGGCGACCAGCGTCCTCATCGAGGCGCTCTCGAGCCCGGTGGATGATCTGCCGCACACGGCGGCCCTGTGCCTCGGCGTGCTCGGCGACGCCCGAGCGGTGCAGCCACTGCTCGCCGCCCTCGAGCGCGCCGCCTCGGGCCGCCAGCCGCGGCTTGCCGAGGGGATCCTTCGCGCCCTCGGTACCTTCCGAGACAACGCGGACCTGATCGTGCCGAGACTCACCGCGGTCCTCGACCAGAAGAGTCTGGTGCGCCGGCGGCAGCTGCGCGGACCGAAGCTCGCAGCGCTGCTCGCTCTCGAGAGCCTCGCAGACAGCGCGGCACGGCTGGCCATCGTCGCTGCCACCAACGATCGCGATTCCGCGGTCTGCAAACGAGCGCGGGAGATCCTGGCTCGGCAGAAGTAATCGCCTGCACCGCTGCGAAGCCCGCCGAAGCCCGGCGAGGCCCGGCGAGGCCCGGCGAGAAATGCGGGCTAGAGTCCCTGCCCTCATGCGCATCCTCGGCCTCGACATCGGATCGAAGCGCATCGGCATCGCGATCTCCGACGCCGAGGCCAGCATCGCCTTCCCCAGCGGCAAGATCGACCGCCAGGGCCGTAAACGGGATATGGCGGCGCTGCGCACCCTCATCGAGGAACGCGAGGTCGAGCGGGTGGTCGTGGGCCTGCCCAAGCACATGGACGGACGGGAGGGCGTGGAGGCCCGGGCGGCTCGGGAGTTCGCGGCCGACCTGGCCCGGCTGACGGGGCTCCCCGTCGACACCCTCGACGAGCGGCTGACCACCGTCGAGGCCGAGCGCATCCTGCGCGCATCGGGACGCCGCGGCAAGAAGCAGCGCGAAGTGGTCGATTCCGTGGCAGCCTCGATCATTCTCGGCACCTACCTCGAGAAGCGGCGCAATCTCGAAAAGCGGCGCAACCTCGAAGAGCGGCGCAACGAAGGAACCGGTCCAGGAGAGCCTTCGTGAAGCTCTCCTGGATCGCGGCGGCCCTGCTCGGCGCCCTGCTCCTCTCGGCCGGAAGTGCGGCGGCCTGGTGGAGCCGCCAGCTCCAGCCCGCTTCGCTCGCGGACGAGAGCGTCCGGCTCTTCGTGGTCGAACGCGGCGACGCCCTCGGTCACGTGGCGCGCAAGCTCGAGTCGGAGCGATTCATCCGCAATGCCTCGGCGCTGAAGCTGCTGGCGCGCTGGCGCGGCGATGCGGGCCGCCTGCGGGCGGGCGAGTACGACCTTTCCTCGAGCTGGTCCACGCGGACCATCCTCGACCGCATCACCGCCGGCCGGGTGCGCACCTACGAGATGGTGCTGCCCGAGGGCATTCGCGCCGATGAGATCGGCCTGCGGCTCGAGGCAGTCGGGGTGGTGGAAGCCGAAGATTTCCTCGCCGCCGTCCACGACGCCGACTTCGCTCGCTCCCTCGGCGTCGAGGCCGACAACCTCGAGGGCTACCTCTATCCCGAAACCTACCGTCTGTCCCGCGACCTCTCACCCCGAGACGTGGCCCGGATCCTCGTGGAGCAGTTCGATCGTGTGTGGGTCGAAATCGAGCCGACGGCCCTGGAGCAGACCATGACGCGGCACGAGATCGTCACCCTGGCCTCCATCGTGGAGAAGGAGACGGCCGTACCCGAGGAGCGGCCGCTGATCGCGGCGGTGTTCCTCAACCGCTTGCGCCGGGGCATGCGTCTCGAAACCGACCCGGCGGTCATCTACGGCATCCCGGACTTCGACGGCAACATCAAGAAGAAGCACCTGCGCGACGCGAGCAACCCCTACAATACCTACAAGATCGCGGGGCTACCGCCGGGCCCCATCGCGAGTCCGGGCATCGACGCCCTGCGCGCCGTGCTCGAGCCCGCCGAGAGCGAATACCTCTACTTCGTGTCGCGCAACGACGGCACCCATCACTTCTCGCGTAGCTATCGCGAACACGTGAATGCCGTGAACCGCTATCAGAAGCGGAGGAGGCGCGCCCCATGACCGCGCGCGAGCCGGACCCGAAACGCTTCTACGGCGAGCGCGTCCCCGCCCAGTTCAACCGCACCCTCGAGGCCCAGCGTCGCCAGAGCGAGGAGGCGGGCGAGGGATCCGACGCGGCGAGCGTGCTGCACGCCATGACGGCGGTGAACGCCTCCATTCTGGTGGTGATTCGCGAACAGGGAGAGGAGCGTTACGCCCTCGATGTCGAGCGCGGCGTCATGAGCCCGGCGGCCGCCCCCGGGCGCGAGCCCTTCATGACCCTCGTCCACGACCTCGAGAGCTTCCGGGTGCTGGAGCGGGAGTCGGGTGACTCGATCCTCGCCTTCCTGGGCGCCATCGCGGGACTGGGCGACGAGATGCGCCTCACCACCCGACGCGTCGAGAATCTCTGCGCCATCGCGGGCACGATCCGCTTCGAGCGCAGCGGCGAGGACGCCTTCTCACTACTGGCACACTTCGGCTTCACTCCACTGGCTGAGAGCCCCGCCGCCACCATCTCCCTCGATGCGGCGACTTATGGCGAGCTGGAGCGTGGGGAGCTCGAGCCCCAGGACGCCTTTCTCTCGGGCCGGGTCGAAGTCGGGGGCGACCTGCAGGTCGCCATCCAGCTGGCCCTGGCAGCCCTGGCGCCCGACTGAGGGCCGCCGGATTGCCCGATGAGGGCCGAAACGGACGAAGCCACCCGGCCCATGCGTGCCGGGTGGCTTCATTTGGCAGCAGGTCCCCCCGACCCGCCACCGGTCCAGCACGAACGTCCACCGGTCATTGCGAGCAGAGCTGGGACTCCGCACGCGACCCGATTTGGCGTCCGCGTCTGGCTCACTACTGCAACGCCACCTCCCGCAGGAGCGTGAGGTTGTCGAGGGCGCTGCCCGCGCCGTGCACCACGGCGGTATAGGGGTCTTCGCTGCGCAGGATGGGCAGCTTGGTCTCCTGGCGCAGCACCTGATCGAGATCGCGCAGGAGCGAGCCTCCGCCCACCAGCATGATTCCGCGATCGACGATGTCGGCGGCCAGCTCGGGCGGCGTTCGCTCGAGGGTGAGGTGGACGGTCTCGACGATGGAGTGAATGGGCTCGACCAGGGCCTCGCGAATCTCGTCGCTCGTCGTCACCACGACCTTGGGGATGCCCGCGACCAGGTCGCGGCCCTTCACCTCCTGGGTCTGGCTCTTCGAGTGGGCGGCGGCGGCGCCAATCTCCATCTTCACCGACTCTGCGGTGCGCTCGCCGATCAGCATGTTGTACTTGCGCTTGACGTAGTTGATGATGGCCTCGTCCATCTTGTCCCCACCGACCCGGATGGATCGGGAAGTCACGATGCCCGACAGGGAGATCACGGCGACGTCGGTCGTGCCGCCGCCGATGTCCACCACCATGTTTCCGGTGGGCGCGGTCACGTCGAGACCCGCTCCGATGGCGGCCGCCATGGGCTCCTCGATCAAGTAGACCTCGCGGGCCCCGGCCGAGAGCGCCGACTCGCGCACCGCGCGCTTCTCCACGCTGGTAATGCAGGGCGGAACGCAGATCACGATGCGGGGACGAACCAGGGTGCCCCGATTATGGGCCCGCTGGATGAAGTAGCGGAGCATCGCCTCGGTGATCTCGAAGTCGGCGATCACGCCGTCCTTGATGGGGCGAATGGCCTGGATCGATCCCGGCGTGCGGCCGAGCATCTCTTTGGCCCGGTGTCCCACGGCGATCACCCGTTGGCCGCCGCGGCCCCCGTTCTCGACAGAAACGGCCACCACGCTCGGCTCCGAGCAGACGAGCCCCTTGCCGCGGCTGTAGACGAGGGTATTCGCCGTACCGAGATCGATGGCCAGATCGTGGGAGAACCAGCCGGCGATGGAATCGAGAAGCATCGAGCGCATCCTTCCAGGTGTGATCCGCCACGGTTCGAGGCGGGAGGTCCTGTGAGGAATATCGGCAGGGACCGGCAGCGATTGAGTCGAAATTGCCCTACGGCAAGAATAAATGCCGTCTCACTGCGACTTCGGTGACGCGAAGCACGTAGCGACCGGACGAAGGCTCGGTGACCCCTTCTCGGGCGCGCGAGAGAGACTCAGAGCCGCGAGGAGGGGCGACCTTCGGCGCTGCCGGGCAGGCTTGCCCCGGGCGGCTCGGACGACTCAGAGGGACCCTGAGCGGGGGCCTCGGGCGGGGCTGGCTGCGCGGACCGAGGCCCGCCCTCCGCGGCCTCGCCCGGAAGCTGGCGGTCCACCAGATCGCGTAGCCCGGCCACCTGGCCGAAGAGCTCGGAGACGCTCTGGCGCACCTCGGACATGCGGCTCTCGTACAGGGCCAGACGACTGCGGGCACCCTCGAGCTCTGTGTCCAGGGAGGCCACCTGGCCTTCGAGGAGCTCGGCGCGACGCACCTGCTGCAGCAAGAGGAGCACGCAGATCACCAGGGCAGCGGCCAGAAGCCAGGCGACCCAGCTCCCGGCACGCTCCGAAGTGCGCGAATCGGCGGCGGGAGGGGAGGTGGCGCGAGGGGGGTGGCGCGAGGGGAGGCGGCGACCTCGGTCTCGACCTGGCGATGCGCCGCTTCCGGTGCCTGTGTCTTTGCCTGCGTATTTGGCCGCGGGAGTTCCACCAGCCCGGATTGCTGCTGAGACTGGGACATCTCTCCCCTCGAATCCCCTCGTGAGCTTGCGGACGCCGGGTCAGGACTGGATGACGAGCTTGGAGAGGCTGGTCTTTCGCAGGTTCGTCTTCTGGATGGTTCGCACCAGCTCGGCGACCTTCTCGGTATCGCTCTCGAAGGGATTGTTGCAGATCACGCGGACGTTGAGAAGATTTCCGAGCCGGATGTTCGACCAGTCGAGGTCGTACTGGATCGAGTTCTCTCGAGCGAGCTTGATGAACTCGCCCCGCATGCGGGCCCGGGTGTCGGGCGGCGGCTCGACCTTGGCCTCGTCGACCTCTTCGTCGGTGAACTCGCGCTCGACGGCCCCATTGCGCTCCAGCAGGTAGTAGAGGCTGCGGGAGCGCTGGATGTCGTGGTACTGCAGATCGAGCATGAACACCTTGGGATCACTCCAGGAGGTTCCCTTGGAATCGATGTAGGCCTCGATCATGCGCCGCTTGATCACCCAGTCGATCTCGCGCTCGAGGAGCCTGGGGTCGTCGTCGAGGCAGTTGAGGACGTAGTGCCAGCGGTAGACCGCCTCCTTGTGCTCGTCGCTGACCGGGTACTGCTCGATGTACTTGAGAGCCATCTCACAGTATTCGCGCTGGATCTCGATGGGCGAGTACTCCCGGCCGTTGTCGAGGCGCAGCTTCCGCTTGCAGGTGACGTCGTAGGTGATGTCCTTGATGGCCTTCACCGGGTTGCGCAAGGTGAAGTCCTTGTTGATGTAGTTGTCCTCGATCATCTGCAGCACGATGGAGCAGGTGCCGACCTTGATGAAGTTCGTGTACTCACTCATGTTCGAGTCGCCCACGATCACGTGCAGCCGGCGATACTTCTCCCGGTCGGCGTGGGGCTCGTCACGCGTGTTGATGATCGAGCGGTCGTTGGTCGTGGTGCCCGAAATCTTCTGGTAGATGTGCTGGGCGCGCTGACTCACGCAGTAGTGCACGCCGTCCTGGGTCTGGAAGACCTTGCCTGCGCCGGTGTAGATCTGGCGCGTAACCAGGAAGGGGATCAGCTGCTCGGCGAGGTAGTAGAAGTCCACGTCGCGGTCGACGAGGTAGTTCTCGTGGCAGCCGTAGCTGTTGCCGACGAAATCGGTGTTGTTCTTGAAGATGGAGAGCTTCCCCGGGATGCGCTCCTCGCGGATCTTCTCTTCGGCGTAGGCCTGGAGATCTTCGAGGATGCGCTCGCCGGCCTTGTCATAGATGATGAGCTGGCGCGGGGAGGAGCACTCTGGCGTCGCGTACTCGGGATGGCATCCCGTGTCCTGATAGAAGCGCGCGCCGTTCTCGAGGAACACGTTCAGGAAGTGTTCCGTCGTGATCAGCTTCTCGAAGAGGAAGCGGATCGCCTTCTCGACGGGCAGGGTCTTGCGACCCTCCGGCGTGAAGATGATCCCGTACTCGGTCTCGATTCCGTAAATTCGCTTTTGCACGCGTGCTCGCTTCCGGCCTCGAGACGAAGTGCTGAATTTCGCCCCATTTCTACGCGTCTAACATACCTTGTACTTCATCGGCGGAAAGGCGCCGAAACTTGCGGCCCGTCCGCTCGCGATCGAGGATGCAGACTTCGAGGTTGGCCGAATCGAGCGGCGTGCTCTCACCTGTCCCGCGGGTAAGGGCCTTGGAGCCCAGGCTAATGGCCTCCCCTTGGGTCATTCCGTCGCGATACTCATCTTCCAGTACGCCCTGAACGTCGTCCACGTTTCCACCAATCACGCAAAAACCACTGTGGTCGCTGATGAAACCGTCGAACTTCACCCGGTAGAGGGCGTTCTTCTCGTGGCCCGCCAGGGTGTCGTCGCCCACCTCGGCGACGATCACCTCGATCTCGAGGGGCTTCATCTCCCGGGTGAAGACCTCCCCCACCGCCTGGGAGTAGGCGTTCGCGAGGGCCTTGCCGCGCACGTCGTCGCGGCTGTAGGCGTAGCCCTTGGTGTCCGCGTAGCGCACCCCGATCTTTCTCAGCTGATCGAACTCGCTGAATTTCCCCACCCCCGCGAAGGCGACGCGATCGTAGATCTCGCCAACCTTCGACAGGCTGGTGGAATTCACGGCGATGAGTAGAACCCCCCCGGCGAATTCGAGGGCCACGATGGACTTGCCGCGGGCGATCCCCTTGCGGGCGAACTCGGCCTTGTCGGCCATCACCTGCTCGGGGGAGACGTAGAAGGGCATGCTCATCGTTCGATACCTCCGGCGGAAGCGGCTCTCGTAGCCCGCTCGATGATGCCCCGATAGATCTCCTCGATCTCGCCGTCGGGCGTCTGCACGATGCCCGCGTCGGTCGCGGTATTGATGATCGGGAAGATGCCGCGTTGCAGGTCGACGCCACCCGTGGCGCGATCCTGATCCGCCGCATCGGTGAGGGCCGTGACCGCGGCAGCAACCGCATCGGTGCGGGAGAGGCCCGCGTTCCAGGTCTTCTTCAGGGATTCGCGGGCGAAGAGTCCGCCCGAGCCCGTGGCCTCGTACTCGGTCTCCTCGTAGCGGCCGCCCGTGACGTCGAACTTCCACAGCCGTCCGCACTTGCGCCGCAGGTCGTAGCCGGCGAAGAGCGGAATCACCACCAGACCCTGCATGGCGGCGGGGAGGTTCGCGCGAATCATCTGGCTGAGCTTGTTCGCCTTGCCCTCGAGCTCGAGGGACTCGCCCTCGATCTTCTCGTAGTGCTCGAGCTCGACGGAGAGCACCCGCCCCATCTCGATGCAGGGCCCCGCTGCGCCGGAAATGGCCATGAGCGAGTAGGCGTCTGTGGAGAAGACCTTCTCCACGTCCCTCGACGCCACGCGATGTCCTTCGGTAGCGAGGCGATCACCCCCCACCAACACGCCATTGGCGTACTTGAAAGCCAGCACGGTGGTTCCGTGTGGAATCGTGGTCGTAGAGGACCCGACCCAACCCGAAAAATCGGGCTTCAGGTCCGGCCTTTCGACGTCGAGCATCTCGGAGAAGCTCGATCCACGGTACTTGGTTCTGAAGAGCACCCACCCCCCCCTTCTCGTCACTCGCGAGCGACTGCTCACTGCCCTCCGCGTTGGACGTAGTTCTTCACGAATTCTTCGGCGTTCTCCTCGAGGACCGAGTCGATCTCGTCCACGAGGGAGTCCATTTCTTCCTTGAGCTCGTCGCCCTTCTTGGCGAGCTTCTGGCCGCCCTCACCCTTCTCGTCTTCGGCCTCGCCCTCGTCGCCGCCCTTGGGCTTCTGCTTCTGCCCACCTTCGGCGGCCATGTAGAGCGGCAGCGGCTCGCTGCGACGGCTCGGGTCCGTGATCTTGCTGATGAATCGTGCCATGAGGTGTTTCCTTCCTGCGACCAGGGGCGAAGCTACGCCCGCAAGCTCTTCACCAAATCACCTGCGCTCTCCGACGTCCGGAGAAGCTCGTCCACGTGATCCTTGGTCCCCTTGAGGGGCTCCGACATCATCACCCGCTTCACCGGCTCGTCCTGCACTCCGAACGAGATGGAATCCCAGTTGACTCCGAAGACCTCGCTGGGGAAACGCCGGAGGCATTCGCCGCGAAAATAGGCGCGGGTGTCCGTGGGCGGATTGTGGATCGCGGCCGTGATCTCGTCGTCGCTGACGATGCGCGCCACACGTCCCTGCCGTTCGAGCAGGTAGTAGAGACCCTTGTCAGGACGGGAATCGTGGTACTGCAGATCGAGCATCTGCACCTGGGAATCCCCCCAGTTCAGCTTCTTGCGCTCCATGAAGCTCTCGATCAACGCCTTCTTGATGACCCAGTCGATCTCCATGGACAACTCCATGGGATCCCGCTCCAGGCACTCGATCACGTATTGCCACTTCTCCACGACGTCCTGTGTGATGGCGTCCACGTCGCGCCCGGAGAGATAGCGAAGCGCCATCTCGCAGTACTCGCGTTGGATCTCCACCGCCGTCAGCGACCTTCCGCTCTCGAGGGGAACCTTGAGCTTGCAGGTCGGATCGTGGGAGATCGCCCTGATCGCGCGAACGGGATCGCGCAACGAGAGGCCCGGCGAAACCGCACCATCCTGGATCATGGAGAGGATGAGCGCCGTGACACCGTTGCGCAGATAGATCGTGTACTCGCTCATGTTCGAGTCGCCCACGATCACGTGCAGGCGGCGGTACTTCTCCCGGTCCGCGTGGGGCTCGTCGCGGGTGTTGATGATCGGCCGCTTGACCATGGTGTCGAGGGCGACCTCGGTCTCGAAGAAGTCCGAGCGCTGGGCGAGCTGGTAGTCACAGGGCTGGCCGCGGTTCTCGCTACCCACCTTTCCGGCACCCGTGTAGACCTGTCGGGTAACGAAGAAGGGCATCAGATGCTCGACGATCTGCTTGAAGGAGGTGCGGCGATCCATCAAGTAGTTCTCGTGGCAGCCGTAGCTGTTGCCCTTGCGATCGCTGTTGTTCTTGTAGATCAGCATCTGGGCGCCGGCGGGGAGCAGGCCGTTGGCCTCCCTGCGACTGACCTCGATGATGCGCTCGCCGGCCTTCTCGTGGATCACCAGATCCCGGGCGTTGGTGACCTCCGGACAGGAGTACTCGGGGTGGGCGTGGTCCACGTAGTAGCGGGCGCCATTGATGAGGGTCTTGTTGCGGGCGATGTTCTCCTGCTGGTTCGGCGTGTACTTCTCGCCATCCACCTGGAATCCGCGCGCGTCCGCCAGCGGGTTCTCCTGGTCGTAGTCCCAGAGAATCTCGCCGGCCGGGTCCTCCCGGTAGGCGTTCACCAGCAGGACGCAGCTCGAGATGGGGTCGAAGTCGGGATCATTCTTGACCATGATCCCGAACTCGATCTCTGTACCCATCACTATCGGAGTTGCCATGGTCCCACCGTGATTCGACTCATCCCAGACCGCGAAGGCCATCTTCGCGGCAGCTCTTTATCTGCTGCCCCGCTGCCCCTGCGGCGATTCGCACGAGCCCCCGCCCTCCCCTGCTGGAGTGCGGGGGCTCGCCGATGCTTACAGGTACTGACCGGAGCCCGGAACGGTCTCGATCGACTCTTCCTTGCGCTCCACACCCGTGATCAGGGTGCGGACATTGATGATGCGCTCGCCCTTGCGACCGGAGATCCGCGCCCAGTCGTCCGGATTGGTCGTGTTCGGGAGATCCTCGTTC
>JAFDEK010000181.1 GCA_019310385.1 Deltaproteobacteria bacterium
GCGAGGGTGGCGTCGGAGGGGGGCTGGACGCTGCTGTTCATGACCGCCAGGGCGGCCAGGAGCTCGTTGCGGAGGGAGTTGGCTTCACCCAGGCGGCTCCGCAGTGCGCGGATCTCCTCCTGGCGAAGCCCGGGCCGGAGGTGCTCGGCGCTCCTCGTCGGGTCCGGGCCCGCCTCGCCTCGTTCCCCGGGGCGCTCGGATGCTGGGCGAGACAGCTCCCTCGATAGGGCGAGGGCGAGCTCCACCTCCTCGAGGAAGCTGCTCGCGTCCAGGTCGCCGGGGTCGATGGCCACGGCGCGCTGGAAGTGCTCCTCGGCCGCAGCGAGGTTCCCGCCGGCCAGCTGCCGACGTCCCGCCTCGATCTCGCGTCCCAGAGCCAGGCCGAGGTCGGGAAAGAGGCCGCGGATGCTCGCGTTGCTCCAGTTTCCGTCCGCCGGGTCGCGGCCGAGCAGCCCCTGCACGCCGGGCTGTTCCAGCGCGCTCTCGAGGGCTCGGGCGATTGCCTCGGACTTGCAGGTCGCGGGCCCTTCGAGGGCCCGGCGCAGGTTCTCGACCCGGGCGCTTGCCTGCCCCCGGGCGGCGGAGGCCACGCGCAGCCACGCGACCGCCCAATCTCCCTGCTCGACGCTGTTGCCGCAGAAGGCGCGATCTACTCGTAGAGTCAGGGCTCGTGGGCGCCCCCGATCGCCGAGGAAGCTCCGCACGGCCGCAACGGACCCGAGCTCCTCCTGCATCCGCGTGCGGTCCAGCAACACGATCTGCGCGTCGGGCAGGCGCAGGGCGAGGCGCTTGCGCAGGGTCTCGGCCGTCGGGTCGTCGGGCCAATCTTGCGGGATCCGCTCGAGCCGGCTGGGAGAACGCGGATCGTCTTCCGCCGGCGGGGGCAGCAGCAGGACCAGTAGCTCCCCGGCGGCCGCCGCCGCGAGTGGGTTATCGGCCAGGGGCGGCAGCGGGGGGTCCAGCGCGTCGGCCCGAGCCCGGTGTCGAGCCGCCTCCTCCTCTCTGCCGAGCGCTTCCAGCAGATCCGCGTGCAGGCGAAGCAGCCGCGGCTCGTCGGGCGCGGTGTCGAGACCGCGCTCGGTGGCGCGCAGGGCGGCCTCGAGCCGCCCCTGGTCGCGGTAGATGCGCGCGTCACGCAGGCTGCGCCGGATCGCGTAGTCGCGCAGCGAGTCGCTCGGCGTGTCCTGCGCTGCCGCTGGGGTGGGGTCGAGGGAGGGCAGGGTCGAGGATGGGGATGTGCAGGCGACGAGGAGAGGGACGAGAGCGAAGAGGGACCCCGCGACTGCAAGGGTGCGCTGGGTGCCGGAGCTCACGTGGGGCTCAGGCGCGGCGCCTCTCCCCTCTGCAGCAGCGTGTCGCGGCCGAAACGCTCGGCGTCGCGTTCGGGATGGTCGAGATTGTAGTGAAGCCCCCGGCTCTCCTTGCGGAACTGGGCGGCTCCGATGACGAGGCCCGCCACGGTCGCAAGGTTGCGCAGCTCGACCAGGTCCGGGGTGAGTCGGAAGTCCCAGTAGTACTCGTTGATCTCGTTCTGGAGCAGGTCGATGCGATGCTGGGCCCGGGCGAGTCGCCGATCGCTGCGCACGATCCCGACGTAGTTCCACATGAAGCGGCGCATCTCGTCCCAGTTCTGTGTGATCACCACGGCCTCGTGGCTCTCGGTGCTGTCCCCGTGCTCCCAGGAGGGGACCTCGCCGGTCTCCGGGATCTGCGACCGCCGCGCGATGGAGTCCTTCGCGGCGGCCTCGGCGAAGACCAGCGCCTCGAGCAGGGAGTTCGATGCCAGCCGGTTCGCGCCGTGGAGGCCGGTGCAGGTCACCTCGCCCGCGGCGAAGAGGTTGGGAAGATCGGTCTCGCCGCTCAGGGAGGTGCGTACACCACCGCAGCAGTAGTGGACTGCGGGGACGACCGGAATGGGCTCGCGGGTCATGTCGATGCCGAACTCGAGGCAGCGCGCAAAGATGTTGGGGAAGCGGCGCCGCACGAACTCGGGCTTGCGGTGGGTGATGTCGAGAACGACGAAATCGTCTCCCGAGCGCTTGAGCTCGGTGTCGATGGCCCGGGCGACGATGTCGCGCGGGGCCAGATCCTCCATCTCGTGGTAGCTCTCCATGAAGGCGACGCCCTCGCCGTTGCGCAGCACCGCGCCTTCGCCGCGCACGGCCTCGGAGATGAGAAAGGACTTCGCCTGGGGGTGGAAGAGGCAGGTCGGGTGAAACTGCATGAACTCCATGTTGGCGAGGGTGGCCCCCGCCCGGTATGCCATGGCCATGCCGTCCCCGGACGCGATGTCGGGATTGCTGGTGTAGAGATAGACCTTGCCCGCCCCGCCCGAGGCCAACATGGTGATGGGCGCCTGGAAGCGCAGCACCTCTCCGCTGCGCGAATCGAGCACGTAGGCGCCGAGGGCCCGGTTGGCCTGGGTGCGGCCCGCCTTGTGGGCGGTGAGCAGGTCCACCGCACAGTGGTCTTCGAAGATGCGGATGTTGGGGTGGCGAGTGGCGCGCTCGAGTAGCGTGTTCTCGATCTCGCGGCCGGTGAAGTCGCGGTGGTGGAGGATGCGGCGCTTGCTGTGTCCGCCCTCCCGGCCGAGGTCGAAGTCGAGGGAATCCCCATCACCGTCGCGGTCGAAGTCGACGCCGCACTTGAGCAGGGC
Source organism: Deltaproteobacteria bacterium (assembly GCA_019310385.1). Classification (GTDB taxonomy): domain Bacteria; phylum Myxococcota_A; class UBA9160; order UBA9160; family UBA4427; genus JAFDEK01. The sequence goes on from JAFDEK010000181.1 coordinate 2,657, forward strand.
GTCTATGGCGCTGGGCCCTCGCTCGACGACGTGGCGAACCACATCCTCGTGGCAGAGATCGGCGCCGGCGCGCAGGGTGTCCTGGACGTGATCCTCGAAGGAGTCGTTGGGCGAGACCACGGCCGCGATGCCGCCCTGGGCCCAGGCGGTCGCGGAATCGGTGGTGCGCTTCTTCGTCACCAGGCCCACGGAGCCATGCTCCGCCACGCGCAGCGCGTAGAAGAGGCCCGCGATGCCGCTGCCGATCACGAGGAAGTCGAAATCGTATCGGTCTGATGACACTCCGGTGAGCCTTCCTGAATGCCGCGAGAGGCGCTCGAGGCTTCTCGTCGCGGGAATCGCTGCAGCCTTTTCGGGTTGCTGTAGCCCAAAGAACCCGAGCCGTGACCTGAGCTGCGATCAGGACGGTGGCTCAGGCCGATAACCAATGTCGATAACCAAGGTCGATGACTCAGGCCGATGCCCGCGGGCCCCGGGACTAAGGCCAGCGCTGGAAAGCTCCGATAACCGATGGAGCATCGATTCTATCGAGCGGTACGGGTGTGCTGCAAATCGCCCCTCGGGGACATCTGAGGGTCAAAGATGGAAGCCCGCGCTCCGGTGGCGGGGTCGGGCACGGAGCGGAGTGAATCGAGGATCCATGGGCGCGAATCGAAGACACAGAGAGGTCAGGCCGAAGGCGGCGGGGGTCGTGGGAATGCTCGCCCTGCTCCTGCTGGACCCGGCCGCGGCCCGGGCCGGCGGCCTCTACAGGTTCGTGGACGACCGGGGAGTCGTGCACTTCAGCAACGTCCCCACGGACGATCGCTATGCCCCCATGCGCCGGCGGCCACGAGGGCTGCGGCTGAGCGCCAGCGTCAGTCCCGCTGTGCCGGTCAATCACGGCTACGACTCCCTGATCCTGCGCACCGCCCAGGCCCAGCGCCTCGAGCCCGCCCTCGTGAAGGCCGTCATCGCGGCCGAGTCCAACTTCTCGGAGCGGGCCGTTTCCCGCGTGGGGGCCCAGGGGCTCATGCAGCTGATGCCGGGCACCGCGGCGGAGCTGGGCGTCTCCGACCCCTTCACCGCGGAGGACAACGTCGACGGCGGGACGCGTTACCTGCGGGAGATGCTGGACCGCTACGGCGACCTGCAGCGCGCCCTGGCGGCCTACAACGCCGGTCCCGACGCGGTGGACCGATACAAGGGCATTCCCCCCTACCCGGAGACCGAGGCTTACGTCGAACGCGTCATGGATTACTATCGCGGCTACCACGGCGATTTCCACCGCTAGGCCTGGGGACCAGGCTTGGCGGCAGCTGGCGGCAGAAGGTGTATCCCATGAGCGACCCAGGCAAGGTGCGGGAGCTGCGCGAGGCCACGGCACGGGAACCGGCCGAGGCGGCCGGTGAGTCCCCGGGCTCGTCCGTCGCAGCGGAGTTCGCCCCCTCCGAGTCCGGGCGCGAAGACTTCTGGAACATCCCGAATACCATCACGGTGGTGCGCACCGGTCTCGTTCCGATCCTCGTGCTGATGCCCTTCATGCTCTCGAAGACCGGCAGCCAGATCCTGGGCTGGCTCTTCATCGCCGCCGCCATCTCGGATCTCGTGGACGGCTGGATCGCCCGCTCCTTCAAGCAGATCACGAAGGTGGGCAAGCTCCTCGACCCCCTGGCGGACAAGCTCATCGTCTCGACCGCCCTCGTCATGCTGCTCGCGGTGGGGCGGCTCGAGAGCTGGACCGCCTTCATGGTGGTCATCATCGTGGGCCGGGAGCTGGCCGTGACCGGCCTGCGGGGGATCGCGTCGGCAGACGGCACCATCATGGCGGCCTCGGGGCTCGGAAAGGCCAAGGCCTTCACCCAGAATGTTGCAGTGGGAGCGCTGCTCTTCCACTACGAGACCCTCGGGCTGCCCGCCCACGAGGTCGGCGTGACACTCCTTGCCTTCGCGTCGGCACTCACCCTCTGGTCGGGCTGGGACTACTTTGCCGACTACTTCGCTTGGCGACGCCCGGAGCGCGGTCACGCGGGCCAGGACTGACGCTCCGCAAGGCGGCTGCGCGCGTGATCTGCGCGGTATCGATCTCGAATATCTGGAAGATGTACTTGGAGACGTAGGGGAGATGCGACCATGAGTCGTCTGGAAGAACTCAGTGAGAGGATCGAATCGCGCGAGGCGCGTATCGGAGTCATCGGGCTGGGCTATGTGGGCCTGCCCCTGTCCCTCGAGTTCGCCAAGGCGGGCTTCGAAGTGGTGGGCTTCGACATCGACGCCGAGAAGGTCGCCGCCGTCCAGGAAGGTCGCTCCTACATCGAGGACGTGCCCGCGAAGGAGCTCGCCAAGGCCCGGGCCGAGGGCAAGCTCGACGCGTCGACGGATTTCGCGGGGCTGACCGGCCTGGACGTCATCAATATCTGCGTTCCCACGCCCCTCACCCGCACCAAGGACCCGGACGTCTCCCACATGGCCAAGGCCCTGGAGGAGATCCGGCGGCGCTTGCGCTCGGGGCAGCTCGTGATCCTGGGCAGCACCACCTATCCCGGCACCACCGACGAGCTCTTCGTCCCCATGCTCGAAGAGACGGGCCTCAAGGTGGGCGAGGATTTCTGCCTGGCCTTCGCGCCCGAGCGCATCGACCCCGCCAACAAGGTCTTCCAGGTGCGCAACGTCCCCAAGGTGATCGGGGGGCGGACGCCCCTGTGCACCGAGCTCGCCGGCAAGGTCTTCTCCACCATCTTCGACGAGATCGTGCCGGTCTCTTCGACCCAGAGCGCCGAGATGGTGAAGCTGCTGGAGAACACCTTCGTGTGGGAGGTGATCGAGGCCGCCGCCACCAAGCCCTACGGCTTCATGAAGTTTCTGCCCGGGCCCGGCCTCGGCGGCCACTGCATCCCGGTGGATCCCAGCTATCTCGCCTGGAAGATGAAGTCCCTCAACTTTCCGGCGCGTTTCATCGACCTCGCCACCGACATCAACACGCGTATGCCCGAGTACGTGGTCGAGCGGGTGTCGGATCTCCTCAACGAGGAGCGCCTGGCGGTGAACGGCGCGCGCCTGCTCATCCTGGGCGTGGCGTACAAGAAGGACGTGAGCGACATGCGCGAGTCGCCGGCCCTGGACATCATCCGCCTGCTGGCCGCGAAGGGAGCGGATATCAGCTACCACGATCCCCACGTTCCCGAGTGCGTGGTGGACGGGCGCAACTACAAGAACGTCGACCTCACCGACGAGATCCTCGGCAGCGCCGACCTGGCGGTCGTGCTGACCGATCACACGGCCTTCGATTACCAACGAATCGTGGACGGCGCGGCCCGGGTCTTCGACACCCGCAACGCCACCAAGAGCGTCGAGAAGCACCGGGAGAGGATCAGCAAACTGTGAGGGGAGGGCGGGGAGTGGCCCCGCGGGAATCTCCGAGCGGCAGCTTGACGGAAGTCTCGGGTTCGCGTAAACCCTCGACTCGCCAACGCTTTACGCACGAGTAGCTCAGTTGGTAGAGCATCACGTTGCCAACGTGAGGGTCGCCAGTTCGAATCTGGTCTCGTGCTCCATTGTAAACGCAGCCCCGCCAAGTGCTCCTGCTTGGCGGGGCTGTTGCGTTCGGGCGGCCCCACTCATGTCGGCCCCACAATCGGCAAGCACGACGCTCGCGCGCAACGCCAAGCTGGTGATGATTGGAACTTCGATTCACCACCGACACCCGTTCAGCGAGGAGCGCGTGCCGGTGCCATCAGAAAGGCAGCTCGCTGGCCTGGAGACGGACCAGCTCGTCGAACATCGCTCGGCACGCCGCCTCGTCGGACGGTGACGCCGGGTCCTCTAGCACGGCCCGCAATGCGAGATTGCGGTCAGAGGTCAGCGCCGAGCGCACGATCAGGTCCTGGAGCGCGACCTGCGTGGCGATGTGCCCGGCGATCGGCTCCGCGACCGGCGGCATGACGTCGGGGTGGACGCCGTCGGCGTCCACCTGCGCGCCCACCTCGACGATCGCGCCCTCGGCCACGTTGGGCAGGAACCCGCGATTGGGGACGTTCACTGCCACGACCCGCTGGGGCACCCCCGTCCAGAGTGAAGCAATGATCGGCACGACTTCCTCGAGGCTGTGGCCCATCCGGTGCACGGGCACCGGAAGTCGGGTCTCGGCGACCCACGTGGTGAGTCGCTCGATCACCTTGTCGATCCGCGCGAACTGGTCGACGTGTGCGGGGTGGTGGCCGCCGATCTCGTGGGCGAATGGCAGGTACTCCCCGATGTGGCTGTCGACCGAGCAGGGAACCACACCGTAGGTGCGCACCATGTGGACGACGAGGGGGGAGAATAACTGGTCGGAGAGCATGGCGAGTACGGGACGCGACTTGGTCGCAGCGGCGAGGCGCGTGAGCGTCGGGCCGAAGTCGAAGATCTTCGTCGCGAACAACGCCCGCACCGCGGGCAGGAGGTCTTCGCCGGTGTGCTTGTCCACCATCTCCGTGAAGAAGGTGAAGTGATTGATGCCCGACGCCTTCGCCGCGATGCGCGATGGGCGCATGCGCATCAGCCGGGCGATTCGCACGATCCCTATCGGCATTTCGTGGCACATGCCGACGTTGCGCACGGCTGTTCCCTGGTTGATCGCGAGTGTGACACGACTCATCGGGTTCGAGAGGTTCACCAAAAAGGCGTCGGGGCAGTGCTTCTCGATGCTGGCGCAGATGCTCAGCGTGTTCTTGATGCTGCGCAGCGAATGAAATACCGCCCCCGGTCCGCCGTTCTCGCCGTTGACCTGCGTCGCGCCGTAACGGCGCGGGATCTCGTAGTCCTGTCGCCAATAGGGGAAGCGGCCAAACTCGGCACTGGAGATGCAGAAGTCGGCCCCATCGAAGGCAGCGGACGGATCGGTGAATTGCTCGAGAACCACCGGCGACCCGTTCGCCGCATTGAGCTTGGCGGCGAATCTGTAGGCGCGCAGGAGTCGCTGCTCGTCGACATCGTGGAGCACCAAGCGGCTACCAACGAGCCCGGGCGTGTGGATGACGTCATT
>JAFDEK010000182.1 GCA_019310385.1 Deltaproteobacteria bacterium
TGGGAAGTGGGGGGACGTTCCTTCCGAAGTTCCGATCTGACTGGTCATCACATCGGAAGATCGGAAAGAACTTCCCCACCTTGCGGTCCCCGCCTTGCGCCGACCTTGCGTTAAGGACCGTCCCCGACCTTGCGTTATTTGGGGCGGTGGGGGGGTAGGTTGGGGCTGGGGGGGCGGGTGGGGGGGTCGGGGAAGGCGGAGAGCTTGATGGGGTTGCCGGCCATTTCGAGGGGGCCGGCTTCGGGGTCGGTGGAGGTGACGACCATGTTGCGGGCGCGTACCTGGGGGTCCGCGAGCACCTGGGCGATGTCGTTGATCGGGCTGCAGGGGATCCCGGCCTGCTCGAGGCGGGCGAGCCACTCGGCGCCGTCGTGCTCGGTGAGGCCGGCCTCGAGCTCCTGCTTGAGCGAGGCCTCGTTGCGGGTGCGCAGCTCGTTGCTCACGTAGTCCTCGTGGCGGGCGAGGTCGGGGCGGCCCAGCAGCGCGCAGAGCTTCTCGAAGAGAGCGTCGTTGCCCGCCGCGATCACGATGTGCCCGTCCCGGGTGCGGTAGGCGCCAAAGGGCGTGATGGAGGGATGCCGTGCACCGATGGGGCCGGGCACCTCGCCCGTGGCCTGGTAGCGCGCGATGGCGTTCTCGAGGATCGCGACCTGGCTGTCCAGCATGGCGACGTCGATCTTCTGGCCCTCGCCGCTGAGGGTCCGGTGATACAGCGCCGCGTTGACCCCGATGCAGGTGAAGAGCCCGGCCGCGATGTCGCCCACCGAGCTGCCCACCCGGGTCGGCTCGCCGCCCGGCTGACCCGTGAGGCTCATGATGCCCCCCATCGCCTGGGCGACGATGTCGTAGGCGGGGCGCTCCGCGTAGGGTCCCGTGTGGCCGAAGCCCGAGGTCGCGGCGTAGATGAGCCGCGGGTGGCGACGGTGAAGATCTTCCCAGCCATAGCCGAGCTTTTCCATGGTTCCCGCCCGGAAGTTCTCGACCAGCACGTCCGCCCCGGGGAGCAGCGCTTCGAAGGTCGTGCGGTCGGATGGATCCTTGAGATCGAGGGCGATGCTCTCCTTGCCGCGGTTCAAGGACATGAAGTAGGCCGACTTCCCACCGATGAAGGGGCCGAACTGCCGCGCGTCGTCGCCACCGTCGGGTCGCTCCACCTTGATCACCCGCGCCCCGAGATCCGCGAGCACCATGGTGCAATAGGGACCCGCGAGCACGCGGGTGAGGTCGAGGACGGTGATGCCCGAGAGAGGGCCCATGGGCGGCTCTCCGGTCGAAGCGGGCGTCGATGTCGGGTCTCGGGTCATGGCGGCGGAAGAGAAGACTACCGCCTCGCCCCGCGGACCACGAGCCCGCGGCGGCCGGCCCTTTGGTCCCCTGCGGCGAGGCGTTATCCTCCGATGTCGCGGGCGCATCGGCCCGATCAGAGGAGAGCGGACAGGCGATGGCAGACTCATCCTTCGACGTCGTGGTGATCGGGGGTGGCCCCGGGGGCTACCCGTGCGCGATCCGCGCGAGTCAGCTCGGCCTCTCGGTAGCCCTCGTCGAGGCGGAGCACCTGGGTGGGATCTGCCTGAACTGGGGATGCATCCCCACCAAGGCGTTGCTGCGCAGCACCGAGCTCTTCCACCAGCTGAAGCACCTGGAGGAATACGGCCTCGCCGCCGACAATCCCCGCTTCGATCTCGCCAAGCTGGTGAAGCGCTCGCGCAAGGTCTCGAAGCGCCTCGTCACCGGGGTGAAGAGCCTCCTCAAGAAGAACAAGGTCACGGTCTTCGACGGCTTCGGGCGCATCGAGGGTCCCGGCCGCATCGCCGTCGAGAAGGACGGCGCCGCCGTGGCGGAGCTCAGCGCTGGCAGTGTGGTGCTCGCCACCGGGGCCCGGGCCCGGGTACTCCCGGGCCTCGAGCCCGACGGAAAGCTCGTGTGGACCTACAAGGAGGCCATGGTGCCCGAGACTATGCCGGGCTCCCTGCTCATCGTCGGCTCCGGCGCCATCGGCATGGAGTTCGCGAGCTTCTACCACGATCTCGGCGCCGAGGTGACCGTCGTCGAGGCGCTGCCCCAGATCCTCCCCGTCGAGGACGCGGAGATCGCCGGCCTGGTCCAGAAGTCCTTCGAGAAGCGCGGCGTCGCGCTACACGTCGATGCGACGGTGACCGAGCTCGCGCGCGGCGAAGAGAAGGTGACCGCCACCGTGGCCTTCGGCAACGGGGAGAGCCAGCAGCTCAGTGTGGACCGGGTGATCCTCGCCGTGGGCATCGTGGGCAACGTCGAGAAGCTGGGCCTCGAACGCACGGGCGTAGAGGTCGACCGCAGCCACATCGTCACCAACGCCCTGTGCGAGACCGGCGAGCCCGGCGTCTACGCCATCGGCGACGTGGCCGGTCCACCCTGGCTGGCCCACAAGGCCACCCACGAGGGCGTGCTCTGCGCCGAACGCATTGCCGGCGTAGAAGGCCTGCATCCCATGAACACCCAGCAGATCCCCGGCTGCACCTACTGCCGCCCCCAGATCGCCAGTGTCGGCCTCACCGAAGCCCAGGCCGAGAAGGAGGGCTACGAGGTCAAAGTGGGCCGCTTCCCCTTCCTCGCCAACGGCAAGGCGATCGCCCTGGGCGACCACGAGGGGCTGGTGAAGACCCTCTTCGACGCGAAGACCGGGGAGCTGCTCGGGGCCCACATGGTGGGCGCCGAGGTCACCGAGCTGATCCAGGGCTTCGTCGTCGCCATGGGGCTCGAGACCACCGAGGCCGAGCTCATGCGCACCGTCTTCCCGCACCCGACCCTCTCGGAGATGATGCACGAGTCGGTGCTGGCGGCCTACGGGCGGGCGATTCACTTTTGAGCAGGCTGGGTCGGGCGGAAGGGGAGGAGAGGCAGATGGCGGATGATCTGCTTCAGATTCGCGGGAGTGCGGAGGAAGCCTCCGCGGAGGCACGCAGCTCCGGCAGCGGCCGCAGGCCCAAGCCCCCCTGGCTGCGGATCCGGCTGAAGAGCTCGCCCGAGTTCGACCGCACCCGGGAGCTCATGCGGCGCCAACGCCTCCACACCGTGTGCGAGGAGGCCGCCTGCCCGAACATCGGCGAGTGCTGGTCGAAGCGACACGCCACGGTGATGATCCTCGGGAGCGTCTGCACCCGGGCCTGCGCGTTCTGCAACGTCGCCACCGGAGCCGGGGACCCCGTCGACCCCGAGGAGCCCCGCCACCTCGCAGAGGCAGTGACGGAGCTCGGGCTGACTCACGTCGTCGTGACCTCGGTGGACCGGGACGATCTCGCCGACGGCGGCGCCAGCCAGTTCGTTCGCTCCATCGAGGCACTGCGGGCGGACTGCCCGGACACCACCATCGAAGTGCTGACTCCGGATTTCCGGCGCAAGCCGGGAGCGGTCGAGGCCGTCGCCGACGCCGGCCCCGACGTCTACAACCACAACCTGGAGACGGTCCCGCGCCTGTACCGGGGCATTCGTCCGGGGGCCAGCTACGAACACTCGCTGGAGCTGCTCGGCCGCGTGAAGGGGAGGGCGCCCGGCATGTTCACCAAGTCGGGCATCATGGTCGGGCTGGGAGAGCGGGAGGAGGAGGTCCTCACGCTCATGGACGATCTGCGCGGCGTCGACGTCGATTTCCTCACCGTCGGCCAGTACCTGCAGCCCACTGCGCGGCACGTCGCCATCGCGCGCTACGTCGAGCCGGTGGAGTTCGAGCGCTACGCCGCTGCGGCCCGGGAGAAGGGCTTCCTGCTGGTGTCCGCGACGCCCTTCACCCGCTCGTCGTATCACGCTGGCGAGGACTTCGCCCGGCTGCGTGCGGCCAGGCGCGCAATGGCGGCGGATCCTGATAGTCCGGGCAGGCCGAGAAGAGAAAGAAGACAGGGTCGCTGAGCGAGATGCCCGCCCGCATTGCGCTGCGGCCTCTAAGCCCGCGATCGCGTGCGGCCGATAGGTCTGGCATGAGCTTCGCGCTCCTGCCCAGAAACGCTCGCCGCTCGCTAGCGGGCGCCCAGCGGATCCCTTCGACCCTCCCGATCGCCGTCGCCCCATGACGGCTCGGCTGCTCCTCTCGCTGCGAGCTCCGCAGGCCCTGTTCTTGTGTGGGCTCCTCATCGCCACGAGCTGTGGTGACTCGCGAACCGACTCGCGAACCGACTCGCCTGCTCCGGTTCGCGCCCCTGCCGCGACAGCAGCCATTGACGCTTGGACCGAGCCCGAAATCGCGCTGCTCGAATCACTCGCCATCGGGGCTCTGCAGCCACCGCCGCCGCAGGCGTCGAATCGTGTGGCCGACGATCGCAAGGCCGCGGAGCTGGGTCATCGTCTCTTCTTCGCCCCGCAGCTCTCGGGCGATGGTCGTGTCTCGTGCGCGACCTGCCACGTGTCCTCCCTGCTCTTCACCGACGGCCGAAAGACCTCGCGTGGTCTCGCGGACACGACACGCAACGCGCCTACCCTCGTGGGCAGCGGCCACTCGCCCTGGATGTTCTGGGACGGGCGCCGGGACAGTCTGTGGGCGCAGGCGCTCGGGCCACTCGAGGCCGGGGCCGAGATGGGCAGCACGCGCGTGGCGGTCGTGCGCCATGTCGCTACGGATCCGTCGTTGGCGCCGCTCTACCAGCAGGTTTTCGGGAGCGCGTCTGGGCTCGGCGACGTCACCCGACTCCCCGAGCGAGCGGGCCCCTTCGGCGACTCCGACGAGCAGGCGGCCTGGCAGCGCATGACCGCCGCGGATCGCCGCGCCGTCGATGTGGCCTTCGCGAACATCGGCAAGGCCATCGCCGCCTACGAGCGCCTGATCGAGCCCGGTCCGTCGCGCTTCGATCGCTACGTGGAGCAGCTCCGCGCCGGCAGCCCGGCGGCAACGGAAGCGACCTTGAGCGACGAGGAGATCCGCGGTCTACGCCTCTTCGTCGATGCCGGGCGGACACTCTGCCTGCGCTGCCACAACGGTCCGCTGCTCACGAACCAGAGCTTCCACCAGGTGGGCACGGCGACCGGGGAGGGGGCGCTGCCGGACTTTGGCCGCTTCCTGGGAATCCAGGCTGTCCTGATCGATCCCTTCAATTGCCTCGGCAGCTTCAGCGACGCGAGCCCGCGACAGTGCGAGGAGCTCCGCTTCCTGGCCAAGAGCCACGTCGCTGGGGAGATGGGCAAGTTCAAGACGCCTACCCTACGGGGCCTGCCGCGCACGGGCCCCTATATGCACGACGGTCGTTTCGCCTCCCTGGAAGAAGTCATCGAGCACTATCGGTCGCCTCCGGCCGGCGCAGCGTCCATGGAGATCACGCCTCTCGAGCTCGACGACGGCGAGAGCCGCGCCCTTGTGGCCTTCCTCTCCAGCCTCGATGGCGGCGTGGATCTGGCGGATCCCTGGCTTCGTCCGCCCTCGGACGCCCCAAGCTCTGCCCACCGGTAGACCCCGCCCGGATTTTCGCAAGAATT
>JAFDEK010000096.1 GCA_019310385.1 Deltaproteobacteria bacterium
GGAGATGGAGCTCGAGGGGGACCTCGGGATCGACTCGATCAAGCGAGTCGAGATCCTCTCCGCGATGAACGACCTGGCCCCCGGGCTTCCGGAGGTCGACACGGCGGTGATGGCGAAGCTCGCAACCCTGGGCGAGGTCGTCGATTACATGAACGAGCAGCTCGGTGGTGGAGCGAACGCGAGCACGGCCGCCCATACTGCGGCCAGCGAAACGACCCACCTTGCCGCAGAGCCCGCGCTGGGCGTCCAGACCCTTGACCTGGGGCGCTACGTCCTCGAGGCAATCGAGAAGCCCGCGATCGGGATGGCGCAGAATGGCCTGTTCGGGGAGGGGCGCATCGCCGTCACCGACGAGGGAAGTGGCCTCGCGGAGCACGTCGCTGCTGCACTCGCGAGTCGGGGCATCGCGGCGCAGGCGGTAACGGAGATCCCATCGAAGGACCTGCGGGGAGTCATCTTCCTCGGCGGCCTTCGCGAGATCTCGGGCGACCTCGACGCGACCCGCGTCAATCGCGAGGCCTTCGAGGTCGCGCGTGCAGTGGCAGCACGATTCGCGGAGAAGCAAGCCGGCGCGGGCGTGTTCGTCACCGTACAGGACACCGGTGGCGCGTTCGGAACCAGCGACTTCGAGCCTGCGCGTGCGTGGCTCGCGGGATGTGCAGGGTTGGCGCGCACTGTCGCGCAGGAGTGGCCGGGCATTTCCGTCAAGGCGATCGATCTCGAGCGCGCGGGGCGCAGTGCGGAGCAGCTTGCTGCCGCGATCGCGGACGAGCTCCTCTCCGGTGGACCCGACCTCGACGTCGGACTCGACGCCGCAGGCAGGCGCGTCGTGCTGCGCAGCCGCGAGGTCCAGGTCCTTCGCGGAGCCCCGGTACTGAAGAATGGAGACGTTGTCGTTGCGTCTGGCGGCGCGCGTGGCGTCACGGCAGCCACGATGATCGCGCTGGCGGCTGAGGCCCAGCTCCGCTTCGTCCTGCTCGGACGCACAGAGCTGGAAGCCGAGCCCTCCTGCTGCAGCGGGATCGAAGGGGACGCGGCTCTCAAGCGGGAGCTGCTCGCGCGCGCGCACTCCCTGGGTGAGAAGCCGACGCCCGCCGAGCTGGGCAGGCAAGTCAGCCGGATTCTCGCGAGCCGCGAGGTGCGTGCCACACTGGCCGCGATCGAGAAGGCCGGCTCCCAGGCACGCTACATGGCGCTGGACGTGACGAGCCTCGAATCGGTCTCGGCCGCATTGGCGCAGGTGCGTGCGGACTGGGGCCACATCACGGCAATCGTGCACGGCGCCGGAGTCATCGCGGACAAGCGGGTCGAAGAGAAGCTCCCCGAGCACTTCGACCGCGTCTTCGACACCAAGGTGGAGGGGCTGCGCACGCTGCTTTCCGCTACGGCGTCGGATCCACTGGAGCTCCTGTGCTTCTTCTCCTCGGTGGCTGCCCGCTGCGGAAATGTCGGCCAGGCCGACTACGCCATGGCGAACGAAGTCCTGAACAAGGTCGGCGTCGCAGAGTCGCGCCGCCGAGGCGGTGCGTGTCTGGTGAAGTCCCTCGGATGGGGTCCCTGGGAGGGCGGCATGGTGAGCCCTCAGCTGAAGGCGCACTTCGAATCGATGGGCGTGCCGCTGATCCCGCTCGAAGCCGGTGCGATGATGTTGGTGGATGAGGTGGCGGGCAGCGCGCCGGAGCAGGTGGAGCTGGTGCTCGGGGGAGAGCCGAAGCCGGAGGCGCTGCATCCACAATCGGAGGGGCGATCCTTCTCGGTCGATGTCGTGGTCGGAAGGGCGACCCATCCCTATCTCGCCGATCATGCGATCCAGGGCACGCCCGTCGTTCCGGTCGCGCTGGCGATCGAATGGTTCACGCGAGCCGCAAAGGCCTTCGGGCCAGAGCTCGTGCTCGCGCGATTGTTCGATCTTCAGGTGCTGCGCGGAATCTCGCTGAAGGGCTTCGTCGAAGGGCGTGAGCATTTCGTCCTTCACTGCAAGCAGCTGACCAACGGGCGCGGAGCCACCGTCGCGCTCGAGCTGTCGGATCAGGCTGGCGGCATCTACTACCGCTGTACGGCTGAATTGGTCGAGCAGCTCGCCGCCTGGCAACCGCCCACGGGCGACACTCAGGACCTCGCGCTCGAGGCATGGGGAGACAGGGCCGTATACGACGGCGACCTGCTCTTCCACGGCCCCGAGTTCCAGATGATTCGCAACATCGGAGGCATCTCCGAGCACGGCATCGTCGCGGAACTCTCCGGGGTTCAGGGCTCCGACTGGGGAAGCGAGTGGTCGACCGCGCCCGCGACGAGTGACCGTGCCGGAACGGAACCATGGAGCACGGATCCGCTGGCCTACGACGGCGGCCTGCAGCTGGCGCTGCTCTGGTGCAAGCGGGTTCTCGGCGGCGCGTCGCTACCGACTGGAATCGAGGAGATTCGAACCTGGGCCGATTCGCCGGCCAGCGGTCCGATTCGCTGCACTCTGACAGGCCGCGAGGCGAAGGGACAGAAGAGCGTCTCCGACCTCGTCTTCCACGATGACAGCGGCCGCGTGCTTGCCGAGTTCATCGGCGTGGAAACGCATCTCTTGCCGGGCCAGGGCGTGGGCGTGGGCGTGGGTGTAGACGTGGGTGTGGATGTAGACGAGAGCCAGGCCTAGCCCTTGTCGATGTCTCTGTCGTTCGAGCCGATCGCCATCATCGGACGCGCCTGCGTCCTGCCGGGAGCCATGAGCCCCCGGGAGCTCTGGGATCTCGTCCTGGCGGGGAAGGACGTTCTCAGCTCCGCGCCCCCGGGTCGCTGGGGAATCGCGGCAGAGCACGTGCTCGCAGCTTCGCCCTCCGCCGCGTCCTGCGCGGATCGCACGTGGACGGATCGCGGCGGCTACGTGCAGGGCTTCGAGGAGCAGTTCGACCCGGGTGGGTTCGCGATCAGTGCAGAAGAGGTGGCGAGGCTCGATCCACTCTTTCAATGGGTACTCCATACCGCGCGGGAAGCGCTCCGGGACGCGGGACACGCTGCGAGCAGGGCCCGAGTCGGCGCCATCTTCGGGAACCTCTCCTTCCCTTCGAGGTCGATGTCGCGCTACGCCGAGTCCGTCTGGATGGCCGGAGAGGACGGCGAGGAGCCGGACCCTGCCTCGGGGCCCCGCCCGGACCCGCGCAATCGCTTCACCTCGGGGCTGCCAGCGCTGATCCTCGAACGCGGCCTTTCGCTCGAAGCCGGTGCCTTCGCTCTCGACGCAGCGTGTGCGAGCTCGCTCTACGCGATCAAGAGCGCGTGTGATTGGCTCCATGATGAACGCGCCGACATCGTTCTCGCGGGCGCGGTCAACTGTGCCGACGATCTCTTCATTCACGTCGGCTTCTCAGCGCTCTCGGCGCTCAGCAGGAGTGGACGCAGCCGACCCTTCAACCGCGAGGCCGACGGTCTGGTGCCGGCGGAGGGAGCAGCGTTCGTTGCGCTGCGACGCCTCGAGGATGCACGTCGGGACGGTGACCCGATCCTGGGCGTCATCCGCGGCGTGGGCCTCTCGAACGACGGACGTGGCCAGGGAGCGCTGGTTCCGTCCAGGGAAGGTCAGGTGCGCGCGATGCGCGCGGCTTACGAGATGAGCGGCCTCTCACCGCGCGACATTTCGCTGCTCGAGTGCCACGCAACCGGAACCGCCATCGGTGATGCCACGGAGATCGAGAGCCTCACGGATGTCTTCGGAACACTGCCGGAGCCGCTCGGGATCGGCTCGCTCAAGTCCAACATGGGACACCTCATCACCGCGGCCGGCGTCGCAGGCCTGATGAAGGTCCTCGAGGGGATGCACGCGGGCGTCCGCCCCCCGACCTTGCACGCCGAGGCAGCGATATCCGCGCTCGACGATTCCTCTTTTCGCGTCCTCGAGCGGGCAGAACCCTGGACGGTGCCCGACCATGTGCCGGACGGCGTGCGTCGTGCCGGAATCTCGGCGTTCGGATTCGGCGGCAACAACGCGCACCTGATCGTCGAAGAGTTCGAGCCGGAGCGGCCCGGTGCCGTGCTGACTGGTGCGGGCCCGGATCGCGGCGGCGATGCGGCTCCCGCCACGAATACTGCGAGAATCCAGAGCGGCGACGAGACCACGCCTATCGCCATCGTGGGAGTCGGGGTCGTCGCTTCCGGTTGTCCCCACCGCGCTGCGTTCGCTGAGGCGCTGCTTTCGGGAGCGAGCTTTGTGAAGCCGGGAACGAGCGGCCACCTGGAAGGCCGTATCGACGCGTTCGAAGTCGACATCACGGCGCTCGGAATTCCGCCGAAGGATCTGCGCCAGATCCTTCCACAACAGCTGCTGCTCCTGGACGCAGGGCGCCAGGCGGCAGCGGAGCTTCCATCGCTGCCACGAGAGAATACGGGCGTCTTCGTTGGGATGGGAACCGACCCGGAGGTCGCGCGCTACGGAGCGCGTTGGCGACTCGCAGAATGGGCGCCTGCGCTGGGATATGAGGGCGACCGGCTCGACGAAGCGCGAGATGGTGTCGTCGGCGTCCTGGAGTCGGCCGGTGTGATCGGAACGATGCCGAACATCGTCGCCAACCGGCTCAACCGTCAGCTCGACCTCGGCGGATCGAGCTGCACAGTTTCCGCAGAGGAGCGATCGGGACTCGAGGCCTTCGGTCTGGCGGTGCGCGCGCTGCGCAAGAGCGAGCTGGACGCCGCGCTCGTCGCCGCGGTCGATCTATCGTGCGAGCCCGTCCACATTGCGGCCGCGCGGGAGTGTCTGGGCCCGGAGTCACAGATCCCGGGGGATGCCGCAGTTGCGGTGCTGCTCAAACGCCTGGCAGACGCCGTGCGTGACGGCGATCGCGTCTACGCGGTCGTCGGAGGCGACGAGACTGCCGGGGATGCGCAGGGCCAGTCCTCCGCTCCCGCAGAAGAGCTGCGGTGGGGTCCGGGAAGTGAGATCGGGTGCCTGAACGATCGTTGGGGGCACGCTCATGCGGCCTCGGGACTCCTGCATCTGGCCGCGGCCGCGCTTTCGATTCACCACCGCAGGCTGCCGAACGGCAAACCCTGGCTGTCCAACACGACGAGATCATCGCGCGTAACCGTCGCGGCGATGGACGGCCGCCGCAGCGTGGAGGCGTGGCGCCTCGTCGAGCACGCCGAATCCCTTCCCCGGTCGGAGCGCGTCTTTCCGACGCTCTGCGTCTTCGAAGGCCGCGATGCCAGTGCGGTCCTGGAGGCGCTCGACGAAGGGAAGATGTCGGATCCCTCGTGCTACGCCACGACCTCACCTGCACCCGCACGCCTGGTTCTGGTCGCGCACGACGCGGATACG
The DNA here is from genome assembly GCA_019310385.1 of Deltaproteobacteria bacterium. Classification (GTDB taxonomy): domain Bacteria; phylum Myxococcota_A; class UBA9160; order UBA9160; family UBA4427; genus JAFDEK01. The sequence goes on from JAFDEK010000096.1 coordinate 5,297, forward strand.
CTGAAGCAGCGCAGTGAAAGGGCACGCGCACACATACGCGACGGCGCGCCGCCGGGAGCGGGCGTCCATTTTCGCGCCGAACCGGTCCGCGGCGACCTCGCTTTCGTCTTCACCTCAGCGGGCTCCGCGTACCACGGCATGGGGCAGGAACTCCTTGCGACCTTGCCCGAGCTGGGGGATCGCCTCGCGCGTCGCTTCGATGGTCTTTCCGATGCGATGGGCTGGGTCTTCGATGCTTCGGGCCGCGCGCCCTCGAATGATCAACGTCTCTGGGGAGCGTCGTGTCTGAGCCAGATGCACGCGGAGCTGACCCAGGGACTGCTCGGACTCCAGCCCGACGCGGCGATCGGATACTCGTCCGGAGAGAGCAACTCGCTCTTCGCACTCGGCGCCTGGACGGACATGGACGCGATGCGGCGCGAGATCGCCGAGAGCGGGCTCTACACCACGGAGCTTGCGGGCCGCTTCGACGCCGTGGCACGGGCCTGGTCGGCAAAGGCAGGAGAGAAGGACGCTGCCCCCGCAGAGATCCGCTGGGCCGTGTGGGGGCTGATGGCGCCCGTTGCGCGTGTACGCGAGCTGGTCGCGAACGAGGAGCGCGTCCACCTTGCGATCATCCACTCCGAAAGCGACTGCGTCATCGCCGGTGATTCGGAGTCGTGCCAGCGGATCGTAGAGGTGGTGAGCGAGGAGCTCGGGGCGGGACGCTGCCACAAGCTCGAGTACAACATGGCGGCGCACGTTCCCGAGGTCGACGCGTTCCGGGAGACCTGGCTCAGCATCCATCGGCGCAAGGTCTCCCCCGTCCCCGGGGTGCGCTTCTACTCCGGCGGCAGCGACGCGGCCTACGCCCCCGACTCCGAGGCCTGCACCCAGACGATCATGAACCAGGCCCACCAGACCCTCGACTTCTCGAAGGTCGTCGAGCGCGCCTGGGCGGACGGTGTCCGCGTCTTCGTCGAACACGGCCCGATGAGCGCCTGCTCGGGCTGGATTCGGGACGTGCTGGGCGAGCGGGCGCGCGACGCCGTCATCGTCCCCCTCGATCGCAAGGGCCGCGGGATCGAGACGATATTCGAGGCGATCGCGGCATTGGTCGCCGCGGGCATTCGGGTCGACTATTCGCGACTCCTGGAAAGACTGGGCGCGGACTCGCAGCAAAGGCCAGACAACGAGTCGTCCCTGCAGCGGGAAGGCCCGCGCATGCGTCTACCCGCGCATTTCGACCCGGTTCGCCTCCCGTCGCTTCGACGAGCGCAGCGGCCCTCCGAGGACGCCGGTCGGAGCGCAGCCCCCGCCAGCGCGCTTCGCGAACAATCGACACTTGCTGGACAAAGCAACGGAGTAGAGATCATGCAGCCCGCGCCGACGCTGCCGTCTGTGACGGATGAGGACTGGGTCTCGCCCACGCCAGCCGAGACTCCTGTGGCATCTGCACCCGAAGGCATGGTGGTCGCGAATCCCGCGCACCCAGCCACTGCGCCGCCCGAGAACGATCCAGCGATCACCGCCTGGCGGCAGCAGGTGCATCAGCTCGGCCAGGTTCATCAGCAGTACGTGAGCCAGCAGGCGCAGGTTCATCAGCGCTTTCTTGCGTTGCGCCAGAGCATGCAGGTATCACAAGAAGCGCTCGGCCGCGCAGGGGCGTCTCCTGCGCCCTCGACGCAGCCCAGCGCAACGCCCGAGATGCGCGTGGCCGCTGCTCCGGCGCCCCAGCAGCCCGCGGTCCCCACGGCCTCCCCTGCCCGCGTTGCCGCCGCTGTTCCCGTAGCAGCCTCTGGGCAGCCAGTGAAGTCGCCGGCGAGCCCGGCGCAGGAACGCGATCCCGTGCAGGCCCGGGCTGTGCAGCATCCCGTCGGCCCTCGCCTCGATCGGGCCCAGCTCGAGATCCACGCCTCCGGGCGGATCTCCGAGATCTACGGTCCGATGTTCGAGCAACAGGACGGCTACGAACGACAGGTGCGAATGCCCGAACCGCCGCTGCTGCTCGCCGACCGCGTCACCGGCATCGACGCCAAGCCCGGCGTGCACGGTACTGGAATCATGTGGACCGAGACCGACGTCTGCGAGGATTCCTGGTATCTCAACAGGGGCCGCATGCCGGCCGGGATCATGATCGAGTCGGGACAGGCCGACCTGATGCTGATTTCGTACATGGGAGCCGACTTCCTCAACCGGGGCGAGCGGGTCTATCGCCTGCTCGGCTGTGAACTGACCTACGAGGGCGATCTCCCGAAGCCCGGCGAGACGCTGTGCTACGAGATCCACGTCGATGGCCACGCGCGGCAGGACGACGTGCGGCTCTTCTTCTTCCACTACGAATGCCTCGTCGACGGGAAGCCGCGAATTCGCGTCAAGGGCGGGCAGGCGGGCTTCTTCAGTGACGAGGAGCTCGCGAATTCCGAGGGCATACTCTGGTCTCCCGAAGGCTTCGAGCCCGTGGCCGATGCGCGGCTCGATTCCCCGGCCGTGTCATGCACGCGTTCGAGCTTCGACCGCGCTCAGGTGCGTGCCTTCGCGGAAGGCCGCGCGTGGGAGTGCTTTGGCGCGGGCTTCGAGCACAGCCGAACCCACACCGAGAGCCCGGTGATCCAGTCCGGCAAGATGCTCTTCCTCGACGAAGTGAGCGAGTTCGATCCGACGGGTGGGCCCTGGGGGCGCGGCTACCTGCGCGCCGAGTCCCCGGTGCGCCCCGACGACTGGTATTTCGACGGGCACTTCAAGAACGACCCCTGCATGCCGGGAACCTTGATGTTCGAAGGCTGTCTGCAGGCGATGTCCTTCTACCTCGCAGCGCTCGGCTTCACCCTCGAGCGGGATGGCTGGCGCTTCCAGCCGGTGATCGGAGAGCCGATCGAGATGCGCTGCCGTGGCCAGGTGACCCCCCTGTCGGAGCATGTCGTCTACGAGGTGTTCATCGAAGAGGTGATCGACGGTCCCGAGCCGACACTCTACGCGGATCTGCTGTGCACCGTGGACGGCCGCAAGGCCTTCCACGCCCGGCGCGCGGGCCTGAAGCTCGTTCCCGACTGGCCGCTCTCGAGTCGCCTGGAGCTGATCGCGAACTCCGTCGAAGCGAGGCCCGTTGCCAGTGTCGAGACCCCGGACGGGGGGCGCTTCGACTTCGACCAGAAGTCGATCCTCGCCTGCGCATGGGGCAGGCCTTCCGACGCGTTCGGGCCGATGTACTCCCGCTTCGACGCGCCGGGGCGCGTGCCGCGACTCCCCGGCCCTCCCTACCTCTTCATGACACGCGTCACGAATACGGGCGGCGAGATCGGGGGCATGGAAGTCGGATCGACGGTCGAGGTCGAGTACGAGATTCCGGCCGATGCCTGGTACTTCGCCGAAAACGGCGCCCGAACGATGCCCTACTGCGTGCTGCTCGAGGCCGCGCTGCAGCCCTGCGGCTGGCTCGCGAGCTACATCGGCTCTGCGCTGACCGTCGAAGACGAGGTGTGTTTCCGCAACCTCGACGGCACCGCGACCCTCGAGGCCGAGCTCTTCGAAGACGCGGGCACACTGCGTACGGCGGTCACCCTGACGAACATCTCGAAGTCCGCCGGCATGATCATCGTGAGCTTCGATGTCGAGTGCTTTCTATCCGGTGACGCGGCCGGCATCGAGGGCGAGCGGCGTGTCTACGTGATGGACACCGTGTTCGGCTTCTTCCCTCCGGAGGCGCTGTCTCTCGAGAATCAGGTCGGCCAGCCAACGACCGACGAGCAGCGCGCGCTCCTCAGCGAGGAGAGCGCCTTCGACGTCGATCTGCGAGAAGAGCCGGAGCGCTATTTCGGCGGCAGCCTCCGGCTCGGCGCAGCCAGGCTGCGGGTGCTGGACCGCGTAACGGGCTACTGGCCCGAAGGGGGCGCCGCAGGTCTCGGCCGCGTGCGGGCAGAGCGGAACATCGATGCGGCCGACTGGTATTTCAAAGCCCACTTCTTCCAGGATCCTGTGCAGCCGGGGTCGCTCGGAATCGAGGCGATGATCCAGGCGCTGCAGTTCTTCATGCTGGAGAGCGGGATGCACGCGGGTATCGACGAGCCTCGCTTCGAGCCGATCGGCTTGAATCAGCCGATGAGCTGGAAGTACCGCGGGCAGGTGGTGCCACTGAACGAGACCGTCCACGTCACCCTGGACCTGAGCGAGGTCGGGCGGGACGATAACGGGCCCTTCGCGATCGCGAGCGCATCGCTGTGGTGCGACGGCATTCGGATCTACTCCGCGGATGGGATGGGGATGCGCATCGTCTCGGGTGCTGCAGACGTCGAGCGCAAAGTCGGGAAGACGTCGCCTGAAGCGCGGGAGGCGCGGGAAGGGAAGGCGGGCGCGGCGCCTGATTCGGAGTGGGTCCTCGACCCCGCGGTCGATGTCTGGCTCGCCGATCACTGCCCGACCTGGAATCGCCCCGCGCTCCCGATGATGTGCATCGCAGACTTCCTGGCCAGCGCAGTTCCCGGTCGTGTCACCGCGCTACGTGACGTGCAGGTGAAGGGCTGGGTCGACTTCGCTGGCCCACGTCGCCTGTGGACAGAGGTCGAGCCTCGCTCCGCAGACCTCTTCTTCGTGCGACTCCTGGCGACGGCGAGCGCGACCGCGGGTCGATCCGAAGGGGTCGAGGTCGCATCGGGACGGGTGGAGACGGGAGACCCTGCTCCGGCGCCGGTCCCGCTGGACGCGAAGAAGGGCACCCCGATGGCTGGCCCCTACGGGACCGGCGATCTCTTCCACGGCCCCGCTTTCCAGTTGATGAAGCGGGGCGAGATGAGCGACTGCGGCGCTTCGACCGTGCTGGACGCGGGAGCGGGAAGCGTGCCGATCGGCTCGCTGCATCCCGCGCTCCTCGATGCGGCACTGCACGGAATCCCCCACGACCAGCTGCACCTCTGGGCACCCGAGATCGCCGCCGACAAGGTCGGCTATCCGGCCCGGATCCCCGAGCTCACCCTCCATGGTCCGATTCCCAGGGATGGCGAGGTCCGCTGCGAGATTCGCTTCGACGGCTATCTCGTAAAGCCGGATCTGCCTCGCTTTCGGATCCAGCTCATCGGCGCCGAGGGCGTCTTCGCGCAGATCCTGCTCATCGAGGCTTGTTTTCCGAAGGGCGCGTTGGGGTCTGCGAAGCCGCTCGAGCGCCGCGCCTTTCTTCGCGACCGCGAATTCGTCGAAGGCGTGTCGCTCTCCCGACACACGAAGGGCGAGACGCGGCTCTGCGGGGCCGATGTCGAAGCCAGCGACTGGATGCCCGGCACGATCGAGGGCATCTATCGGAGTCGAGACGTCGAGATGATCGCGGTCAAGGAGCACCTGGCCCTGCGCGAAGGGTTGCATCCGGGGACCCTGCCCGAAGCGCTGCCGCTGAGCCGGACCGCCGTGGAGGTGAGTCATGACTCCCCGGATGTCGTGGTGCGAGACGAACGAGGCTTCGATCCGGAAAGGCGGCCTCTCGATCTCGAGCCTCTGCGGCGCTTCTGGAACCCGCTGCTGGGGATCTCTTCGAAGTGGTTGGGACAGGACCTCTGGGAGGGGCTGATCCAGCGCTATGTCGGCCGGGTCGTGCTCGAGGATCCGGACGCGTTCACGGCGCTTCGCGGGCGGGGAGCGATCTTCGTCGGCAATCATCAGGTGCAGATCGAGTCGCTGCTCGTCACGAACATCCTCTCGGCCCTGACGGGCACGCCGGTCGTCACCATGGCCAACGCAAAGCACGAGCAACGCTGGATCGGGTGGATCCTGCAAGCGCTTTCCACGTATCCGGGGTGCCGCGATCCGGAGTCGATCGTCTACTTCGACCAGTCGAAGCCGGATTCGATGTTCGAGATCCTGGCGAAGCTCGGGCCGGAGCTCGCGGCAGGAAGGCGCGCCTTCTTCGTGCATCCCCAGGGCACGCGCAGCCAGAGCAGCCGCGAGCCGGTGACGAAGATCAGCTCGATCTTCTTGGATCTCGCGCTCGAGCTCGCGCTTCCGATCGTCCCGGTACGCTTCTCGGGCGGGTTGCCCGTGCAGCCGGTCTTCGGGAAGCTCGAATTCCCGATCGGCCACTGCTCCCAGGACTACACCATTGGCACGCCGATTTCGCCCGAGGAGCTTCGCGACCTCGCGTACGCAGACCGCGGCCGCCGTGTGCTAGCGGCAATGAACTCCATCGGCTCAGCACGAAATTGGGAGAAGCCGAACGCCGCGGATCCGGTCTTCTCCGAGCTCGTGAAGCGATGGCAGAAGGAGACCGGCGCATCGGAGATCGAGGCGACCTTCTTCCGCATCCTGCAGGAGGTCGAGGATCCGGGCTCCGAAGCGCTCAGCCTGATCGACGGGGCGCGCCGCAGGGTGCTGCGGGTCGGCGAAGATCCGAAGTCTCTCTGGCTCGCGGAGCTCGCGAAGCGACTCTACGGAGCCAAGGGGCCGAGGGTGGAGATCGGCGCGTAGAGAAGCCGGCGTCCGCCTCTTCCGATTCGGGATCCAGCGACCCACCCTGGAGGCCATTTCATCAATCCCTCGGTCTCCCGGCGCCCCCCCGGGCTTCGTCTATGCTGCTCGGATGGAACTCGACCACATCCTGATCACCGGCGCCCGCGAGCACAACCTCAAGTCCGTCGAGCTTCGCATCCCCAAGAAGAAGCTCGTCGTCATGACCGGGGTTTCCGGCTCGGGCAAGTCCTCCCTCGCCTTCGACACCCTCTACGCCGAAGGGCAACGGCGCTACGTGGAATCGCTCTCCGCCTACGCGCGGCAGTTCCTGGGCCAGATGGAGAAACCCAAGTACGAGACCATCCGCGGCCTCTCGCCCACCATCTCCATCGAGCAGAAGACTACGGGCACCAATCCCCGCTCCACGGTGGGGACCATTACCGAGATCTCGGACTACCTGCGCGTGCTCTACGCCCGCATCGGCGTGCAGCACTGCCACCTCTGCGGCAGCCGCGTCAAGGGACAGAGCGCCCAGCAGATCGCCAAGGAGCTGCTTGCGCTGCCCGACGGCACGCGGGTCGTGCTGCTCGCCCCGCTCCTCGTCAACCGCAAGGGCGAGCACCGGGAGCTGCTCGAGGACGCCCGCCGAGCAGGCTACCTGCGTCTACGCGTCGACGGCGAAATCGTCCAGAGCGAGGAGATCAGCGCCCTCGACAAACGGCGCAAGCACAACGTCGAGGCGGTGATCGACCGCATCGTGGTCAAGCCCCGCATGGTCTCGCGGGTGACGGAATCCGTCGAGCAGGCCCTGGCGGTGGGCGACGGCCTGCTCATTGCGCGCGCGGGCGAGGGCCGCGGGGCCAGCGAGCGCACCCTGTCCGAGAGCGCGGCCTGCGCGGACTGCGGCGTCTCCTTTCCCGAGCCGACGCCCCAGGCCTTCTCCTTCAACAGCCCACAGGGCATGTGCGCGGACTGCAACGGCCTGGGAGCCCGGGTGGAGATCGACCCCGAGCTGGTCGTGCCCGACGACCGCCTCACCATCGACGAAGGCGCGATCAAGCCCTGGGGCGCGGACGTGAGCAGCAAGACCGGCTGGAGCAGCGGCTTCCGGGCCCAGATCCTGAGGGAGCTGGGCATCGACACGGACACGCCCTGGCGCAAGCTCCCCAAGCGGCAACGCGATCTCGTGATGCACGGCTCCGGCGAGCGCAACTTCGAGGTGACATGGAAGGGCAAGTCCGGCTCCGGGAGCTTCGAATCGAAGTGGGAGGGCGCCCTGCCCCGACTCATGCGCCGATTCAAGGAGAGCCAGTCCGAACGTGCCAAGCGCCATTACAGCCAGTGGCTGGCCGACACCCGCTGCTCCACCTGCCAGGGGACCCGGCTGCGGCCCGAGAGCGCCGCGGTTCGTCTCGGGCGACGGAGCATTGTCGAGGTATCGGCCCTCACCGTCGACGAGGCACGCCGCTTCTTCGACGAGCTGCGCCTGCGCGGCGCCGCGGCCCAGATCGCCAGCGAGGTCTTGAAGGAGATCCGCTCGCGTCTCGACTTCCTCGGGGCCGTGGGCCTCGGCTACCTCTCCCTGGATCGCTCGGGCCCCTCGCTCTCGGGCGGCGAGGCCCAGCGCATCCGCCTCGCGAGCCAGGTGGGCTCCGAGCTCACCGGAGTGATCTACATCCTCGACGAGCCCTCCATCGGCCTCCACCAGCGGGACAACCGACGCCTCCTCGACACCCTCTTACGTATGCGCGACATCGGCAATACCGTCGTGGTGGTCGAGCACGACGAGGAGACCATCCGCACTGCGGACCACGTCATCGACTTCGGGCCCGGCGCCGGCGTCGCGGGCGGCAGCATCGTGCATGCGGGCACTCCCAAGAGTCTGATGCGCTGCAAGGGTTCCCTCACCGGCGACTATCTCGCGAATCGCCGCCGGATCGAGGTGCCGGCCGAGCGCCGGCAGGCCTCGGGCAGCGTCAAGCTGCAGGGCGCCCGGGAGAACAACCTGCGCGACCTCGACGTGGAAATCCCCCTCGGCGTGCTCACCGCCGTCACCGGGGTGTCGGGCGCCGGAAAATCCACCCTGGTGAACGAGATCCTCTTCCCCGCGCTCTCGCGCAAGTACCACAACTCGACACGGCGGGTAGGGCGCCACCGCAGCATCTCGGGGACCGGGCAGCTCGACAAGGTGATCGACATCGACCAGCGGCCCATTGGCCGCACGCCGCGCAGCAACCCCGCCACCTATATCAAAGTCTTCGACGAGATTCGCCGGCTCTTCTCCCAGCTCCCCGAGTCCCGCGTCCACGGCTACAAGCCCGGGCGCTTCTCATTCAACGTGAAGGGCGGGCGCTGCGAGGGCTGCGAAGGCGACGGCGTGCGCAAGATCGAGATGCACTTCCTCGCCGACGTCTTCGTGCGCTGCGAGGAGTGCGCGGGCAAGCGCTTCAACGACGCGACCCTGCGCGTACACTACAAGGGCCAGAGCATCGCGAACGTACTGGACCTCACGGTGCGCGAGGCCCAGAAGCTCTTCTCCTCCCACCCCAAGGTCGCCGGCCCCCTGGAGCTGCTCGCCCGGGTGGGCCTCGACTACCTGCACCTGGGCCAGCCCTCTCCCACCCTCTCCGGCGGCGAGGCCCAGCGCATCAAGCTCGCCCGGGAGCTCTCGAAGCGCGCGACGGGCCGCACGCTCTACATCCTCGACGAGCCCACCACGGGGCTGCACTTCGAGGACGTGCGCAAGCTCCTCGCCGTGCTCCAGGAGCTCGTCGACGCCGGCAACAGCGTCGTCGTCATCGAGCACAACCTCGACGTGATCAAGACCGCGGACTGGATCATCGACATGGGGCCGGAAGGGGGACCGGAGGGCGGCCTCGTGATCGCCGAAGGCACACCCGAGCGGGTGAGCCGACTGCGGGGGTCGCACACCGGCACCCACCTGAAGCCCCTCCTCGCCGCCTCCGGTCGCGGCCGGCGGCGCCCGGCAAAAAAGGCGGCCGCGAGACGGAACCGGAGCGCCTGATCCGAACCGCTCCGCGTCCCTCCTCGAGATTGCGCGGATTCCGCAACGGGCTGCTAAGGTCTGTGGCCGTTCGTCGGAACCGGGCACGGCCAGAGGGCTGGAGACCGGTCGCGCCTCCGACATCCACTATTCGATCCCCATGGATTGCACACGGAAGGAATCTCAATGAACCGCCGGTTCGGCGCCATCCTCGCTCTCTTCGCCTTTCTCGTCGCCGCGGCTGGCGCGCCCTCGCCGGCCCGCGCCGCCGACGAAGACAAGGACGACCCGATGCAGCTCTTCTACATCCTCGGCGTCGCGGTGAGCCAGTCACTCAAGGAGTTCAACCCGACCGAGGACGAAATCAAGCAGCTCCAGAAGGGACTGGCCGACGGCGCCTCGGGCAAGGTGTCCCCCACCGAGCTGGCCGAGTACCGGGAGGGGATCGACAAGCTGCGCCAGGAGCGCATGGAAGCAGGCGCGAAGATCGAGAAGGCGGAGTCGGACAAGTTCCTCGCCGACGCTGCCAAGAAGAAGGGCGCCAAGAAGCTGGAGTCGGGCGTCATCTACACCGAGACCCAGGCGGGCAAGGGAGACTCCCCGAAGCCCGAAGAAACCGTGAAGGTCCACTACCACGGCACGCTGCGTGACGGCGAGGTCTTCGACAGCTCCGTGGATCGCGGCGAGCCGGCGACCTTCCCGCTCAACCGCGTCATTTCCTGCTGGACCGAGGGCGTCGGGCTGATGAAGCCCGGCGGCAAGGCCACCCTGGTCTGCCCCGCCGACACCGCCTACGGCGACCGCGGCTCGCCGCCCCGCATTCCCGGCGGCGCCGCGCTGGTCTTCGAGGTCGAGCTCATCGAGATCCAGGGCAGCGAGTAGCCGCTCGATTCGCGTTGTGCCCAGGCGGCCCACCTTCGGGTGGGCCGCCCGCGCTACGCCACGTGCACGACCACCTGACGGGTCCCACGCGCGCGGCGGTGCTCCCACAGGAAGATGCCCTGCCAGGTTCCCAGGCAGAGACTTCCTTCGAGCACCGGGATCGAGAGCGAGGTGGCGGTGAGCGCCGCCTTGATATGGGCCGGCATGTCATCGGCACCTTCGGTGGTGTGGGTGTAGAGCCGGTCGTCCTCGGGCACGAGGCGGGCAAGCCAGCGCTCCAGGTCCCTCTGTGCCGAGGGATCGGCGTTCTCCTGGATGACCAGGCTCGCCGAGGTGTGGGGCATGTAGACCGTACACAGCCCCTGCCCCACGCCCGAATCGCGAACCACGCTGCCGACCTCGCCCGTGATCTCGTGCATGCCCTGGCCCGAGACCGGGACGCGCAGCTGCTCGACGTGGCTCACTCTTCGCCTCTCCCGTCCTGCCCACGCCCGCCCGGCCGCGGCCTCCCTTCAGCGGGTGCAGCGGCTGCACCGGATGCGCGCTCCGCGCTCAGGCTGCGCCAGCGCTCCTCGTCCTGGGCGTTCGTCTCGCGCAAGGCCTCTTCGGGATCGACGCCGAGCCCGCGCGCAAGGATCGCGCAGCGCGATAGCAGCTCGCCCACCCGAACGCGCAGGTCCTGGCCCGCGCCTTGCTCCTCGCCAAGGGACGGCGCGTCGTCCAGTGCCAGTGGGAGCAGCTCGGCCAGGAGCTGAAGCACACGCTTTCCCTCGTCCGGGTCTGCGGCTACGAGCCCGGGCGCGCGCGCCAGCCCCGCCCGAGCGGCCCGCTTGCGCAAGGCCACCGCGCGGCCGAGGGCGGGCAGCGCCAGGGGAATCCCGTCGAAGGGGTCGTCGCTGCCACCGGCCGCCGCCTTCTGCGCCCGCTCCGCGGCCTTGTACTCCTCCCACGCGCGGGTCTGCTCCTGGGAGCTGGTGATGCGCGGCTCGGTGGTCGCGTCCCCGCCGGCCGCGGGGAAGATGTGGGGGTGCCGTCTCACGAGCTTGTCGCAGATCTCGTCGACGACATCCTGAAAGACGAAGAGCCCGCCCGCCTCCGCCATCCGGGCATGGAAGACGACCTGGAAGAGCAGGTCGCCGAGCTCCTCGCGCAGGC
>JAFDEK010000097.1 GCA_019310385.1 Deltaproteobacteria bacterium
CGAGAGTCAGTGGGTCACCTGGTCCGCGTATGCCTGCATGGGCTACCTGTGGATGGGCGTCGTGACCTTCATGCACGACTGCACCCACCAGGTGCTCTTCGATAGGAAGTGGAAGAACTGGGTCTTCGGGATCTTCTCGACCGTGCCCATTTTCGTGACCTTCATCGCCTTCAAGGAAGATCACCTGGAGCACCATCGTCACAATCGCAGCCCCAAGGACCCCGACGCCTTCACCATGGGGGAGCGCAAGCTCGGTGACTTCGTGCTCTTCTACGCCTACATGCTGATCGGCGTCGCTCTGACGGTGATCCAGTTCAACTTCATCTATCCCTTCCAGGCTTTCCGGGGACGGAAGCTGTGGATCCACATGGGCGAGCTCGCCGCGCGCGTCGCCGTCTACTCGGCGCTCATCGTGTGGACATCCCGGCTCGGTGTGCGCAGCGAGTTCCTGGCCGTCTGGCTGATCCCAGCCGGCTTCTTCTCGATATTCAACAGCATCCGCTTCATCGCCGAGCACTATGGGGCGCCGTGGGACGCCGGCCAACTCCGGGGGACGCGAACGATCATCAGCAACCCGGTGAACAGCTTCTTCTGGAACAACATCAACTACCACATCGGTCATCACGTCTATCCCGCCGTGCCCTGGTACAACCTCCAGAAGCTGCACGCTGCCATGCTCCCCGCGATCGAGGCGGAGGGCGCATTGGTGGAGAAGAGCTATCTCCGGGTCTTCGTTCGGGCGTGCTGGGAGGGGCCGGAGACCGTCGAGCGCAACGAGGCACAGCTCGCCGCGAGCTGCGTTCTCGAAGGCAGGTCCGCGCTGCGTTCACCGGACCCCATTGCGCATTCGCCCTCTGGGACCCTGGCGGGCGCCGGCGCGGCGTTGCCGATCACTGGCGCGCTGAGCGGGAAGGCGGCCTGATCGCCCGGGCGTAGGAAGAATTGGCTGGATAGTCGATCACGTCCGACAACCAGCTTCAGCTCAACTGGTCAACGCAACAATCTCGTTGAGCACGTCTCTACGCCCCCGCCTCGCCTCGTGGAACCGGCCTACCCCGCCGCAGCACTCGCGTCAGGCAGGGTCGCCCCGATCGTTGGGAACCAGCTTCTTGTGCTCCCGCGCGATCCCGACATTGAGCAGCAGCCATATCGCCACGAGGCCCAGGTTCACGAAGGCGAAGTCGCGCGCCTGGAGCGCGATCACGTGGAGTCCGACCCAGATGAGGCCCGCCGAAGCGGCGTCGCCGATGCGCACGAAGAATGTGTCGATGGCCGCCTTCGCCTTGTACTTGGCCTCTCTCGAGGTAGGTAGGAAGAGCGCCTGCTTCACCGTGTTCTGGAGCGAGTAGTCGGTACCGTTTTCGGCGGTCTTCGCGATGCGGAGGACTGTGATACCGCCGATCAGACCGATCGCCGCATAGCCCCCGAAGGCGATGACTGGCAACACGAAGAGCGCAGCGCGTACACCCACATACTTGAAGATGCGAGAGACCAGGAACATCTGGGTGAAGACGCCGAGGAGGTTGACCCAGAAAAAGAAGTCGCCGTAGAACTTCCCGATTACCTCGGAGCGTGCACCGCGCAACGCTTCGTCCCGGGCGGTCGCCTCGGCCGCCTGCAAGTTCGCCGCCCTACCCTGCTCTACCGCAGCCCTGGCGTTCGCGGTAACCAAGGCCTCCTCGTTTGCGGGAAGCCCGGGCACCTGCTCCCGAGCGTAGGTCAACGCCGCATTCGACAGGATGTACTCTCCCGTCGTGTTCACCAGGTTCGAGACCAGAACCATGCAGGCGATCAGCAGCAGATAGCGCGTGGTCAGAACCAGCCGGAAGCCATCCCCCTTCTCGAGTGGTTTGTCGGCATCGGCCTCGCCGCCCGCCTTCAGGTCCTGATCGCGGCCAACGCGTGCATTGATGACGTTGTAGAGCAAGAGGCACACGCCGAAGATCCCGGCACTGACCAGCAGAAGGACGAAGATATCATCTGCGCCCTTTCCGGCGATGCTCGGACCGAGCACGGCACCGATGGACTGGCCGATGGCGATCACGGCAAAGAGGCGCTTGCCCTCGGACTCGGTGTAGATGTCGTTGGCGAAGGACCAGAACTGCGCGATGAGGAAGACATTGACGATGCCGATGTAGACGTAAAAGGAAAGCCCGATCGCAGTGCCGACGCCGGTCGCACGACCCCAGAGCCAGAACAGGACCAGGGTACCGATAACCACCAGCGTGGTTCCATTGATCAGTCGAATACGGCTAACGGCGCTCGCCACTGCTCCGTAGAGCGGAACCACGCCCATCAACAGCACCGCCATCACAGCGGGCAGATAGGCCTTGATCTCGTCGCCGCCGAGGCCGAAGAGCTCGACGCCGCCGATAGTGAGGCTCTCCCGCACCACTTTGAGGATGTAGTACGCGGTCAAGATCAGGAAGATGTTCGCGAACATCAGGAGGACGTTCGCGCCCTCGCCGGCGCGAACGTCGGAGAACAGGTTGAGGAAACGCTCTACGGGCCCGCGATTTTTCTCTTCGGGCATCAGCGGCTCGCTGGCCTCTCAGAAGATCGGAAGATCACCGTCGTCCACGCCTTCGATCAGGCCCTGGGGCGAGGTTCTCGCCCGGCGGAACGTTCCTGTAGATTCCCTGGTCGTCGAGCTCGAGTTGCGAAACCACCCCGAGGGCCGAGGTGACGTCCGCGGGCTTCAGCAAGCGCAGACGATCGATCGACTCGGAACGCAGGGCCGGCACACGGATCGAATTCCAGTTTGGGACGAACCAGTTGTAGAAGAGCCCGCCGAAGCCTGCGCCGGTGGTGCCAGCCCCAGCGCCAGTCTCCTGCCTCAGTTCGGGCCGGGCGTGCAGGATCAGCCGCTCGACTTCGTCAGGCGGAACGGGCCAGTTAGGAAAAGGAGCCGCTCCGTGCGGCGAGGGACGGGTGGCGTAGCCTTCCGCGGCCGGCGCGCGGCTCACGGGCAAGAGGGTGCAGCCCCCCAACAAGACCGACGCGAGGGCGACGCAGGTCACCAGGACGGCAAAGCGAGTCAGCATGAATATCCCCGGTCCGTCTGTGAAGCGAGAACATGGCATACATCTCCTCCGCTTGCCTCATAGTGTACTCCCCGCAGTTTTCGCCTAGGCGTCCTTCGGGCCGCTCACGTACCACGCGTAGCGGGTGACTACGCGGTAGCCCATGCGGAGATAGATGGGTTCGCCCTGGGCGCTGGCCTGGAGGACGAGGCAGCGCGCGCCGCGATCGAAGGCCAGGTTGCCGACGGCGCGTGTACACGCCTCGCCAATCCCCATGCCGCGGGCAGCCTCGACGGTGCCCACCCAGCAGAGGCCCGCGATGCCGTGCGACAGGATGGCGAGGGCGGTCGCCACGGGTTCGTCGTTCAAGTAGCCGACCACCGACAACACGTGGGGGTGGAGCATGCGCTCGGGCGCCTCGAAGTAGCGGCTCGAAATGGCGATAGGGAGCCCCGTCGACTCGTAGGCGCGGGGGACCACCGCGGCAAACTCCTTCATGGCTCCCGCCGTCTCGGCGAATGCGACGCGCACGCCTTGGGGCAGTGCCGGTTCGACGATCGGCGCGTCGAGCACCATGCCCGGCGTATCGGAGAGGTGCGTGAGCCCCGCGCTCTGGGCGTGGGCGGCCAGCTCGCCATCGAGGTGATCGCGGGTCCACAACGTGTAGCCCCGGCCCATGGGGTAGAAGAACGCGCCCGCGCTCGCGAGCACGGCGGCCGGGTCGGCGGGAGACGCTGTACCCAGGGCCATCACACAGTTCGTGTAGCCCACCGGGAAGCCGTCGTTGCCGGCCACGCACAACAGGTCCGTGGTCTCGCGCATCTCGTATTGTGAATGCCAGCGCACCATCTCGCGCGCAGTTTCGGCGAGGTTCAGATCGGAAAGCTCGAGAACATCGCCATCTGGAATGGTGCGCGGGGGTGTCACGTGAATTTCTCCTCGGCGGCAGAATTCACTCTAGCAACTCACGCGGCCCCAGCGACGAAGCTGCCGCGGAAGCCCAGGGGCACGTGGTGGCGCAGCCAGAGCGTTCATGCAAAAGCGCCCCTCGGCCTCTTCGGCGAGGAAGCTGGCGTTGCGCACGAAAGCGCTCTGCACCCAGGCGCGGCCCGCTTCGAAACGAAAGGCCTGTACCAGGCCATCGCCATCGCCATCGAAGAGATGTAGGGCCTCGAGGCGCGGACAGGAAAGACGCGCGCTGACATCGCGTGGTCGGACTCTATTCGGTGAGCCCAATTCGTGGTGACGGCGGCGGCGAAGACGCCGCCGCATGCGGGCGGTCGCCGTTGCGGAGATGACCGACGTTCGGCACACGTCGACGCGCTCTCCCCGCGGAAGTCTCGAAAACTGGCGTCAAAGCCAAGACGCAGAAAAGCCCCGGCAGGCCAAGTGCTTCCCGGGCTCATCATTCCTGGAGCACGAGACCAGATTCGCGAGCGGGCTGTGCCCGCGATGCGCTAGCCGAGCGAAGCTCGGCCGCGAACGGCGTGCGTGTCCTCGCCACGACCCTCACGTTGGCAAGGAGATGCTGGGGTTGATTTCATTGAGGTTTTCCGGCTGAAGCGGTCATATCGAGTCGTTTCTGTCAAGAATGGGGGAAGATCATATTGATCCAAGTTATCCGTATTATCGAATATTGATAACTCGACTAATATCGGTATATTCTGGTCATGGATCCAGTCAGGAACCCATATTCCCCGGGGGCCGGTACCCCACCGCCTGAGTTGGCTGGGCGCGACGACTTGCGGGAGCAGGTCAGGATCGCTTTGGAACGCGTGCGAGCAGGCCGATCCACAAAGAGTGTGCTGATGGTCGGCTTGCGCGGCGTCGGGAAGACAGTCCTTCTGGATCGTATTCGCGATGACGCCGAGAGCGCTGGGATCCAGACATTGCGGGTGGAAGCCCCAGAGCGTCGCTCGCTACCTGCCATCCTCGCGCCAGAACTTCGGCAGGCATTATTGCGGCTCTCGCAAAATAAAGAGGCTCGCGAACTCGCTCGCAGGGCACTTCGAGGGCTCGCGGGCTTCGTCGGTGCCTTGAAAGTCAAGTACGACGACATCGAAGTAGGCCTCGACCTCTCGCCTGAACCGGGCCTCGCGGATAACGGCGACTTGGAGCGCGATCTCCAAGCGCTCCTAGAGGTGGTTGGACAGGCAGCGGCACAAGTGAACACCGCATTCGCGATGTTCATCGATGAGATGCAATACGTCGAAGAATCCCAGCTAGCAGCACTGATCTCCTCACTCCATCGAACAGCACAACGCCAGCTTCCCGTTGTACTCGTCGGCGCCGGACTTCCGCAACTCCCAGGGCGCATGGGGAGCGCCAAATCCTACGCCGAACGCTTGTTCGACTTTCCAGAAATAGGCCCCCTGTCACACGAGGATGCGGCGGTCGCTCTCGTCAACCCCGCTCGCGATGAGGAAGTCGAGTTCGAGCAGGACGCATTGACGAAGATCATCGAAGCGACCCAGGGCTATCCCTACTTCTTGCAGGAATGGGGCAAGCACTGCTGGGCTGCTGCCAACAACTCCCCAATCACTACGGAAGATGTCGAAACCGCCTCCGAGACTGCGGTCGCCGCACTCGACGAGAGCTTCTTCAGGGTGCGGTTCGACCGCCTCACTCCATCGGAGAAAAAGTACCTTCGCGGCATGGCTCAGCTCGGCCCAGGCCCGCATCGCTCAGGAGACATCGCAAGCCAAATTGATCGCGAGGTGCAGTCAGTTGCACCGACTCGCAGCAAGCTGATTTCGAAAGGGATGGTATGGAGTCCTAGCCACGGAGATACGGCCTTCAC
Source organism: Deltaproteobacteria bacterium (assembly GCA_019310385.1). GTDB lineage: Bacteria > Myxococcota_A > UBA9160 > UBA9160 > UBA4427 > JAFDEK01. The sequence goes on from JAFDEK010000097.1 coordinate 5,824, forward strand.
CGTCCCACTATTCGATGAATTCATGCGTCGCATCATGCCCGGCGACGACTGGCGGGAGTAGACGACAAGCCAGCCCGAGTTCGCCGACGAATTGGTGTGCGCCGTTCTCGCCGCGAGAATCTCCCTGTTCGACCGGCCCCAAAACGCAACAGCCCCGCCAAGCAAAAACACTTGGCGGGGCTGAGTTTACGATGGAGCACGAGACCAGATTCGAACTGGCGACCCTCACGTTGGCAAGGAGATGCTGGGGTTGATTTCATTGAGGAATTCCGCCTGAAGCGGTCATATCGATGCGTTTCGGTCAATAGTGGGGGAAGCAGAGAGGCCATTTGCCCAATCTTGCGAGCCCTCGCGCGGAGGACAAGCTCCCTTGCGCTGGCGCCGAGCCAGATCGAATCACGGGTGCTGGCGATCCCCCAGAGTGCCGGTCAGGCTTCTACTCCGAAATCGGCAATGGCGATCGTGCTGCGCTCAGTCGGCCGCCGACATAACCCTGCCGAGCACGAAGTGGAGCGGGCAAAAACCCGTAAAGGCGCTGCTGAACATGACGGCTCCGATCGCGCCAGCGAGCCAGAAGAACGTCGGGTCTATCTTCACGCCGGCGATCACGCTCGCCAGGGTAACCGCTCCAATGATCCCATCGTGAACCCTGAGTTCGGGATCTCGACCGGGTCGGGTTTCGCTGTCAGGCACGGTCCTCTCCTCAATCTTCTTGGCGTCATCGCGCGCGATGAACGGTGTCCCGTCCAAGTCGGACGGGCACGCTCAATCGACACCAATGCAAGAACTGCACTGATGCTCAGAGGCGTGGAGGCCACTATGGGAGTACAAATTCCGCTCCATCCCTCACAACGATGTTCTCTCCCTTATGATACTCCGCGACGCTTCTCCCCTCCGCTGAAGAGAATCACTCGGAACTCGCCTTCCCCTCAGGACCGTACAAGACTAACGTCAAAATCGGCGTCAGCTACCAGACGCAAGAAGGCCCCGGCAGGCTAACTACCCACCGGGGCTCTTGAAGTTTGGAGCACGAGACCAGATTCGAACTGGCGACCCTCACGTTGGCAAAGCGAACCAAGGGTGAGGGAAATCAATGAGATAGGGCTGTGGCCTTGCACAGGGCGGCAGGGAGCGGCACGTGACGGCACGCAGGACGGCCCCGGCGGCCCTATGCGGCCCTCACCGGCGGGGGACTTCGAGCCTGCGGTGTGGGACTCGCGAGATCGCATAGTGGACCGTCCGAATCGTCCGAACGGTCCAATCCGAAACGAATCCAAGCACCTGCCGGCCGGACGGTGTCCGGACGGAGGGAATAGCGGGTCCTCCCACGAGCGGAAGCGGGCGCCGCTATTCGGCTCCGGACCGGCGCGCCTCCCTCGATCCTGGCCTTGGCGATGCCTCCGTGAGACGACGAGATTCGGCCACTATGTCCGATAACGAAAAGTTCCAACAAGTGGCTCGATACGGTGGGAAACGCCCCCGCGATGGGCACTCTGGCTGCGCACTAGAGCCCTTGGAGTGCGCCCGCCTCGACGTCGGCGAGCACCTTGTTCATGCCCTCGCGCGCGAAGCACTCGGCCATCGCGAGGCCCATGCCGCCCGCCGCACCCGTGATCACCGCCGTCCCGCCCTCGAGCTCCTGCATCGTCGCCGCTTCCCGATCGGGTCCCGCCGCATGATAGAATCGCCCGATGGCCACTGAAACACGCCCCTCGATCTGTCGCTTCTGCCACGCGAACTGCGGCATCCTGGTAAAAATCGAGGACGGCCGGCCCGTGCGGGTCACGGGCGACCCCGACAATCCCGCCTATCGCGGCTTCAGCTGTGCCAAGGGCAGGCGACTCCCCGAGCAGCACGCCCATCCCGATCGCCTGCTGCACTCCCAGAAGCGCCGGCCCGACGGATCGTACGAGGCGATCCCGAGCGAGCGGGCGATGGACGAGATCGCTGATCGCGTGGGCAACATCGTTCGCCAGCACGGACCGCGCGCCGTCGCGCTCTATCCCGGCACCTACTCGGGACCGTATCCCGCCTCGATCCCGGCCGGCGTCGGCTGGATGCTCGGACTGGGCTCGAAGATGGTCTTCACCTCCGCGGCGATCGACCAGCCGGGCAAGCACGTCGCCACCGCGATCCACGGTCGCTGGCTCGGCGGTTCGCACGTCTTCGACGAGTCGGACGTCTGGCTGCTGATCGGGAACAACCCGCTGATCTCGATGTCCGGCGGCATCCCCCCTTCGAATCCGAGCCGGCGGCTGCGGGAGGCGAAGCGGCGCGGGCTCACGCTGATCGTGATCGATCCGCGCCGGACCGAGGTCGCGCGCTTCGCCGACCAGGTGCTGCAGCCGCGCGCGGGGGAGGACCCGTCGATCCTGGCGGCGATTCTGCACGTCGTGATCCGGGACGCGCTCTACGACGCGGCCTTCACGGACGCGCACGTCGCTGGCTTCGCCGCGCTGGCGGACGCCGTCGCCGAGTTCACGCCGGAGTACGCCGCCGAGCGCGCCGGGCTCGCAGCGGACGAGATCGAGCGGGCGGCGGCGACCTTCGCCCGCGCGCGCCGCGGTTGCGGCGTCGCGGGCACCGGGCCCAACATGGCGCCCCACGGCAACCTGACCGAGTACCTGCTGCTCTGTCTCAACACGATCTGCGGACGCTGGCGCCGCGCCGGCGAGCGGGTCCCCAATCCCGGCGCGCTCCTGCCGCGCGCGACGCCGAAAGCCCAGGCGCAGCGACCGCGGCCGGGCTGGGGTCGCGGGGAGCAGCTGCGCTCGCGCGCGCTCGGCAACTCGGCGGCGGGGCTGCCGACCGGCGCGCTCGCCGACGAGATCCTCTACGAGGGCGAGGAACGCATCCGCGCGCTCGTCTGCATCGGCGGCAACCCGGTCGCCGCCTGGCCCGATCAGCTGAAGACCATCCGCGCGATGGAGAAGCTCGAGCTGCTCGTGTGCCTCGACATGAAGATGGCCGCGACCGCGAAGATGGCCGACTACGTGATCGCCCCCAGGCTCTCGCTCGAGGTCCCCGGCCTCTCGGTCTCGAGCGAGGCGATCGAGCAGACCTACGTCGCGCACGGCTACCCCGAGCCCTACGCACAGTACTCCCCCGCCCTCGCGTCGCCGCCCGAAGGCTCCGACGTGATCGAGGAGTGGGCCTTCTTCTACGGCCTCGCGAAGCGCATGGGCTTCCAGCTGATCGCCTATCCGATCCGCCCCGAGGCCGGCGTCCTGCGCGAACGCCGCGAGCCCTACGTCTTCGACATGGAGAAGCCGCCCACCACCGACGCGGTCTTCGCGGGCATCATGAACGGCTCGCGCGTACCGCTGACCGAGGTCACGCACCACCCGCACGGGAAGATCTTCGCGGACGAGACGATCCTCGTCGCCGAGGCCGACCCCGACTGCCAGGACCGGCTCGACGTCGGCAACGCCGACATGCTCGCCGAGCTCGCCGCGATCCGCGCAGAGTCGTGGGCCGCCCTGCGCAGCGAGGATGAGGACGCCGCGCGCGTCTTCCAGCTCGTCTCGCGCCGCATGCCGAACGTCTACAACTCCTCCGGTCGCGACATCGACCGCCTCCAGCGCGGCCGCTTCTACAACCCGGCGTTCATGCATCCCGAGGATCTCGCCCTTCTCGGCCTCGCCCGCGGCGACCTGGTCGAGATCACCTCGAGCCACGCCTCGATTCTCGGCATCGCGGAGTCCGCGCCCGAGCTGCGGCGCGGGGTCGTCTCGATGGCCCACTGCTTCGGCGACGCCCCGGAGCACGACGCCGCCGTGCGCGAGATCGGCAGCAACACCGGTCGGCTCGTCGACAACGAGCGCGACTTCGATCCGCACACGGGCATCCCGCGGATGAGCGCGATACCCGTCGCGATCAGCCGCGCCGGAGCCGTCTGACGCCCAGACGACCCCGACCTCGGCGCGTCCATCCGCAGCCCCCGCTGCCTGACGGCGGAGGTGGTACCGCACCGCCCCTTCCGTCACGCCCAGCTTCCGGGCGATCTCACCGCGAGAGCCGCCCCGCCGCGACAACTCCTTGATCGTCATACGAGCCTCCAGTCCGAGCTTCGCGGCCATGCCCCCTCCCTCCTCCCCCTGTGGGAAAAGGGTCGCATGGCCCCGATCAGCTCCTGACTCGTAAGACTGGGCGTCGCCTTAGCGCGAGGATGCGCCGTCGTTCTACAATCCCCGACGACGCCCCGACCGAGCCGCTGGAGCAGATGGCGGAAGCCACCCTCGCCCTTTGCAGCGCGGACCCGGCGGCGCGCAGCGCCCGCGTCGCCTACAGTGGTCCACTGCTGGGCGAGCTGTCGCGACCGGTCCGGAGCCTCGACGATCGCGAGCTCCATCACCAGGACGCGTGAGTCCCATCAGGAGGGCCCCATGTCCAGGACCGCTGAGCCTCTGGCCAGCGGACTGCTCTTCCCCGAAGGACCGCGCTGGCGAGACGGTCGTCTCTACTTCTCCGACATCGCCGACCAGGCCGTGAAGAGCGTGTCGCTGGACGGCGAGGTCACGATCGTCGACAAGCTCGACGACCGTCCCTCGGGCCTGGGCTGGCTGCCGGACGGCCGCATGCTGGTGGTCGCCATGCAGACCCGACGCCTGCTGTGTCGGGACCCCGAGGGCTTTCGCGAGCACGGCGACCTGACGCCCTACTGCGGTGGCCACGCCAACGACATGGTGGTGGCCGAGGACGGCCGCGCCTACGTGGGCAACATCGGCTTCGACCTGGAGGCCGACCCGCTGGAGCCGCGCCCCACCTGCATCCTCGTGGTGACCCCGGACGGCCGGGTCAAGCCCGCTGTCGACGACGTGATGTGTCCCAACGGCATGGTGATCACACCCGACGGCGGCACGTTGATCGCCGGTGAGAGCGCCGCGGCCCGGCTGACCGCCTTCGACATCGAGGCCGACGGCGCCCTGACCCGGCGCCGCCTCTTCGCGGATCTGCCGGGCACGGCCGTGCCCGATGGCATCTGTCTGGATGCGCAGAACGCGGTCTGGGCGGCGAGGTGACCGACCGGGTCTCCTCGGGAGGGCGCGCCGCCATTGCCTGCATGCTGGGCGGACCCGACGGGCGCACGCTCTTCACCCTCTCCAACGAGAGCACCTCGATCGGGCAGGCCGTTGCCGCCACAGGGGGCTTCATCGAGACGCTGCAGGTCGAGGTTCCCGGCGCAGGCAGACCGTGAGCGGCGGCCGGCCTGCGTGGCGCGGCTGCGCTCAGCGCGCGTCCATGAAGAGCGAGGCCTGCACTCGACCCCTGCGGCCGTCGAGACAGAGTTGAGGGGGAGATGTGAACGAAACAGCCCCGGCAAGCAAAAGCGCTTGACGGGGCTGCGTTTACAATGGAGCACGAGACCAGATTCGCGAGCAGGCTTCGCCTGCGATGCGCAAGCCGAGCAGAACTCGGCCGCGAACTGGCGCAGCAAGCGTATCCTCGCCGCGACCCCCACGTTGGCAAGGAGATGCTCACCTTGATTTCATTGAGGAGTTTCGCCTGAACCGGTCATATCGGGTCGTTTCGGTCAATACTGGGGGAAGGATCTGGGGGATATCGAAATCTCGAACTGTCGGCACGTCTGCCAGTCGGTTCGCTTGTCACAACGAGCCCAATCGGCGGGCGCCCAAAGGGGGGGAGTTCGATGGGTCTGAAGCAGTTGTCGCTCCATCATGAATAGTCGTATGATTGATGTCACCGTGAAGGGAGGCTCCATGGAGAGGCCCCGTTTCCTCATTCTCTTGAGCGTGACAGTCGCAACAGTCGCCGGATGCCGAACCCCTTACCAGGCATTCGATTGCGAGCCCGGCCGGACTCTATGGCCGTTCCCCGGCGGGACTTGCAAGGGCGGCTACAGCGAGTTGGAGATTGCGCCCGACGTCTATCAGGTGGGCTTTGAGGCGCTCGAAATCACCACCGCGAAGAGCCAGCAGTATGCCCTTCTTCGCAGCGCGGAGGTCGCCCTCGAAACCGGCCACACCCACTTCGTCGTCATCAGCTCGTGGGGCCAGACGGACGTTCAGTATCACAACAGTTCGGGCGCGCTTCAATCCCACACTACGACCACCAAAGATGGAGAAACCGTCACGGCCTTCAGCAGCGGTGGTGGGAGTACCCAGACCGTTCACCTGCCCCAGGCCTTCATGGTGATCCGGGTCATCAACGAAGCGTCCGTCGAGAATTACACCCTCACATACGATGCGATCAGTGTCCGGGATTCGATCCGTCAGAAGTACGGTCTACCACCCGCCACCGGAAGTGCGGTAGGCACACCCCGTTGACCTCGATGTCCGGGTGATTTCTGGTGCGCTATCGGATGCGGGGATGGCGTTGCGACTGAGTGCGTTGCGTCGCTCGCGAACTCGTTTTCACCGCGTGGCTACATTTTCGCGATTGCGACGCGAAACGAGAGAAGGCCCGGGCGCATATGCTGCGGCCGAGCCTTCACTCTTCTTGGAGCACGAGACCAGATTCGAACTGGGTGCGTATCCTCGCCACGACCCTCACGTTGGCAAAGCGAACCAAGGGTGAGGGAAATCAATGAGATAGGGCTACGGCCCTGGACAGGGCTGCAGGGAGCGGCACATGGCGGCACGCGGGACGGCCCCGGCGGCCTTATGCGGCCCCTTGGCAGCGGGAAGCCTGCTCGTCATGGCCGGCACTACAGAGGTCTTTTGGAAGCACTGCGTGCCGAAGCGCAAGCGGGCGGGCGAGGCGCGCAGCAACCTCTGGTTCCGCCGCGTGGCGGCGCCCTGAAGGGCGCGACGCCCGTCAGGGGATCTCGATCGCCCCGATGTCGCCGAGACCGTTCTCGGGGCGCGCGGCGCCGAGCTGGTCGGTCGTCAGCGGATTCACGCCGACCTCGTAGTCCTCGACCATTTCCATCACGATGCCCAGGTTCTCGAAGAGGCGACCGGACGTGAAGAGAGCCGCCCAGGCATCATCGCCCAGCACCTCGGGACCCATCCCGGGGATGTCCTCGGCGAGCAGGGCGTCGTCGAGCTGGTGCCAGAAGTGGATGTAGGGGTGGTTGGGAAGCTCCCTGGGCCAGGTCTGGGCGGGGCCGAACCAGTGGGTGTCGGCGAGGGTCAGGATGGGGTCTCCCGACGGATCGCGGTAGGGCTGCAGGCCGTCCATGCCTTCGTCGAGATCGACGCTCTGCAGGAAGTCCTCGAAGGAGGCGGTGAAGTCGTCGGCGAAGTCCGGGAGACCGTAGTGGCTCTCGAGTCGGCTCAGGACGATGGAGAGGAAGTCGTCCGCGCGGCCACGGCCGATGCTGTAGTGGCCGTAGACCTCCTCGATGACGTACTGCGTGGCGGAAATCCGGTCGAGCGCGCTTCCCCGGGGCTGGTAGTGGAGGACGGTCGGCTCCGAGGCGTCGGTTCCGATGGACAGCACCGAGGCCGAGCGGGCGACGCCGGCGCCGAGGTCGAGCACGTCGCCGATCGCGACGCCGTCGCTGTCGTCCACCTTGGGATAGTGCCGCCGGGAGAGGGAGTTCCAGCCTTCCACGCCCACCGGCACCAGCATCTGGCTGAAGTCGATCGCGCCGATGCGGTTGTGGCCCAGGCTCCGGAAGTAGAAGGTCGAGCCCGTGAATACGTCCTGCTCGTAGGTGTCGCCGAACATCTCGTGGACGGTGTTTCCCGCGACGATGGAGTGGCCGACGGTAAAAGTCTCGATCGCGTGGGCGTTGCCGATGGTCGCCGCGATGCCGCCCGCCATGTTGGGCTTGCCCAGGTCGTCGGTGCGCGAGGCGCCGTGCACCTCGTTCTCCACGATGGTGCAGCCCTTCACGGTCAGCAAGCCGTTGGACACGTAGACGCCGCCGCCCCGCCAGTAGCCCATCCCGAGGGCGAAAGGGGGGAGGCCGGGCGGCGTCTCGACCAGGTTGCGCGCGATGGTGGTATTGGTCAGCCACAGCCGCTTGCGGTTGCCGATGCCGCCGCCGTCGGAGTAGACGCCGCCGCCGTAGGTGAACAAGCCGCTGATGCGGTTGCCCGTGATCGAGGAGTCGACGATGGTCGAGCCGTCCCGCGCGCTGTGAGCGCCCCCCACCGAGAAGACGCCGCCTCCCGCTGCGCCGCCGCCGAGCACGCTGTTCCCGCTCACCACGCAGCGCTCCATCTCGACGACGTTCGCGTAGACGCCGCCCCCGAAGGCGCCGCGATCCCGCGACGGGTCGAAGTCGCCCTCGACGTGGTTGTCGTGGATCGTGCACTCGGAGAGCCTGGCCACGCCCCACACCGCCAGTCCGCCACCGCGGGCGAGGGTCCAGGGCTGCCCGCCAGGATCGTCGGGCGAAGAGATGTCCTCTGCCACGACCCGGCCTCCGGTGATCGTGACGTTCTTCAGGGTGAGGCTGCCGTACACGGCCAGCACCCGGGCGGGATCCTCGCTGCCTCCCATCCAGGCGAGCGTGATTCCGTTCGGCAAATCGGAGGCGTCGATGACGACCTTCTTCCGCGCGTAGAGGGCCGAGCGGCCGTAGTCGCGCTCGAACCAGCCGACTAGGTAGGAGACCGGCCCGCTCCCCTCGTCCCGCATCCCCATGACTTCGCCCGGGAGCACGGTGTGCTCCTCGCCGACGATGGTGAGCCCGATCGCGGCGCCGTCGAGGCTGGCGTCGAACATGATGGGCTGGCCGCTCTTCGCCCTCTCGACGGCCGAGCGCAAGGTGACCGTCGCGCCGCCAAAGCCTCCGACGTCTTCGAGGCTGTTGACAACGATGGGCGGGTACTTGGCGTCTTCGTCGCAGCCCAGGGGAACGAGGGCGAGCAGGACCAGGGTCCGAAGAACGAGCAACTTCCTCAGCATGAGCGGCTCCACGAGTGGGGTCGAGACGCGAACGCACGTCGACCGCGGGTTCGGGACCCCTTGAGTGTCCCGACCGCTGGTCCCGGTTCCGAAACCACCCCCCTGGGGGCGACGGCTGCCGAAGCACTTGGCCGTGTCGCTGACGTGGGATCGCGGCAAGGAAAGGGCCGGTCACCTTCAGTTCAGCGTCGCCACCGGGGTTGAAGTCTACTTTTGCGACTCGCGCAGCCCATGGCAGCGAGGCAGCAACGAAAATACAAACGGCTTGCTCCGACAGTACTTCCCGAAAGGAAGCGACCTCGCGGTCCATCATCAAAGGTATCTCGACCAGTTCGCCCACATGCTTAACGACCGGCCTCGACGAACGCTCGGGTGGATGAAGCCATCAGAGAGGCTTGCAGAACTGTTGCGATGACCAGATGAGACCGCCGGGGGAACTCCACTCGACTACGGTCGATCCCGGCCGTCGGCGACTCGCCGGCCGCCCTCGAGCGTCGTTACTGGCGCCACCGCTACGGCCGACCACGGCGGGCTTCCGCTCGCAAGCCATGGATGGCACCATGCTCGAACCGGATCGGGTCGTGGGCTCGCTGGCTCTCCACACCCGCAACCCGGGCCCGCTCGATCCGGGGGAGGCGCTCACCATGCAGAGACTTCGCGGAGCCGACGCCTACCATCTCTACGAGGAATCGGAGAACGAGCATCGCCACACCATCAAGGTGTGCATCGTCGACCCGAGCACCGCCCGCGAGCCCTCGGACATCGAGACGGCCCGCCACGAGCTCGAGCACGGCCTCGGCTATGTCCCGCCCTTCCAGTGGCAGCTCGTGCAGACACCCTTCGAGATCGCCCACCCGCTCTGGGCCTATCGCCGAAACTTCGACCTCGACTACCACGTGCGCCACACGACGGTAGTCACGCCGGGCGAGGCCCGGGAATTTGCCGAGGTAGTTTCGGAGATCGCGAGCACGGGGCTCGAGCGCGACCGGCCCCTGTGGCAACTCTGGATCGTCGAAGGCTTGGCGGGAGGACACGTGGCCTACGTGGCGAAGCTCCACCACTCCCTCGCGGACGGCCAGTCGAGCGCGCAGATCCTGCTGGACTCCTTTACCTCATCGCCCGACGCCCCGCCTTCCCACAGCGAGCACCCCTTCGAGAGCGATGAGCCGATCCCGTCACCCGGCCGGCTGTTCTTGGATGGCCTGCGCGACAACTTCCGAATATGGCGCGGTGTGCCGAAGCTGATGCTGCGCCTCAGCAGAGTGGGAATCCAAGCGCTGGGCCGCCGGCTCAGGCGGAAGCCGCCGCCGGTCCGGCTCTTCAAGGCGACCGACACGCGCTTCAATCGCAAGCTCACGCCCCACCGCTGGTTCGCCACCGTCGAGCTGCCCATCGCGGACCTGAAGCGGGTGAAGAATCTCCTCGGCGGGAGCCTGAACGACGTCTACACGTCGGTCTGTGGCGGCGCGATACGCCGCTATCTCGAGGCCCGAGGCGAGCTTCCCGCCGGGTCCATGGTCGCCGCCATCCCCGTCTCCAGGCGCAAGCCCGAGGAGGCTCGAGTCTACGGTAACCGCGTCAGCTCCTGGGTGGTCAGCCTCGCGACGGACTGCGCGGATCCCCTCGAGCGCTATCACACGGTACGCGAGAGCATCGCCGCGGCCCGGGCGATCCAGGAGAACGGCGACCCCGACTTGATCCCGGACATCATGGACGCCTGGTGGCTCCACAAGTTCTTCATGGCCATGAGCCAGGGACTGATGAGCCGAATCACCCGCCGGTGCGCCATGCACGCCATCGTCTCGAACGTGCGCGGGCCCAGGGAGCCCCGCTACCTGAACGGCGCCAAGCTCGTCGGGCTGCAATCCATGGGGCCCCTGATCGAGGGAGTCGGCCTCAACTTCACCGGCTGGAGCTACGTCGACACCCTCCACGTCGGCATCACCGCCTGCCGAGAGCACGTGCCCGACATCTGGGCGCTGGCGGACGGCGTCGAGACCGAGCTCGAGGAGCTCCTCGAGGCGGCGGACAACGCAGCGGCAGCAACGAGCCGGCGCTGAGGTCGGGCGCCGAGGCGCTGTCCCCGCCGGCGACCGAGCGCAGCTGGCATCGTAGATCCGTGCGGCAGGAAACTGTCCGGCAGGAGAGGATGGCAATGCGCGCTGGTGCGGCGACGACTACCGGGCGACGCTCGTACCCGGGTCCGGCGAGGTAGCCGCCGACCTGCTCGACCGCACCGCGCCCGAGCGCCACGATAGGAAAGTCCCCACACAAGTCCCCACAGCTCGCGGCCGACGGTCGACCGAGGCGAAGACCCGCGCGGCGAGGGGCCAGGAAAGCCGAGGCCCCGCAAGCGGATACGCTGCGAGGCCCCGGACAGAGATGGAGCACGAGACCAGATTCGAACTGGATGCGTATCCTCGCCGCGACCCTCACGTTGGCAAAGCGAAACAAGGGTGAGGGAAATCAATGAGATAGGGCTGTGGCTCTGCACAGGGCTGCAGGGAGCGGCACATAGCGGCGCGCAGGACGGCCCCGGCGGCCCTATACGGCCCCTCGTCAGTGGCGAGAGGTCGAGGCGGACCGCGCCGGCTCGCGCGATCGGGTGGTTCACCGTCCGAAACGTCCGAACGGTCCATTCCGGAATGAAACCGTGCCTCTGCTGGCCGGACAGTGCCTGGACGGTAGGGGGATCTGATCGCCCGGCGAGCTGGGTGACACACCCGCGCAGTCGCAAGCTCTGCGGCATCCAGCGCGCAGAATCGCGGCTGCCCCCCCATCCGTCGGCATTGCCCGGCCGGGGGTGCTGCACCCTGCCCTCCCCGACTCTCAGGGTCGAAGCGCACAGGAAGCATAAGGCGCGAACTCACGATGTCCGATAACCAGCAGTTCCGACAACTGGATCACTCTGGTGGAAAATGCCCCCCGCAACGGGGCTCCAAGGGCCCGCCCGCGCAGCACGGTCGAGCCAGAAACGCGTTCGAGGTCTGTGGCGCGGTGGTAGTCCTCAGCCGACATCTGACCGAGCCGCCACGCCTCACGCAGCACTCCCCGTAGCGCACCGAGTGTCTTGTTGGTGGACGCTGGGCTCAGCGGGCGACCGGTTCGGCTAGAGATCAGATGTCGCAGCGCGGACCGGGCGAAGGCTGCTGGGTCGAGGGTGATGCGGTCGCCGGTCGCGCCTGCCACCTGGCATCGCGCAACTGCCGCCAAGTTGCCGGCGCCTGAAGGCCCGAGGCTTTTTTCTCCGTCATCTTCTGGTCAGGATCGGACTGCGGCGCGCCGAAACCCCCCTCATGTCGCAGACCCCCCCCAAGGCGCAGGACGCCCCCATGGCGCAAGACCCCCCCATGGCGCAGGCGAGGAAGGAAGCCCAGCCGTCCGCGGGCGTCCAACGCGCGGGTTTGCGCCCGCCGTTGGGGCTCGAGGAGCTGGTCGAGATTCTGGTGAACGGCGAGCTGCTCACTCCCGAGCAGGGCCGCGACATCCAGGCTCGCTCCGCCACCCTGAAGAGCCGCGTTCTCAAGGAGAAGGTGGGTTCGCTGCGGTCCCAGGCGGCCGCCCGCTACGACATGACGCCGGCCGAGATCGTGGTCGCCGCCGCCCTGCCCCATCCCAAGCGCAAGCACGGCAAGATCGACGAGAACGCCGTAGCCGAAGTCTTGGCCCAGGCGTCGGGCACGCCCCATCTGAAGATCGACCCGCTGCGCATCGACAACGATCTGGTCGCCAAGACCCTCTCCCGGCCCTTCGCCCAGCGCCACGCCGTGATCCCCGTGGACCAGGACGGCGAAGAACTGGTACTGGCCGTTCCCGATCCCTTCGACAGCATGCTGCGCGAGTCGCTGAGCAACATGATCACGCGCCCCCTGCGCTACGTGGTGGCGGCGAAGTGCGACATTCTGGCGGTGATCGCGCGCGTCTACGGATTCCGCAAGAAGGTCTCCCAGGCGGCGGCAGACCTGAAGTCCGACCGGCGGTCCAGTGCGCTGGTGCAGCTGGTGGAGCTGCGATCCGACGGCGAGCTGGCCGAGGGGAAAGACGAGCACGTGGTGGCCGCCGTCGAGCACCTGCTCAACTACGCCTTCGAGCAGCGTGCGTCGGACATCCACCTGGAGCCCCGCGCCGAAGATGCCGTCATCCGCTTCCGCATCGACGGGATCCTGCACGACATCGAGATGATTCCCTCGGTGGTGCACAACGCGGTGGCGTCGCGGGTGAAGCTGCTGGGGGGCATGAACATCGCCGAGCGGCGGCGCCCCCAGGACGGGCGCATCAAGACGAGCCGCGCCAGCCGCGAGGTCGAGCTGCGCGTCTCGAGCATGGCCACGGCCTACGGCGAGAAGATCGTGGTGCGCGTGTTCGACCCCAGCGTGTTGCTGGCCGATCTGGAGGATCTGGGATTCGACGACCCCGAGCGCGAGAGCTTCGAACGCTGGGTCACCTGCCCCAACGGGCTGATCCTGGCCACGGGACCCACCGGCTCCGGAAAGACCACCACCCTGTACTCGACGCTCCGCTACCTCTCGGGACCCGAGATCAACATCACCACCGTCGAAGATCCGATCGAGATG
>JAFDEK010000183.1 GCA_019310385.1 Deltaproteobacteria bacterium
CCCGAAGGTTTCGTGATACGCGCGCACCAGGTGATCTGCGCCGGCCTTGGTGGCTGCATAGGGGGAGTTGGGCGCGTAGGGGGTTTCTTCGGAGAAGGCGCCCGTCTCGCCGAGGGAGCCGTAGACCTCGTCGGTGGAGACGTGCAGGAAGCGGAATGCAGCCCGCTCGGTCTCCGCGAGACCGGCGCAGTGGGCGCGGGAGACGTCGAGGAGCACGAAGGTTCCCACCACGTTGGTCTGCACGAAGGCCTCGGGGCCGTCGATGGAGCGGTCCACGTGACTCTCGGCGGCAAAGTTGAGCACCGCGCTCGGCGAGTGGCGACGAAAGACGTCCTCTACCGCCTCCCGATCGGCAATGTCGGCCAGCTCGAAATGGAAGCGGGGGTCGTTCCGGAGATCCTCGAGACTCTGCAGATTTCCCGCGTAGGTGAGCTTGTCGAGGACGACCACCGTCGCCCCGGTCTCCGCGAGAGCGAGGCGCACGAAGTTCGAACCGATGAAGCCGGCGCCCCCGGTTACGAGCAGGGTCTCCCCCATGGATGTTGCATCTCCTGTTTTCAGAGGGATCAGAGTCTGAGGGATCAGAGCCTGAGAGGGTTCAGAGATAGTTGCCGCTCTCGGGTACCCGGATGCGCTTCTGGGCTTGCTTGAAGCGCTCGACCTCCGCCTTGAGATCATCGCCCGTGGCGGGACCGCTCTCGCCTCCGCAGGCTTCACTGCTCGCCTTGCGGCGCAGGACGGCGTGAAGAATGCGCGCCCAGTCCCCCGGCGAAGCGTCGCGGCTCTGCCCCAGGACTTCGAGCCAGTCGATGGGTTCGAAGAGGGTGTGCCCCGCACGCTTCTCCGCCGCCCGGGCGTGGATCTCGAGGGTCTCCACCATGTCTTCGGGAAAGACGGGATTGACCTCGACGATCCGCTCGAAGCGCCGCCCCGCCACGAAGGCCGGGCGCAGGGTGTCGGGAGAGCTCGTGGAGCCCACGACGAGGTGCTGCTTGGCGGCGATGGTGCGGTCCACGATCTCCAGCAGGTAGTCCATGATGGGACCGATGGGAAGGTCGTGGCGGTGGGTCCCGAAGGCCTGGGCCTGGGAGAACTCGAGCTCGTTGAAGTAGACGGTGATGGGCGGCATTTCTTCGAGGATCTGGGACCAGCTCTGGATCAGCTCGCCCACCTTGCCGCTCGCGTGAATGACGTCGATCACCATGCGGGGAATGTCGACGTCGAGGAAGCTGGTGCGGGTGCGTGTCGCCAGGGCCCGGGCGAGCAGGGTCTTCCCCACGCCCTTCTGGCCGACCAGCAGCATTCCGTGGGGCGGGAAGGTCCCCCACTCGGCGTAGACCTGGGGACTCGTCGCCGCGCACGCGTAGGTCTGGATCTCCTCCTTGGGCCCGGCCAGGCCGCCGATGCCGTCGAAGTCGAAATCGGGCGCCGCGGTCAGCTTCGCGCCTCGCGCCAGGGGATCGACGCTGCGGAGGAAGCTGGTCCACAGGTTCTGGGCCCGCTCGATGCGCTTGAGGTCCTCGTCCATGCTGGCCCAGAATCTACCGCGCCCGGCGCAATTGAGGCACTCCCGGGGGTGGGAGCTGGGGTGGGAGGCAGGGGGTGGAAGGCAGGGGGTGGGCGACTGAGAGTGGTTGCGTCATAATTCCGCGCGCTCGAGAGCGCGTCCCCATCGTCTATCGGTCAGGACACCAGCCTTTCAAGCTGGTGAGGCGGGTTCGATTCCCGCTGGGGACGCCATCTTTGAATCCGCCGCGTCGAAACCCTGGAAGTAGCTGAAGATCAACGAGATTTCGGCGCGAAGTCCAAGGCCCGGTCCAGGCCTCGTCTCCACGCTGAGGGCCAACCCTTCGCGGTCGGCCACCCTGAGTCGGAGATCCGCAAGAAGGCGGGCTAGGATGGAAGCTGCCCCTGGTCGAATCGATGAGTTCAGAAGACCCAAAACTCCGGCCGACGCGGCAGAGACCGCCGCGCGGCAGCAGCAACACGCAGCTCGACCTCGAGGCGCTTCGATCGAGTCTCGGGCCGCGGCGTCACTCCCGTCGCGAACGCGGCACTCCAGTCTCGAGTGCGGCGAATGGCACTCCGCTCGAACGCCCCTTCTGCTACCGCTGCCACAAGGCCGCGGTGGGCTGCCTGTGTGATCGCATTCGAGTGGTCTCGAACCAGACGGGCATCGTGATCTTCCGCCATCCCCGCGAGCGCTTCCATCCCCTCGGCTCGTCGCGCATCGCGAGCCTCTCCCTCGAGCGATGCCAGATTCTGGAGGCGCGGGGCAATGCCGGCGGCATTACGCGACCCTTCGAGGCGCCGCCGCGAACCGGCTTGCTCTACCCCGGTACGGGCTCGACCTCCCTCGAGGATGTGCCGCGGGAGTCGCTGCCGGAACACCTGGTCGTGCTCGACGGCACCTGGGCACACGCTCACACGCTCTATCGCGACAATGCCTGGCTCCGGAAGCTTCCCCACTACGGGCTCGATCCCGCCGAGCCGGGCCGCTATCGCATCCGGAGAGAGCCCAGGGCCCAGTGCCTCTCCACCGTGGAGTCCATCGTGTGCGCGCTTCGAATCCTCGAGCCCGAGACCGACGGCCTCTCGCACCTGCTCGACGTCTTCGACTCCATGATCGACGATCAGATTCGCTACATGGTGTAGCCCGCTCTCATCATGATCCCGCGCGCTCGAGAGCGCGTCCCCATCGTCTATCGGCTAGGTTCTTCCTACGCCCGGAGCCATTGCACCGGATTCCGGCGAGACAATCACGGCTCTGTGCCGGACGAGCACTCTCGTTCGGCATCGGGGCGTCGGGTATAAGGAGCGTACACATGGCACGTCGGGCACTCTTTCTATTGGCCTCCTTGATCCTGCTGGCACCCGCGATCGCGCTCGGGTCATCGGACTCCGTCTCGGAGCAAGCCAAGCACTACTCGCCCTATGCCAACTCACCCCATGCGACCAACGTTTACTGGGGCGACTCTCATCTCCACACCGGCCTGTCACTCGATGCAGGATTGTTCGGCAATACCGTGGGCCTCGATGATGCCTATCGCTTCGCGCGGGGCGAGCAGATCACGTCCTCGACGGGCATTCCCGTTCGGTTGTCACGCTCCCTGGACTGGGCCGTCATAACCGACCACACCGACCTGATGGGCTTCGCCACCGACCTCCAGCGTGGCGCGCCCAACATCCTCGCGGTAGAGAAAGGGCGCTACTGGTACGACGAGTTCATGAAGGGGGGTAGCGCCGCCGGGGCCGCCGCCTTCGACCTCATCTCCAATTTTGCCCAGATGACCTTGCCGGAGCAGCTGGTCAAGGATTACAGCCCCGGCGCCGAGGTATTCGACAGCGTCTGGAGTGACATCGTCGACGCCGCCGAACGACACAACGATCCCGGTCTGTTCACGGCCTTCATCGGGTTCGAATGGACGTCTGTCCCCAAGGGCTTCAACCTCCATCGAAACGTGATCATTCGCGACGACGGTAAGGTGGCGAAGAAGACGGTCCCGCCCACCACCCAGCCCCCGATCGGCAGCACGGATCCCATGACCCTCTACGAATGGCTGGAGACCTATGAGACCCAGCATGGGGGCACGGCATTCGCGTTCGCCCACAACGGCAACCTGTCGAATGGCTGGCTCTTTCCGACCGACAAGACCTATCACGGCGGCACGGTGGACGCCGACTACGTGAGGCTGCGGGCGAAGTGGGAGCCGCACTATGAGATCACGCAGATCAAGGGCGACGGCGAAACCCACCCCATCCTATCGCCGGACGATGAGTTCGCCGACTACGAGACCTGGGACGTCGGCAACCTCGACATCTCCGAGCTGAAGAAGCCCGAGATGCTCAAGGGCGAGTATGCGCGGGAAGCCCTCAAGCAGGGCCTGAAGCTCGAGGCCAAGCTGGGCTACAACCCGTACAAGTTCGGTTTCGGCGGCGCCACCGACAGCCACACTTCGTTGACGACCGCGGACGAGGACAACTTCTTCGGCAAATCCGCCAGCGTCGAGCCCAGTGCGGACCGCGTCAGCCATCCATTCGTCAAGTCGGAGCTGGGCACCTTCGAAGGCTATACGCTCGTAGCCTCGGGCTATACGGGAATCTGGGCGCACGAGAATTCCCGCTCCGCACTATTCGACGCCATGAAGCGCCGGGAGACCTACGGCACCACCGGGCCGCGGATGACGGTCCGCTTCTTCGGTGGCTGGCGGTATGAAGATCAAGATGCTCTCGCGAACGACCTGGCCCGGCCCGGCTATGCCAAAGGGGTCCCCATGGGCGGCGACCTGCCGAGAGCCGGCAAGGGGGATCGTGCTCCCACCTTCCTGGTCGCCGCGCTTCGCGACCCGCAGAGTGCCAATCTCGATCGCATTCAGATCGTCAAGGGCTGGATGGACGAGAAGGGCGAGCTCCATGAGCGTGTTCACGACGTAGCCGTGTCCGATGGCCGCAAGATCGGCCCTGACGGCCGCTGCAAGGAGCCCGTCGGCAATACGGTGGATCTCGAATCCGCCACCTGGAGCAACAGCATCGGCACGGCGCAGCTAGCCGCGGTCTGGCAGGACCCGGACTTCGACCCGAAGGAGTCGGCCTTCTATTACGCCCGCGTTCTCGAGATTCCCACGCCACGCTGGGTGGTCTACGACAAGGTGCGTCTGGGGGCGCAGATCCCCGCGGAGGCAGAGCTCGTCGGCCAGGAACGCGCCTACACGTCGCCGATCTGGTATGCCACGAAATAGCGGGCGCGACTTGCGGGCGAGCGAAGCTCTTGACGCTCGAGGCGGCCCAGCTGATGCACGTCCAACTCGGGCAGGTCACTCAATCCGAAAGCCTTTGCGCCGTTTCGGGAGATGGCCTATACGTCCGAACGGGTCTATGTCCGGTTTGAAAACTCGAGTTTTTGGGGTCGAAGTATCGCCAAATCCGGACCCTTGAAGGGTCCGAGAGGGTCCGAGAGGAACCAGGAGGAGAGTGATGAATTCCAAGTTTTTCTGGGTGATGGGTACGGTAATCATGTTCGCTGCAGGCCCCGCATACGCGGGCCAGGCGATGCAGATGTGGAGCTGCGGAATGGAAGATGAGATGACCGAGAAAGATGTGGAAGCGAGGGCCGAGGAGTGGCTGAAAGCCGCGAGGCAACTTGACGGTGGCAAGAACCTCGAGGCCATGGTCTTGTTCCCCATCGCGGTCAACGCCTCGGGTGATACCGATCTGATCTTCATGGTCACCGCGCCCTCTTTTGCCGAATGGGGCAGGTTTTGGGACGTCTATCCGGATTCTGACGCCGCGGCGGGCGAAGACGGGGGAATGTTTTGCCCGGATAGCGTGCTCTGGGAAGCATCGAAAGTGAAAGTAAAAGCACAGTAGACAACCCTGGGCCGTATCGAAGTGCCGCCAGCT
>JAFDEK010000184.1 GCA_019310385.1 Deltaproteobacteria bacterium
CTCTCCGTCAACGTTGCCCGCATGCGCGAGGCCGCCGGCGATCCCATGCTCCTCGCTACCGATCTCGCCGAGGTGTTGGTCCGCGAGGGCGTTCCCTTCCGCGAGGCCCACGAGGCCGTGGGAAGCATCGTGGGCCACTGCAGCCGGGAAGGGGTCGACCTTCGCAGCCTCGACCACGCGCAGATGCGCTCCTTCCACGAGGCCTTTCCGGCCGCGGCCGTGGAGCTGCTCGATCTCGAGCGCAGCTTCGAGCAGCGAAAGCTCGTCGGCGGGACCGCGCGCCCCACGGTGGCGGCCGCACTCGAGCGCGCCAGCGCGCAGCTCGACGAAGAGGAGCGCTCCCTCGAGAAGCAAGCGGACGCCGGGGAGGTCTCCCGATGAGGGGCTCGCGACGCCTGGCCGCCGCGCTGGTGGCTCTGGCCCTGCTCCCTCCCCTCAGCGGCTGTGGGAAGTACGGCAAGCCGGTGCGCAAGAGCAGTACCTTCTCCGCGGAGTCTGCCGCGCAGACCACCGGCGGCTTCGGGGAGTGGCCGGCCAGCGCGACGGGCCGCGCACAGGACGCACAAGAGAAGAAGCCCGGCGACCGCTAGACTGTCCCCCGTCGGCCCAGCGCCGCGGCAAGCCCGGGTCACGGTGGGCTCGGCTATCGCGGCGCCGGAGCGAGCAGGCTCGAACGAGCCCGACGAGATCGGCCCTCGCGGCCGACGAGAACGAGAGCGAGCAGCAGTATGAGCGACGAGAGCACGACCCTGCCCTTCACGAAGATGCACGGCGCCGGCAACGACTTCGTCGTGCTCGACGGCATCCGCGACGCCCTGCCCGCGGACCTGGCGGCCTTTTGCCGGCGCATCAGTGATCGCCACTTCGGCATCGGGGCCGACCAGGTACTGGTCGTGCGCGAATCCCAGGCGGCGGACTTCCGGATGGAGATCTTCAACGCCGACGGCTCCCAGGTGGAGATGTGTGCCAACGGGATACGCGCCTTCTACAAGTTCCTGCGCGACCGCGGTCACACCAGCGCCGACGAAATCGGGGTCGAGACCCTCTCGGGCGTGGTGCGGCCACGCTGGGCGGGCGGGGATCTCATCACCGTCGACATGGGGCGCCCCGTGCTGGCCCCGGCGAAGATCCCCACCACCCTGGGCTCGGGCGAGGGACCGGTGCTCGACGTTGCTCTCGACGTCGCTCTCGGGAGCGGCGGCGTCGAGAGCGTGATCTTGTCCTCGCTCTCCATGGGAAACCCCCACGCGGTCCTGGTGGTGGACGACGTCGATGCGGCGCCCGTCCACGAGCTGGGCCGCGCCATCGAGCAGCATCCCGCCTTCCCGAACCGGGTCAACGTCGAGTTCATCGAGATCGTGGATCGCGGTCACATCCGCCAGCGCACCTGGGAGCGCGGGACCGGTGAGACCCTCGCCTGCGGAAGCGGTGCCTGCGCGGTGGCGGTGAGCTCCATACTCCGAGGCCTCGCCGACCCGAAGATCGAGATCGCGCTGCGGGGCGGGGTGCTTCGCATCGAGTGGGAGGGCGGCGAGTCCCATGTCTTCATGACGGGGCCCGCCGCCGAGACCTTCACGGGTCGTATCCCCGTCGGGGAGGACTGAGGGATGTTCGAAGGAATCCTGACCGCCCTCGTCACGCCCTTCCGTGATGGTGAGGTCGACGAGAGCGCCCTCGCGAGCCTGGTGGAGAGACAGATCGCGGCCGGGATCAACGGACTCGTGCCCTGCGGCTCGACGGGCGAATCCGCGACCCTGTCCCACGCCGAGCACAGCCGGGTGATCGAGCTGGTGGTCTCGGCTGCGGCCGGGCGCGTCCCCGTGGTGGCGGGCACCGGCTCCAACAACACCCGCGAAGCCATCGAGCTCACCCGCAAGGCCAAGGAGGCCGGCGCCGACGGGGCGCTCCTGCTCTCGCCCTACTACAACAAGCCCACCCAGGCGGGGATCGTCGCCCACTACGAGGCCGTCGCCGATGCGACGCTCTTTCCCCTGGTGCTCTACAACATCCCGGGCCGTACGGCGTCCAACATCGCGCCGGAGACCATCGCGCGCCTGGCCGAGCATCCCCACATCGTCGGCGTCAAGGAGGCTTGCGGCGACCTCGATCAGATCGCCCACGTGATCGCCGCGTGCCCGGACGACTTCGCGGTGGTGTCGGGCGACGACGCACTCCTGCTCCCCATGCTCGCCATCGGGGGCAAGGGGGGCATCTCGACCAGCTCCAACGTGGTTCCAGCCGAGCTCTGCGAGCTGGAGCGCGCATGGCGGGCCGGCGACTCGAGCCGGGCTCGGGAGCTCCACTACCGGCTACTCCCGATCTTCGACATCTTGTTCTGCGAGACCAACCCGATCCCCGTGAAGGCGGCCGTTGCGCTGACGGGCGCCATCGGGGACGAGATTCGCCTGCCCCTCACGCCCATCAGCCAGCCCAATCGCGAGCGTCTTCAGGCCGTCCTCAAAGAGGCGGGGGTTCTCTGATGGCGGCCGAGCAGCGTGTCATGGTGGTCGGCGCCTGCGGGCGCATGGGCGTGCAGGTGCGCGAGGCCGTCGCGCAGCACCCCGAGCTGCGGGTCTCGGCAGCACTGGAGCGGAGCGGTCACCCCGAGCTGGGGCGAGAGATCGAGCCGGGCGTCAGCCTCACCGACGACTTGAAGAGCGCCCTCGCGAGCTGCGATGTGGTCATCGACTTCTCGATTCCGCGCTCCACCCTCACCAACCTGCGGGGGGCCGCCGAGGCCGGGGTCGCGTACGTGACGGGGACCACGGGCTTCAGCGACGGCGAGCGAGCCGAGATCACGTCGCTGTCGGAGAAGATCCCAGTCATCCATGCCCCCAACTTCTCCCTGGCGGTGAACGTTCTGGGCTGGCTTACCCGCGAGGCGAGCCGCCGGCTCGGCCCTGACTTCGACGCCGAGATCTTCGAGATCCACCACGTCGCCAAGCGCGACGCGCCCAGCGGTACCGCGCTCTTCCTCGCCGAGGCGGTCGCGGAGGGTCGCGGCCAGGAGCTCGCCGATCACCTCGTGCTCGAACGGGCGGGCGAAATCGGCCCGCGGCCCGAGGGCGCCATCGGGGTGCAGACCCTACGCGGTGGCGACAACCCAGGCGAGCACACCATCTACTTCGTGGGGCAGGGGGAGCGCGTCGAGCTCGCCCACCGCTCCAGCACCCGCGAGCACTTCGCCCGCGGCGCCGCCCGCGCCGCCGCCTGGCTCGTCGGCAGACCCCCGGCCCTCTACCCCATCACCCAAGTCTTCGACCTCCCCTAACGCAAGGGGAGGGGACGGTCCTTAACGGAAGGTTTCACCTTCCGTCAAGGACCGTCCCCTATGCAAGACGCCCCGCCGGGTGACCGACGGGGCGTCTTGTGTTTTGGAACTCGGTGGCCTGCTCGACTAGATGTCGCGGGCAACGCTTCGCGTTGCCGGGGCGACGTCTAGCCGAGCAGCTGAGCTGCTCGACTAGATGTCGAAGTAGAGCTCGAACTCGTGGGGGTGCGGCCGCAGGCGCACCGGGTTCGACTCCTCTTCGCGCTTGTACTCGATCCAGGACTCGATGGCGTCGTTGGTGAACACGTCGCCCTTGAGCAGGAACTCGTGGTTCGCCTCGAGCTCGTCGAGTGCCTCGTCGAGGTGCGCGGGCATCGAGGGGATCCCCTTCGCCTCCTCGGGCGAGAGCGAGTAGATGTTCTTGTCCAGGGGCTCGCCGGGATCGATCTTGTTCTCGATTCCGTCGATCCCCGCCATCAGCATCGCGGCGAAGGCCAGGTAGGGATTGCACGAGGGATCCGGGTAGCGGACCTCGATGCGCTTGGCCTTGGGGCTCTGGCTGTACATGGGGATGCGGCAGGACGCCGACCGGTTGCGGCTCGAGAGCGCGAGGTTCACCGGGGCCTCGTAGCCCGGCGTCAGGCGCTTGTACGAGTTGGTGGTCGGGTTGGTGAGCGCCGCCAGGGCCCGGCTGTGCTTCAGGATGCCGCCCACGTAGTGCAGGCCCAGCTCCGAGAAGCCCCCGTAGCCGTCGCCCGCGAAGAGCGGGTTGCCGTCCTTCCAGATCGACTGGTGGCAGTGCATCCCCGAGCCGTTGCCCTCGAAGACGGGCTTGGGCATGAAGGTCGCGGTCTTGCCCCACTGCTGCGCGACGTTCTTCACCACGTACTTGTACATGAGGAGCTGATCGGCCATGAGGCGCAGGGTGTCGAACTTCATGTCGATCTCGGCCTGACCCGCCGTCGCGACCTCGTGATGCTGCGCTTCGACCGTAATGCCGAGCTGCTCCATCACGAGCACCATCTCGGTGCGGATGTCCTGATGCTTGTCAGTCGGCGGCGTCGGGAAGTAGCCCTGCTGAGCGCGCACCTTGAAGCCGAGGTTGCCGCCGGCTTCCTCGGCGCCCGAGTTCCAGCTGCCCTCGATGGAGTCGACGCTGTAGAAGCCGTGGTCGGGGCCGGTGCTGAAACGTGCATCGTCGAAGATGAAGAACTCCGCCTCGGGACCAAAGTAGATGGTGTCACCGATGCCCGACTGCTTGAGGTAGTTCTCCGCCTTGGTGGCGATGTAGCGGGGATCGCGCGAGTAGCGCTCCTTCGTGATGGGATCGAGGATGTCGCAGATCAACACGAGGGTGGGGTGCTTGAAGAAGGGATCGATGAAGGCCGTGCTCGGGTCCGGCACCATGAGCATGTCGCTCTCGTTGATGGACTGCCAGCCGCGGATCGACGAGCCGTCGAAGCCCATGCCGTCCTCGAAGATGTCCTCGGTGAGCATGCCGACCGGGTAGGAGCAGTGCTGCCACGTCCCGGGCCAATCCGTGAAGCGAAGATCAACCATGACGACGTTGTTCTTCTTCGCATATTCCAATACCTGCTTGGCGTTCATATTCGGTGCTTCCTCGTTTTGTTGTCATCCCGTGACGGCACGCCACTGGGGGGGTGGATGGGAGCTTCAGACGGCGCTTTCGCCGCGCTCTCCCGTGCGGATGCGGATCACTTCGTCCATGGGGAGGACGAAAATCTTGCCGTCTCCGATCCGCCCGGTGTTGGCGGACTCCACGATGGTCTCAACCGTCTTGGCCACCATGTCGTCCGCGATTGCGATTTCGAGCTTGATCTTGGGCAGGAAGTCGACCACGTACTCGGCGCCGCGGTAGAGCTCCGTGTGACCCTTCTGCCGCCCGAAGCCCTTCACCTCGGTCACCGTGAGCCCCTGGATGCCGATTCCGTGCAGGGCCTCTTTGACCTCGTCGAGCTTGAAGGGTTTGATGATGGCTTCGACCTTCTTCATGTCATCCCTCGGATTCCGGGTTTCGATTCCTGTTGTGTTGTGCTGTGTTG
>JAFDEK010000025.1 GCA_019310385.1 Deltaproteobacteria bacterium
GGTAATCCTGGAAGAAGCGGTGGTTGTGGAGACAGGTGAGTCCGTCGGTGATGGAGAGCTGCTCGAGGGTCTCGTTCATGCACTTCAGCTCGTCGTTCTTCGCCCGTAGATTCTTGTTGGCGGCCTCGATCTCCCTTGCGTTGGCGGCCAGACGCGTGGTCATCTCCCGGAAGGCGCTGTTCAGCACCCCGACCTCGTCGCGGCGCTCGACCCGGGGAATCACGACGCCGCTTCGGCCTTCGGCGATCCGGCGCACCGCCTGGGAGAGGTCTTCGATGGGCCGCACCATATTGACCGAGACCCGGAAGGCGATGAGGCTCAGGGCGCCGACGATCGCGAGGTTGATGCCCAGGGTGACGCGCAAGGCCGACTTCGCGGGAGCGAAGGCGGCCTTGTGGGGCTCTTCGACGACGAGGGTCCAGCCGAAGCGTGGATGGCGTGCCGCGCTGCTCACCACCCTCTCTCCATTCGCTTTCGTATGGTCGCTGAAAACGGGCTTCTGGTCCGGCTCCGGCAGGTCGTGCCCGTAGGTCTTGCCCAGGATCTCGCCGCTCGTGGAGGCGAGATAGCGGCCTTCGGGGCCGACGAGGGAGACCCTCTCCGAGCTGGCGAGGCTCTGGCTCGACAGGATCCGGTCGAGCTCGTCGAGTTTCAGCACGGCATGGAGACTCGCCCCCTTGCTTCCTTGGGTGTCGATTCGCACCGAGACGACCTGTAGCCGCCTCTCGCCCGAGCCCCATACGTCACTCACCGTCACCGTGGTCGGGTCGGCGATGCGCTCGCGCATGGATCCGGGAAGCTCGATCTTCTCGCCGATCCACAGGTCGATTTCGCCCTCGGGGCCCATCAGGAAGAGCGCACGGTACTGAGCACGGCCGCGGAGCACATCGTCGAGGTACCGACCGAGCTCCAGGCGGGCCAGCGTGGCCCGCTCGGCCGACGCGCCGGAGTACCGCTTCTCGCTGTTCTCACGCAGGATGGGGCTTCTCGAGACCTCCCCGATGTCGTGGATGCGCTGCACGTACCAGAGCTCGAGCGTCTGCGAGGCGTGGGAGAGAATCGAGGGGAACTTCTGCTCGATCTTCTCGCGTAGAAAGGCGTCGATGGACCACAGCGAGATCCCCGTCACGGTGAGGGAGATCACCAGGGTCGCGGCGAGAACGAGGAAGCTGATTCGGGTGGGGAGACTCCTGGACGGTCGTCTCCACACCGCCAGCTCGCCTTCGAGGTGTCGGGTCTCTTCGGCCCGCGAGGGCATCGGTCGAATCTCTCCTCAACCCGCTCGTTTCGGCCGAATATCGCGTGTGCTTGATGCGTCGCCGCCGGGTTCGCCTTTTGGGCACCCCGGAGGGACCCTCTTCTCGCGCTGGTCGGAATGAGGGTGATATAGTCCCGTTTCGCTGTCGCCGGATGCGGCTCCGAAGGATTGACGTGAGCGCTTCCTCATCCCTCCCCCCCCTGTCGCTGGTTGAGGCCGAGGCCCTGGTGGCCGAAGGCGTCGCCGCGGGCAGACTCGAACGGGGCGCCGCCGAAAGCCTCGCCTCCAGCATGGAGCGCCCGGCGATTCGCGAGGCGATCATGGCGGGCGCCCACGAGAGCAAGCTCCGCCACAAGGGCGAGCGGGTAAGCGTCTCGCGCAACGTCTTCATTCCCCTCACCAACCTGTGCCGGGACCGCTGCACCTACTGCGGCTTCGCGAAGCAGCCCGACTCGCCGGAGGCGAAGACCTACACCCTCGACGAGGTCGATGCGGTCGTGCGCGACGGTGTGAGGGTGGGCTGCATCGAGGCGCTCATGTGCCTGGGCGACAAGCCCGAGGTCGCCTATCGCAGTCATCGCGAGTGGCTCGCCGCCCAGGGCTACGCGAGCACCGTCGATCACCTCGTCGAGGCCTGTCGCGTGGCCTTCGAGGGCGGGATGCTCCCGCACACCAACGCGGGCCTCTTGAGCGGCGAGGACATGGAACGCCTACGGCCGTGGAACGCCTCCATGGGGCTCATGCTGGAGAATACGAGTCAGCGCTTGCGCGAACGCGGCAGGGCGCACTTTCACGCGCCCGACAAAGATCCCGAGAAGCGCCTGCGCATGCACGCCGAGGCGGGCGAGCTGCGCATCCCCTTCACCTCGGGGATCCTGCTCGGCATCGGAGAGACGGGGCCGGAGCGCCTCGACACCCTGCTCGCCATTCGCGACCTGCAGGATCGCTACGGGCACATTCAAGAAGTCATCGTCCAGCCCTTCCACGCCAAGCCCGAAACCCCCATGGGCGGCGTGGCGTCCCTGGCGGATCACGAGGTGGTGGCGTGGGTCGCCCTCGCCCGCCTGGTTCTCGGGGGTGAGATGAACCTGCAGGCGCCCCCCAACCTTGCCCCCGAGATTCTCGAGTCCCTGCTGCGCGCGGGGCTGAACGACTGGGGCGGGGTGTCGCCCCTTACCCTGGACTTCATCAATCCCGAAGCGCCCTGGCCCGAGCTGCAGGAGCTGCACGAGTGCACCGCGCTCTCGGGACAGCGGCTGGTGGAACGGCTACCCATCTATCCCGAATGGCTCGAACGACCCGAATTCTTCGATCCCCAGGTGTGGGATTCACTTCCGCGATTCGCCAACGACGAGGGCTTGTCGCGGAACTCCAAACTCCAGTCCGGCGAGGAGGCGGCCTGATATGCTCGAACGACTCTTTCAAGACGTAAACCCCGGGGTCGCCCGTATCCTCGATGCCGCACTCGACGGCAAGGAGCTCAGTACCGCGGATGCGGCAACCCTGCTCCGGGTCCGGGGTGCGGACCTCCAGGCCCTGCAGCGGGCCGCCGACCTGGCGCGCAAGGAGGATGTCGGTGACGACATCTCCTTCGTGGTGTGCCGCAACATCAACTTCACCAACATCTGCTACGTGGGTTGCTCCTTCTGCGGCTTTGCGCGGCACAAGAACGACGCGGCCGCCGATGCCTACGACCGCAGCATGGAGGAGATCCTCGAGAAGTGTGGCGACGCCGTTGCGCGGGGCGCCAGCGAGGTGTGCATCCAGGGAGGGATTCACCCCAACAAGGATCACACCCACTACCATGAGATCCTGACAACCATCCACTCTGCCTTTCCCCAGCTTCACATCCATGCCTACTCGCCCGAGGAAGTCGACTTCGCCCATCGCAAGAGCGGCATGGAGCTCGACGACTACTTCCGCTGGATGATGGAGGCCGGGCTGGGCAGCATGCCGGGGACGGCGGCGGAGATCCTCGACGACGAGGTGCGGGAAATCCTCTCGCCGCGCAAGCTCACCGTGGCGCGCTGGGAGGAGATCGTCCGGACCGCGCACTCGGTGGGGCTGCCCTCGACCTCGACTCTCATGTACGGCCACATCGAGACGCCCGAGCACATCGCCAACCACATCGCGCTGCTGCGAGACATCCAGAAGGACACGGGCGGCATCACGGAGTTCGTTCCACTGGGCTTCATTCACGAGAAGAACATGCTCTACAACGTGCTGGGCTCGCGCCCGGGCGCCAGCATGAGCGAAGACCTGCGCTTGATCGCGGTGTCGCGGCTCATGCTCCGCCCCTGGATCACCAACATCCAGGTGTCGTGGGTGAAGATGGGCGCGAAGCTCGCCCAGGTGGCGATGAACTCGGGCGCCAACGACTTCGGCGGGAGCCTGATGGAGGAGTCCATCAGCCGGGAGTCGGGCGCCGATCACGGTGAGAACATGCCCGCCGAGGAATTTCGCCGCCTGATCCGCGAGCTGGGCCGGGTGCCCGTGGAGCGCAATACCACCTACGGCGTGCTGGCCCGCTTCGAGGATCCCGCCCTTGATCCCGCTTCGCTGGAGCCCGAGCGCCGCATCGAGCTCGCCGGCCCCGCGCGCCAACGCGACCGGGATCCCATGGGCCGCGACGCGCCGGCCAGCGCGCCCGTGCTCGCCGCCGGCTGATCGCCGCGGAGTGACAGGCCGTGCCGACATGAGCCGACAAAACCCCGCTAAGTGACCGAATATTCTCGGCGAATGCGCTGACAAAAGCCGACGAACCGGGTCGCTATCCCGACAGTGCCTGACACTCGCGTCCCCGCGCCGACAAGAACCCGACAAGATGCCGACAAAGAGCCAACACAGTGCCGACAGAACGCCGACACAGCCGGACAAAACGCCGGTCCTCGTCGCGGCTCAGTCGGAGTTGGGGCTCAGTCGGAGTTGGGGCTCAGTCGGAGTTGGGGTTCAGTCGGGGTTGGGGCTCGAAGCCGTGTAGCCGAGCTCGTCCAGGCGCTCGACCAGAGCCTCGACCTGGTAGCGGAGGGGCGCCTTCTCGAGCACCTCGCGCTCGATCCGGCGTACCGCGTTCTTCACGGCCGGGTGGTTCTTGCCCAGGGCCCGCCCGATCTCGGCAAGGGAGGCGTCCGTGTAGCGGTGGCACAGGTACATGGCGAGCTGACGGGGGACCAGGATGTCTCGACGGCGCGAGCGTGTGGACATGACGGCCGGAGTGGTCTTGAAGAAGCCCGCTACGACCTTGATGATCGTCCCGGGATCGGGGCGCGCTGCCGCTGAGCCGTGGCCGGGGATCTTCTTGCTCAGGGCCTCGCGGGTGAGGTCGTCGTCGATGGGCTTCTTGAGCAGCGAAGCCGTCGTGACCAGCTGGATCAGGGCGCTCTCCAGCTCACGTACGTTGCCGCGAAGCGACTCCACGAGGAGATCGAGGCAGTTCTCGGGCAGGCGGACGCCCCCGTGAGCGGCTTTGGCGCGCAGGATGTTGCGTCGCACCGCAGCATCCGGGGCCTCGAGCTCGGCGACGAAGCCGCCCGCGATCTGCCCCTGCACCCTCGGGTCGAGGTGCTCGAGGTTCTGCGGCAGCTGCTCTCCCGTGAGGAGTACCCGCCCACCCGCGTCGAGGATGTGTTGCACGGTATGGAAGAACTCGAGCTGTGTGGACTTCTTGCCCTGCAGGAATTGGACGTCCTCGAGGACGAGCACGTTGCAGTCGCGGCGGTAGCGCTGCTTGAAGCGGGCCATCTGTCCCGTCCGGACCGCGGCGAGGAATTCGTTCGTGAAGGCCTCAGCGGTGGTGTAGCGGGAGCGTTCGTTCCCCATGCGCCGGGCCTCGAGGACCACTGCCCGGGAGAGGTGGGTCTTGCCGAGCCCGGGAGGCGAGGCGAGGTAGAGCTGATGGAGCCCCAGCTGCTGCTCACGCGCGATGGCGAGCGATGCCTCGCGCGCCAGGGCGTTGCAGGGTCCGACCACGAAGCTCTCGAAGCTGAGAGGGAAGCTCCGCTGCCGCGTTGGCGAGGATACGCTTTGCGCGCCCGGGGCAGGAGCCCCCGGCCGCGTTGGCGAGGATACGCTCTGCGCGCGCGGGGTAGCGCGGGTGAAGGGTCGATCGGTTCCGCCCGCGGGCTTGGGGGAGGCGAAGGACTGTGCCGCCTGCTCGTTCTTGCGGGCAGTGCTCGCGGGCCTGTGGGGTCCGCTCGCCATCGCGTCGAGCGCCGAGTCGATCGTGGAGCCGATCGCCGAGGTGTCGTTGCGCCTGGCGCCCCGCGTGGCCGCGCCGCCGCGAGAGCCCGTCGGGGCGGCACGCGATCCGGCCCGCGACCCTTCGCGATTGGTCTTCTCGTGAGGCTGCGATGGGGAGGCGGACCTTTCTCCGGCAACGGTCGCCGGATCCGTCTCGCTCGCTGCTTCGCCTGACGGCGCCAGCTCGGCGGAGACCGGGACCTTGCGGCCCAGCTCCTCCTCGACGCATTCGCAGATCAGCGCGAGAAAGTGGTCACGAATGCGATCGCGATGGAAAGGCGTCGGGCACAGGAGATCCACACCGTCCTGGTCTCCGTTTGCGACGAGCTTCTCCAGCCACGTCGCGTACGAAAACGCGGGTACTCGGTCTCGCAGGCGGCGCATAACGCCATTCCAGACCTCGGGGGGTAAGGTCATGAATCTCGTCTATTCAGTGGGTCAGATTTGTGGAATTTCGACCGCTACCGGGGAGTTTCCGTGTGTACGCGCCCCGAAGGCGATTGCGACCGGGACCTAGTTAACCACAGGGTGCACCGAATCCGCAAAGTCGGTACCGGTCGATCGAGGGCACAGACGTACACGCGCGAGAATGACGCCAAGAGGCCCGTTTGGGCGGCTTAGAACCGTCGTTTGCATTTCGGATCGCGCAGGAATTCCGGGTAGTTCCCGCGCACTTCGAAGACGGATTCACGCGCCGCGAAGGAGTGTATCGGGGTCGCTTTTTGTAACCAGAAATCTCGCGAATTCTACGAAATACTACTTTGTTCTCGATATTTCTCGATATTGCGAAGGCAATATTCCTGCTCGCCCGAAGCCGGGAGAGAAGCCCGGGAGGGAAGTCCCGCATGACTCCCCAGAAGTGGGGAGTCATGCCACACAGGTACAGGTATAGGTGTGCCGCCGGAGGCCCAGCCTGGCCTCACGCGCAACGCGGCCCGGCGTGCGAAGGGCGCGCGGGCTTCGATTCGATGAAATAGAAGTGCGGGGGATCCGGCGAGCGGCGCGGGCGGCGACCGTTCGCGACTCGAAGACGGCCAATTCGGCGCGAGTGTCAGCTCGGGCTGACCTCGTCGTACTCCTCGAGTGTGTTCGGTCCGTCGACCACCTTGGAGAGGATGTTGTCGCAGGCGATCGACTTGTCGAGGAGCTCGCGAATCACTCCCTCGACGGTAAGCTCGTCGTATTCCTCAAAGGCGTCTTCGAGGCCGACTTCGGAGATGGTGAACTCGACGTCCAGCTTGATCTTCACTTCTCCCATCGATTGCCTCCTTCCGCGCGTTCCGCGTTCACTTCGCTTCCCTTCACAGGCCCTACAGCTTCGGTCGCTCGACTCGGTCGATCCCGTCCGTTGCGACCCGGCGCCCCGCGCCCGATCGATTCGAACCCATCTCCCCGAGCCCTCGACGAAGACCCTTGCGACTCGGCCCCTTACGCAACTGCCCGACCTGCCGCGGCTCCGATTCCAGAGCCTTGGCTCAAGGCATCTCGATCTTGCCGCGACCAGCTGGGGGGCTCGAGTCACTTGATGCGGGATTACCCGTAAGTGCCCGAAAATGAAACACTTTTTTGTTTTCGCGCGCTAAGCATACACCACGGCTCCGCTCAAGGCTATGGATTTCCTCACCAATTTCGGGACTTTCCGTCGACTTGGTGGATCGCGGCTCGAAGTGGGGATATGGACCCGCTTCGGATCGGTGCAGCTAGTGGGAAGCGAAGGTGCAAAAAGTCCTCAAGCCTTCGACCGCTGCTGTCGAAACGACAGTCAAAGAGATCGAAGCCGATCCGGGGGGGGAGGCTTCGACGACGCGCTCCGGGGCTCATATGGGTCTCGGGGCGCTTTGTTTTGGTGATCCAGTTGGTGATCGAGTTGGTGATCCAGGGCCTCGGGGACATCGCAAGGTTCTCAGACCGGCCCGCCCTCCGTCGCTTGCAGGGATTGGGCGTGGGAGTCGTCGGCCAGGTCGCTGTGGCAGGCGGCCTGGCCCTCGTCGGCGCCCATGCTGCCGCGGGTCTTGGACGCGAGCGTGTGGAGCTCGTCGGGCGACAGCACTCCGCGCTTGCGCAGGATCTCCTTCTGCTCGTCGCTGAGTGCAGCCGAGATCTTCGGCCGCTCCCACGCGTACTCGGCGTCTTCGCCCGAGGCGAACATGCTGATCTCCTTGCTGATGCGCACCGCGCACCAGTCGTGGCCGCACATCGCGCAGAAGTCGGTGTCGACGTCGAGGTCCTCGTCGTGATACGCGCGGGCTGTATCGCTGTCGAAGGCCAGGTCGAAGTGCTTCTCCCAGTTGAGGGCGGCCCGTGCCTTGGTGAGCTCGTCGTCCCAGTCGCGGCTGCCCGGTATTCCCAGGGCCACGTCGGCCGAGTGGGCGGCGATCTTGTACGCGATGCAGCCCTGCTTGACGTCGTCCTTCTTCGGTAGGCCGAGGTGCTCCTTGGGGGTCACGTAGCAGAGCATCGCCGCGCCGTGGTAGGCCGCCGCGTTGGCGCCGATGCAGCTGGTGATGTGGTCGTAGCCGGGGAAGACGTCGGTCACGAGCGGTCCGAGCACGTAGAAGGGTGCGCCGTGGCACAGGGTGCGCTGCAGCTTCATGTTGTACTCGATCTGATCGAAGGGGACGTGGCCCGGACCCTCCACCATGACCTGGCAGCCCATGCGCCAGGCGCGCTCGGTGAGCTCGCCCAGAGCGCACAGCTCGCCCAGCTGCGCCGCGTCCGTCGCATCCGCGAGTCCGCCCGGCCGCAGCCCGTCGCCGATCGAGAAGGTGACGTCATAGCGCCGCATCACGGCGCAGATGTCTTCCCACATCTCGTTCATGAGGTTCTCGCGGCCGTGCTCGAGCATCCACTTCGCGAGCAGCGAGCCGCCTCGGCTGACGATGCCGATGAGCCGCCGTGCGACGAGGGGAAGGTGCTCGCGAAGCACCCCGGCGTGGATGGTGAAGTAGTCGACCCCCTGGGCGGCCTGATGCTCGAGGGCCTCGAGCACCATCTTCTCGTCGAGCTCCTCGATGCTGCGCCCGATGATCATGGAGTAGATCGGGACGGTTCCGATGGGGACCGTGGAATTCTGGATGATCGCCTTGCGGGTCGCATCGAGATCGCCCCCGGTGGATAGATCCATCACCGTGTCGGCGCCCCAGCGTTCCGCCCAGCGCAGCTTCTCGACCTCCTCTTCGCTGCCGCTCGCCAACGGGGAGGCGCCCATGTTGGCGTTCACCTTCGTCATGCCGGCCCGGCCGATGCACATGGGGTCGAGCTGGTAGCCGAGATGGACCTTGTTGGCGGGGATCACCATGCGGCCCGCCGCGACCTCGTCACGCACCTGCTCGGCGCTCAAGTGGGCCTCACGCTCCGCGACGCGTCGCATCTCGGGGGTCACCGTGCCCAGCCGGGCGTGCTCGAGCTGGGTGACGGGCTCGAAGCCCTCGGGTGCCACCCAACGCCCTTCCACCTGCCGCCAATCGCCGGGCATGAAATCCCAGGCCGTCTTGACCGAGGGCGGTGGCATGCCGGGGGTGTCGGGCGAGCTGAAGCTCAGCGGGCCACCGATGTCGGCGGGGTTCGCAAAGCTCCCGGGCGTGGTTCCCTGGGCGCTGCCCGAGGGATCTCCGCCGACCTCCGGCAGGCGATAGCGAGCCCGGTGGTCGGCGCCTCGCTTCGTACCGGTCGAGTCGGAGTTGGATCTCTTCACGTTCTGTGCTCCTTCCCTTTCCGTTCGGCGACACCTCGCGGCACTTCCGAAGCGGACAGGTTCAAAGGGTATGATCTCAGATCGGAAAGATCAGAAAACGCCGGATCACCATTCCGGCGTCTCGCCGATCACCCCCAGGCTGCGTCTCTCGGGCCAGAGTATCGCGCCGCGGAGTGCTGCGCCCGACGGAACCGGCTTCGGTTCACAGCCTCGACGCGGAGGCGCTGCGAAGGACGAGAAATACAGGCTAGCCTCCGGCGCCATGACTTCTCGAAACGGTTCCGGCGGCGCACTCGTCGCCCTCGCGATACTGCTCTCTGCGCTCCTGGCTTGTGATCGCAACATCGAGCCCCTGGATCCAAGCGAGCAGGCTCGCCAGCCCAACCTGGGACGCATCTTCCCCGAAGGAAGCGACCCGGACGCCGGGAGAGACGTCGGGGCGGCCGCGAGAATGGCTCCCGCCGGCGGCGTTCGAGGAAACGTTGGGGAGAGCGCCCCCGCGCCCGGCGCCGACCCGATCTCGGGCAGCATCGAGCTCGCCGCGTCCGTGGCGGGCGGGGGACCTGCCGGTGCGGTTCTCTTCCTGATCGCGCGCCGCGAGGGTCAGCCGGGTCCGCCCATGGCTGTCGTGAGAGAGGTCTCGCCGAGCTTTCCCTACGCGTTCGAGATCGGTCCCGCGAACCTCATGATTCCGGGGTCGAGCTTTGCGGGCCCCGTGCTTCTCCAGGCTCGCCTCGACAGCGACGGCAACGCGATGACGAAGCTCCCGGAGGATCTCGAGGGCAGCGCGGCCGAGCCTCTCCAGCCCGGCGACTCGCAGGTTCGCATCGTTCTCGATCGCAGCCCCCGCTAGCGCGCCGCGCCGGCGGCTCTCTTCTGCGCCTGCGGCTCTGTCTAGCGCCTGCGGCTCTGTCTAGCGCCTGCGGCTCTGTCTAGCGCCTGCGGCTCTGTCTAGTGAAGCACGTCGAGCTTCTCGACGGCGTCACGGGTCCCCGCCACCACCATGCTGTCACCCTCTCGCGGCACGTCCTCGGGGGTAGGAACGCGCAGGCTCCTCGGTGATCCGGGCTCGCTGGCGCCTCCCCGCACGAGCAGCACCTGGATTCCCGTCCTGGCGCGCAGGGAGCTGTCGCGCAGAGACACGTTCACGATGCTGGGCGGGGCGACGATCTCGCGGAGCACATAGCCATCGCCGAGATCCACGGTGCTTCCCTTGCCGACGGCACTCATGCTGCTCGACAGGCCGCCCGCCAGGTCGCGGCGCAGGGCCTCGCGGTTGTGGGCCTCGACGACGTCTTTCTCCCGCACGGTGCCGACCAGTTGGTCGGGGTCGTTGCGCTCGACGACGGCGAGCTCGTCGAAGTAGCCGCCGCTCTCGCCCGCGCTGCTGAAGAGCTGCGCAACGACGGAGAGATCGTCGTCCTCGTGCACCCGGGGCCGGCTGGTGTCGACCAGGTCGCCCGCGACGATGACGTGGCGCAGTGACTCCTGCTCGTAGATGAGGCGCCGCACCTCGGAGAGCGCGATCGCCCCCAGCAGGCGGCCCTCGGAATCCACCACGAAGAACTGGGCGTGGCTGCTCTGGACCACCAGGTCGAGGATGGTCTGGAAGTTCGCCGAGGCGGGCACCACCTCGGGCGTCGCGTCCATGATGTCGCGAACGAAGAGGCCCTTGAGAACATTGGGGTCCTGCTCGTCGAAGATGTCGACGCCCTGCCGGCGCAGCTTGGAGGTGTAGATCGAGTCGCGGCTCAGCAGCTGGCATACCAGGGAGCTCAGCACGCAGGCGACCATCAGGGCGGGAATGATGTCGATGGTCTGGGTCATCTCGAAGATGATGATGATGGCGCTGATCGGTGCGTGGGTGGTGGCCGCCACCACAGCACCCATGGTGACGAGCGCGTAGGCGCCCGAGCTGGCCGTCGCTTCGGGAAAGAGGTCGTGGATGTGGGTGCCGAGGAAGCCGCCCGTCATGGCGCCCAGGAAGAGCGAAGGGGCGAAGATCCCGCCCGAGCCCCCCGAGCCGATGGTGATGGAGGTCGCGGCGATCTTCGCGAAGACCAGGGCCCCCATGGTGAATGCCGAAAGGGTGCCCGCGAGGGCGCTGGAGATGGTCGTGTACCCCACCCCGAACACCTGGGGGAGCTCGATGGCGATGAGGCCCACCAGCAGCCCGCCCAGGCAAGCCTGGAGGTAGGCGGGAACCGGAAGCCGCTCGAAGAAGAGCTCCACGGCGCTCAGGGTGTGGATGAACGCCACGGCGACGAGGCCCGCCGCCACCCCGGCGAGCATGTAGGGGAAGAGCTCGAAGGGGCTCACGATGTCGTAGGTCGGCACCGCGAAGGCAGGCGTGTTGCCGAGGAAGTAGCGGGACACCACGGTGGCGACCACCGATGAGATCACGATGGGGCTGAACTCGGTGACTGCGAAATCGCCGATGATCACCTCGGCGGCGAAGAGCGCGCCCGCGATGGGAGCATTGAAGGTCGCCGAGATGCCCGCCGCGGCGCCGCAGCCTACCAGGGTGCGGATCTGTCGGGTGGGGAGCTGGAGCAGCTGGCCCAGGGTCGACCCGCCCGCCGAGCCAATCTGCACGATGGGACCCTCGCGTCCCACCGAGCCTCCCGTCCCGATGGAGATCGCTGAAGCGAGGGCCTTGATGGCCACGATGCGCGGCCGGATGATTCCGCCCCGCAACGCGACGGCCTTCATGACCTCGGGCACTCCGTGGCCCCGGGCCTCTCGGGCGAAGAAGTAGATGAGTGGACCCACCACGAGACCCCCCGCCGCCGGGACGGCGAGCTTCCAGTACCAGGCCATCTGCTCGGCGATCTCGAGGGGGTCGTGGGCCTCGGCGGCGAGCCCCTCTTCGGCGAGCTCGCCGAGGCCCTCCACGCCGCCGAAGGCGAGGGCCGTGACGAAGCGGATCATCAGGCGGAAGATCACCGCCCCGGCCGCCCCTCCGAGGCCCACCATGATGGCGGCCGCCACCATATAGAGGTGTTTCCCCCTCCCGAAGCTCAGTTCTTCCCGGATGGAGATGGCGATGGGACTGCTCTCCTCGCTCCGCGACCTGCGGGCGCGGCCGATGCTAGCCGGGAATCACCGAAGCGTCCGCGCGGGGCGAAAGGGGCTCGCCCGCGAGCTCGAGGAGGGCGAAGCGGCCCGGCTCAGCTCTGCTGCGCGTCGATCCGCCGTATGACGACGTCGACCAGCTGCTCATCGAGGCCCAGGGGCTCGGTGACGCGTGCTTCCACCCCCGGGTGGCTCGCCATGGCGTTCTGCACCAGATGCGGGATGTCGCGCGTCGAGTGCTGACCGGGTGCCAGGAAGTAGGGGTGGACGGCGATCTCCCCTGCGCCGGCCGCGACACACTCGCCGATGGCCTCGGCGATGGAGGGAGGCGCCAGCTCCATGTGGGCGGCTCGCACGATGGCGTCGGGGCAGCGGGCCTGTACCCGTCGAACCACCTCGTCGAGCAGGGCATTCGCCTCGGCGTGGCGGCTGCCGTGGTCGACGATCACGATGCCGCGCCTCCCGTCAGCCACGGCCGATCCTCGCCCTCGAATCACCAGGCACCTTTGTTCACCCCAGGCACCTTCGATCGCCCCCGGGCAGCGTCGATCACCAGAAGGGCGCGCTCACCACCAGATCGCCCCCCAGCGTGATCCGGCAGGCCAGGCGCAGCTCGGGGTCGACGCGGTTGCGGCGCTTCACGTCGGCTTCTCCCGACGTCTCGGGCGGCAGGGAATCGGCGCCCTGCAAGATCCGGACGCCGCAGCGGGCGCAGATACCTTCGGCTCCGCAGGCGCTCGCCATGGGGAGATTGGCCGCGTGGGCGGCCTCCAGCACGCTGGTGCCCGCGGGCATTCGCGTACTGCGCTGTGAAGGAAGGAATCGAACGGTGTGCTCCACGGGCACCAGCATACGCAACCCGGATGTCTGCTCAAACTGGCGGCGCGGGCCCGCACCCCTTGGGTGGGGCGGCTCGCCCCGGTCGCCCGGGAGCGCTTCGCACGCCCGAATTGACCGGGGATCGGCGACCGCGATAGGATGACACCATGTCCACGGCGGGTCTCCTGGTCATCGGGAACGAGATCCTCTCCGGCAAGGTCGTCGATGTCAATTCGCCCTACCTGGCCGCCGAGCTGCGTCCCCTTGGCGTGGAGCTGCTCCGCATCCTGACCATCCCCGACGACATCGACGTCATCGCCAACGACGTGCGGGTCATGAGCAAGGCCTATGACCACGTATTCACCTCCGGCGGCATCGGGCCGACCCACGACGACGTCACCCTCGAAGGCGTGGCCCTCGCCTTCGGGCGTGATCTGGTTCTCGACGAGGAGATGTGCCGTCGCATGGAGGACGCCGTCGGGAGGCCGCTGAACGAGAGCATGCGGAAGATGGCGATGCTCCCCGAAGGCTGCGAGCGAGCCGAGGCCGAGAACCTCTGGTTTCCCGTGGTCGCCATCGACAACGTCTACATCTTCCCGGGAATCCCCGAGCTCTTCCGCAAGAAGTTCGAATCGGTTCGAGATCGCTTCCGGGGCGTTCCCTTCGAGCTCAAGCGGGTGTACGTGACCCAGCACGAGAGCGAGATCGCCCACCATCTCAACTCGCTGCTGAGCGACTTCGCGGAGCTCATGCTGGGCTCCTACCCCCGGTTGGGCGAGCCCGACTATCGCGTGATGCTGACCCTCGAGTCGCGGGACGCCGGCTATCTCGAGCGCGCCCTCGAATCGCTTCTCAGCCGCCTGCCGGCGGACATCGTGCATCGGGTCGAGTAGCTGGATCCCGCCGCCCAGGACAGCGTCGCCCGCTGGCTCGCCTACCTGCACCCCGCCTGGATGCTGCTGAGCATGGCTTGCGCGCTCCTCGCCCTGCGGGCCGGCCTCGCGATGCGAAGGCGCCGGCTGCGAGGCGCCCCCCACGCGTCCGGGCTCCTGCGCCGCCATCTCGCCCTCGCGAAGCCCGCCGTGGTGCTCGTCCTGATCGGCTTCGCGGCGGGCCCCATCTCGGCGGTGCGCTTTC
Source organism: Deltaproteobacteria bacterium (assembly GCA_019310385.1). Taxonomy (GTDB): domain Bacteria; phylum Myxococcota_A; class UBA9160; order UBA9160; family UBA4427; genus JAFDEK01. The sequence continues at coordinate 14,223 of JAFDEK010000025.1, forward strand.
GCGGCTGGGAGCCCTTCGACTCACTTCACGCTCTGCTGGGCGGGCTGGCGGCTTCGCTCTTTGCCGCGGCGGCATGGATGGGAAGAAGTCTCGAGCGCAGGCGCGGCGGAAACGCGAGCACCCACGGCGCGCTCGGTCTCGTGGCCGTGTTGTTTGCCGCCCTAGCCGCCATGGCGGGCTTCGTGCTGCTGCCTTGACGGTCCCGCTCTGGCCTCTTCGCTCCGGCCCCTGCTGATCGCCTCATCGCTCGAACCGCCTCGCCCACTCCTCCATTCGCTCACTCGCCCGTTCACCCATCCACCCGCCCGCCCCCAGGGGCCGCATTTGAGGGCCTTCTCCTAATCTCGCCTGGGGAATTCACGCCAGTCGCTCAGTACCTTGCTCCGCGGAGTGGCGAAATCGTGGCAGAGGTGTGTCGAATCCGTGTAGTCTTCTAGAACGACGTTGGGCAGTGGGATGCAGATAGTTAACTCACCAACAGTGATTCCCCCCCCACGAGAGAGAGCGCGCGGCCCCCGGGTCGGGGTCCGCCGCAACCGGCGGGCAGGCCGGTGGAGGGTGTTCGAGATGACGGAACCGGGCCCGATGGGTCATCGTGCTCCCGTGCAGGGAGAGCCGGAAACCGAGAGGAAGTCGTCTCTCGGCGGTCGGTCCGCATCCGCCGCCCCGGCAGGGCCAGTCGCCAGATGCGCGCCCGGACGCACGGTACGCCTGTTGGTCGTCGACGACGAGGTGATGATCCTGCGGGCCGTCCAGCGGGTGCTCGGCCGCTGCGGCTACGAGGTGGAGGCGTGCAGCCGGCCCGAAGAGGCCCTCGGCCGCTTCCTCGCCGAGCCCTACGGCTTCGATGCGGTGATCACCGACTATCGAATGCCGCGGATGAACGGCGTCGAGCTCTCGGAGCGGCTGCTCGGGGAGCGGCCCGATCTCGCGATCCTGGTCGTGTCGGGCTACCCGGGCGAGGTCGACACCGACCTCGCGAAGGCCCTGGGGATCCGCGGGGTCCTTGCCAAGCCCGTGGACACCAGCCAGCTCACGGCCTTCCTCGCCCGCATCGTTCCGCCCCAAGGTGGCGCGGGAGTCTCGTCGGCGGGCGGCTAGCCCGGGCGCGGACCCGGCTCGGGCCCGGCGCGAACCCGACGCGAATCTGGCGCGGACCTGACGCGACGAAATCAGCCGATCTCGGGCAGAACATCCACCGCGCGCTGGCGCAGCCAGTGGTCCGCGAGGACGAGGCAGAGCATCGCCTCTACGACGGGAACGGCCCGCGGCAGCACACAGGGATCGTGACGCCCCCGGGCTGCGAGGCTGACGGCATTGCCCGCGCGGTCGACGGTCTGCTGCTCGACCCCCACCGTGGCGGTGGGCTTGAACGCCACCCGGCACACGATGGGCTCGCCGTTGCTGATCCCGCCCTGGACCCCGCCCGAGCGGTTGGTCGGCGTGTGGGGTCGTCCGTCCGGGCCGGGCACGAAGGCGTCGTTGTGCTCGCTGCCCGTCAGTAGGGTTCCCTCGAAACCGCTTCCCACCTCGAAGCCCTTGGCGGCGGGCAGCGAGAGCATGGCGCTGGCCATCTCCGCGTCGAGCTTGTCGAAGACCGGCGCGCCGAGGCCCGCCGGGACGCCCCGGGCGACGCACTCCACCACGCCCCCCAGCGAGTCGCCGCGGCCGCGGATCTCGTCGATGAGGTCGGCCATCTCCTGGGCGGCGGCGGGGTCGGGGCAGCGGATGGGGTTGGCCTCGATCTCCTCCTTGGCGACAGTCTCCGGATCCACCTTGGCGTGGATGGCCTGCACGCGGCTCACCCACGCGAGCACCTCGACGCCCGCGGCCTCGCGCAGGAGCTTGCGCGCCACAGCCCCCGCCGCGACTCGACCCACGGTCTCGCGAGCGCTGGCCCGGCCGCCACCCTGCCAGTTGCGGACCCCGTACTTGGCCTCGGTGGTGTAGTCCGCGTGGGAGGGCCGGAAGAGGTCCCGCATCTCTTCGTAGGCCGAGGGCCGGGCGTCCTTGTTGCGCACCAGCAGGCCGATGGGGGTGCCCAGGGTGCGCCCCTCGAACACGCCCGAGAGCACTTCGACCCGGTCGGCCTCCTGCCGGGGCGTGGTGAAGCGGCTCTGGCCCGGCCGGCGGCGATCGAGATCCGGCTGGATGTCCACGGCGGGATCGAGGGCGAGGCGCGGCGGGCAGCCGTCGATCACGACGCCGACGCCGCCGCCGTGAGACTCGCCGAAGGTCGAGATGCGAAATGCTTTTCCGAAGCTGCTGCTCACCGGGTGCTCCGTTGCGAGCAGGCAGGGTACCCGCGATCGCGCAGGCGCGCCTCTGGTCGGCGTGTGGCGGCATGGGGTACTGGTGAGCGGGACCCGCGGGAGAATGAGGGCTGCTAAGCTTGCCCTCGAGGGGCAGCTAGAAGACTTGTAAGAGGAGGAGTACCCATGGCGTTCTCGCGCATCATTCTGGCTTTTACCGGCTGCATGTTCGCCGTCTATGGGTTGATGTGCCTCTGGGATCCCGCGACACCCGCCGGCTACGCGGGGATGGAGTTGGCTCAGACCAGCGCGAGCACCGAGGTGATCGCCATGTACGGAGGCCTCCAGATCGGATTGGGTGCGCTTCTCGTCGCCTGGGCGTGGCAGCCCCATCGAGTGGTTCCCGCGCTCGTGGTGATCCTCTTCTGCGTTGGCGGCCTCGCGCTGGGTCGTAGCACCGGATTGCTCAGGAACGGCACGGATGTCTACAACCTGGGCGCCGTCGGATACGAGGCCACCACCGCGATACTCGCCGCCATCGCGCTCCAGCTGGAGCGGCGTTACCAGATCGACACCGGCACGGCGGCGTCGCAGAGCTGAAGCGGGCTGCACGGGGGCTCCCATGGCCCAGCCCAGAGGCCAGATGCATTCGCAGGGCGGCAAGCAGGGGCCCGGCGGGCCGCGGGAAGACGCCGCGGCCTTCGACATCGAGGCCCGCGTGCGGAGCTTCGGCTACGCGTTCGCGGGCATCCGCGCGCTGCTCCGCACTCAACACAACGCCCGAATCCACGGGGCGGCTTCGGTGGTCGTCGTGGCGGCGGGCTTCTGGCTCGGCCTCGGCGTCACGGAGTGGTGCATGGTGGTCCTCGCCATGGCGCTCGTCTGGAGCGCCGAGGCGCTCAACACCGCCCTCGAGCTGCTCGCGGACGCGCTGGCGCCCGACCACAACCCGCTGGTGGGCCGCGCCAAGGACATGGCGGCGGGCGGCGTGCTGCTGGCCGCGCTGGGCGCGGCGGCGGTGGGGGTGATGGTCTTTTTGCCTCGGCTGCTCGAGCGCCTGGGAAGCGCGGGCGGCGGTAGCTTCTGAGCGCGGACTGGCTTCCTATCGAGTCAGGGCCGCGGCCTTCCGGGTAAGGGTCGCCTGCGGAAGCTGTTCGAAGCCCGCGCAGGAGATCCAGCGGTGCTCCGCGTAGCCGTCGCGGCGAACTCGTTCCCCGCCGGCCCCACAGGCAAACACCCGCAGGCGCAGGCGGATGTGGGTGAAGGCGTGTTCCACCTCGCCCAGCTCTTCGACGCCGTCGATGGTGAGACCGAGGCTCTGGTCCACGTGCTCGCGCAGGCTCTGCTCGGGGTCGATGTCAGCACGCAGAGCGTTTCCCGGCAGCTCCCACAGACCGGCCAGCAAGCCGCCCTCGGGCCGTCGCACGGCGAGCACCTTCTCCGCTCGCCCTCCCCTTCCTCCCGCTTCGCCTCCGCGCACGATCCACGCCACGCTCGCGCGCGCGTTGCGCACCTTCGTCTTCTTGCTCTTGATCGGGAGCGCCTCGGCGTCGCCGCGCTTCGCGGCGTTGCAGGAGCGCCGTAGCGTGCACGCGTCGCAGCGCGGAGAGCGCGGTGTGCACACGGTGGCGCCGAGCTCCATGAGGGCCTGGTTGAGATCCCCGGGCCTGGGCCCATGGGCGAGGCTGCCCGCCAGCTCCCACAGCTCGTCGACGACGGCCTTCGCGCCTACGTCCTCGCGGATGCCGAAGATGCGTGAGAGTACGCGAACCACGTTGCCGTCGACGACGGGCTCGGGCCGGTCGAAGGCGATGGACGCGAGGGCGCCCGCGGTGTAGCGACCGATGCCCGGCAGCGCGCGCAGGGCGTCAGCTTGATCAGGCAGGCAGCCGTCGTGCTCGTCGGCGACGATGCGCGCTGCGTCGTGGAGGTTGCGGGCGCGGGAGTAGTAGCCGAGGCCCGCCCACAGGCCGAAGACGTCTTCGCGGTCGGCGCTCGCCAGGGCGTGGACGTCGGGGAAGCGCTCGAGGAAGCGCTCGTAGTAGGGGATCACCGTCTCGACGCGGGTCTGCTGCAGCATGGTCTCGGAGATCCAGATCGCGTAGGGGTCGCGGCTGCGGCGCCAGGGCAGGTCGCGATGATTGGCGTCGTACCAGTCGAGGAGCTTCCCGCGGATCCTCGCGATGCGTCGGCTGTCGCGCGTCACAGGTCCACGGGTAGCCCGCCCTCGAGGCGGATCGCTCGCGCGGTCACCCGCGCCCGCACGGCGAGCACTTCGACGCCGCGCTTCGCGGCCGCGCGCAGGGCCTCGCCGTACATGGGATCGATGTCGTCGGCGGGCTCGACGCGCTCGCAGTCGCCCCGCTGCACGACGAAGAGCACGGCGGCCCGCGCACCCTCCTCGCAGAGCTTCGCGAGGGTGTCCATGTGGCGTCGCCCGCGTGTGGTCACGCTGTCGGGGAAGCGGGCGCGCCTCCCCTCGGCGAGGGTCACGCTCTTGACCTCCACCCAGGCGGGCCGCTCGTCGCGGCGGTGACCGTCCAGGCGATGCCCGTCGAGGCGACGCCCGTCCAGGCAAAAGTCCAGGCGACTGCCACCGCCGACCGTTACTTCACGTCGCACATGCGTGTATCCCGCCAGCTCCGGGATCGCGCCCGCCTCCAGCGCCAGCCCCGCGATCTGGTTTGCGCGCTGGGTGTGGAGCCCCACCCAGATGCGCCCCACCCGGATCATCTCGAGGGTGTGGCGCAGCTTGCGCTTGGGGTTCGTGCTCGTCGAGCAGCGCACCGCGGAGCCGGGCCGCGCGCAGCCCAGCATGCTGCCCGGGTTCGGGCAGTGCACGGTGTGCAGGGTGCCATCGGGGGCCTCGACGTCGGCGAGGAAGCGCTTGTAGCGCCGCACCAGGGTGCCGGCGAGATCCGTGCGTAGCGCGAGGGTCACGGAGCCGATGGCGCGAGCCTCACTTCCACGTGGCTCTTCACCCAGCGCGGATCCCACCATTCGAGGGGATCCACGTAGGTGTCGCCCACGAGGATGGCGAAGTGGAGGTGGTCGCCGCCGGCGAGCCCCGTCGCGCCCGAGCGGCCCAGCTCCTGCTTCTTCTGGACCTGTTCGCCCGCGGTGACTTCGAGCTGGGAGAGGTGTCCGTAGAGGGTCACGAGCCCCAGGCCGTGGTCGATGAGGACGCAATTGCCGTAGATCCCGAGATCGCCGGCGAAGAGGACCACGCCGGTGCCGGAGGCGGTGATGGGCGCGAACGCGTTCGAAGCGAGGTCGAAGCCGAAGTGGGTCGCCTGGGAGACCTCTTTGCCGTTCACCACGTAGGTCCGGTGCTCGGCGAAGCGGCTCGTCACCTTGGAGTTGCGCAGCTGCTCGAAGGCGCCGGACCAGAGGCGCTGGTCGCTGCTGGCCGCGACGATCTCGCGTATCTGCTTTTCATTCCTTGCGCGAACCTCGCTGTTGATCTGCTGGAAGGCGGCGACGCGGTCTCCGGGGTCGACGCCTACGGAGACCGCGAGATCGGGGATCACGTCCTCGAGGAAGCGCGAAGAGAGCCGGATGGGATCGTTGCTGAAATTGCGCTCGGAGATCCGGGCCGGGAAGCGCGCGCGGCTCGTGTTGCCGGCGGCGTCGGTCGCGACCACACGCACGGGCGGTGAGGCGGGGGCATCGACGGGAATCGCAAAGAGGGCGAAGCGCCGGCCCTCGGACGGGGCCGAGCCCGGCATCGGGTAGCCGCGGAAGAAGGTCTCGCCCACCATGACGCCATCACTGCCGCTCGCCTCGTCGACCCGGTACGCCGCTGCGCCCGAGCCGCCGCGGTACACGTAGGTGAGCCCGCTCTCGACCGCGATGCGGGGCGCCACCGTGTCGACCTGCAGCGGGATGCTGAGCTCGCTGCGATTGCCCCGACCGGCGTCGCGCCAGGACCAGTCGCGGACGCTGAGGACGAGGGTGGCGGCGCCGTCGGGAATCCCCAGGCCATCGGCCTGGATCGGGATCTCGATTTCCTCGCGCTGGGTGTTGAGGCCCGTCGCGCCCAGGTGGTCGCCGGCGAACTGCTGCTCGACGACGGTCTTGCCGCCGCCGCCGTGGCGAATCCGCAGCTCGAAGCTGCGCAAGCCCGCGCCGGCATCGCTCAGGACGAGGGAGAGCGTGCCTCCTTCGCTCCCCACCAACACCTCGGCGGGCGCCTCGATCTCGGGCGGCGTGCCCTCGAGATGCGGCCACGCAAGCACTCCGCCCACCACCACTGCGGCAATCAGGGCGAGCAGGATCCAAGCCCGCATCGTCACGACGTACCCCCCTTGTCGGTCTCTGTAGGTCTCTATCGGTCTCGGTCGGTCTCGCGGGCCTTCCGGTCGTGTGTCAGCCCGCGCGCGGCAGTCTAGCAGGCCACCTCTGCGGGCTTGCTAGACTGCCGTCCCTCGATTTGCAGACCCCGGAACGGAGCTTCATGTTCGCATTCTCCCGCATCATCGTGGTTCGCCACGGCGAGACCGAGGGCCAGTCGAGCATCCGCTACCACGGCATCACCGACGTCCCGCTCTCCGACGAGGGCCGAGAGCAGATCCGCCACCTCGCCAGCACCCTGCCCGCCGAGGGCTACGACGTGGTGGTGTCGAGTCCCTTGCGGCGCGCACTCGAGACCGCGGAGATCATCGCGCCCAGCTCTCCCGTGCGGGTCGAGCCCGCCTTCCGGGAGATCGACTTCGGGCGCTGGGAGGGGCTCACCGCCGAGGAGATCGAGGCGCGCGACCCCGAGCTCTTCCGCGAGTGGCGGACGCGGGGCACCGAGTTCGACTTCCCGGAAGGCGAGCCCCGCGCCGCCTTCCGCGCCCGGGTGCGCGAGGGCATCGACGCGCTGGTCGCCGACGGCGCGCACGAGGGCGACTCCGCACTCATCGCCGCCCACAAGGGAGTCTTCCGAACCATCGTGGAGCGCCTTACCCGCGAGTCCATCGACGACGTCAGCTATCCGCCTCTCGGCAGCGCCGCGCTCCTCGTCCGGAGCGACGGTCGCTGGCGCGTGGAACGCGAGGGCTAGGTTTCGTCCGACTCTCGCAGCTTTGCGAGCACGCTGAAGTCCTCGAGGGTGCTGGTGTCGCCCTTGGACTCCTTGCCGGACGCGATGTCGCGTAGCAGGCGGCGCATGATCTTGCCCGAGCGGGTCTTGGGCAGGGCGTCGGTGAAGCGGATCTCCGCGGGCCGCGCGATGGCGCCGATCTCCTTGCTCACGTGGGCGCGCAGAGTCTGCTTCAGCTCGTCCCCCGCGTCGGTGCCGCCGGTGGGGCTCACGAAGGCCACGATCGCGGTGCCCGTGATGTCGTCCGGTCGTCCTACCACGGCCGCCTCGGCGACGGAGCTGTGGGACACCAGCGCGCTCTCCACCTCCATGGTGCCGATGCGGTGGCCGGAGATGTTCATCACGTCGTCGATGCGGCCCATGATCCAGAAGTAGCCCTGCTTGTCCCGGTGGGCGCCGTCGCCGGCGAAATAGGTGTCCTTGTACTGGCTCCAGTACTGCTCCTTGAAGCGCTGGGGATCGCCCCAGATGCCGCGCAGCATGCCGGGCCAGGGCTTGCGCACCACGAGCAGGCCGCCGCCCGGTGGCTTGGTGGGATCGCCCTCTTCCGTGTAGACCTCGGCGTCGATGCCCGGGAAGGGCAGGGTCGCGGAGCCGGGCTTGGTATCCACGGCGCCGGGCAGCGGGGTGATCATCACGCCGCCGGTCTCGGTCTGCCACCAGGTGTCGACGATGGGGCACTTCTTGCCGCCGATGATCTTGTGGTACCAGATCCACGCTTCGGGGTTGATGGGCTCGCCCACGCTGCCGAGCAGGCGCAGGGACGAGAGGTCGTGCTTCTTCGGGTGCTCGTCGCCAAGGCGGATGAAGGTGCGGATCGCCGTCGGCGCCGTGTAGAAGACCGTCACCCCCCACTTCGCGATGAGGGACCACCAGCGGTCGGGACCGGGGTGCACGGGCACGCCCTCGTACATGAGCGTCGTCGCGCCGCAGGCGAGGGGGCCGTAGATCACGTAGGAGTGGCCGGTGATCCAGCCGATGTCCGCGGTGCACCAGTAGACGTCGCTGTCCTTGAGGTCGAAGATGGCCTTCGTGGTCGTGACCACTTGGGTGAGGTAGCCGCCCGTGGTGTGGAGGATGCCCTTGGGCTTGCCCGTGCTCCCGCTGGTGTAGAGGATGAAGAGCGGGTGCTCGGCGTCGAGCTTGGCGGGCGCGCACTTGGGGCTGGCGTCGGCCATGAGCTCGTGCCACCACTGGTCGCGTCCCTCCACCATGCTGACGTCCTGCCCCGTGCGACGGACGACCACGACCCGGTCGACCACCTCGTGGTTCGCGAGGGCGTCGTCGACGGCCTTCTTCAGGGGGAAGGGCGCGCCCTTGCGGTAGCCGCCGTCGGCGGTGATGACGATCTTTGCACCCACGTCGTCGATGCGGTCGCGCAGGGCGTCGGCGGAGAAGCCGCCGAACACGATGCTGTGGGGTGCGCCGATGCGCGTGCAGGCCAGCATCGCGATGGCGAGCTCGGGCACCATGGGCATGTAGAGGACAACCCGGTCGCCCTTCTTGACGCCCTGGCCCTTGAGGACGTTGGCGAACTTGCACACCTCGCGGTGAAGCTCCGCGTAGGTGATCACCCGGGTATCGCCGGGCTCGCCCTCCCAGATGATGGCGGCCTTGTTCTTGCGCCAGGCGCCCTCGCCTTCCAGGTGCCGGTCGAGGCAGTTGTAGCTGACGTTGAGCTTGCCGCCGACGAACCACTTCGCGAAGGGTGGCTTCCACTGGAGGGTCTTCTTCCAGGGGGTGAACCAGGTGAGGTGCTCCTTGGCCATCTTGGCCCAGAACCGCTCGGGGTTCTTCGCGCCCAGCTTCCGGTACTCCGCGACGGTCTTCTTGTTCCAGTTGGCGTTCTTCGTGAAGGCCGGATCGGGCTTGAAGACGCGCTTCTCCTTCAGCAGGGACTCGATGTCGGGCATGTCGGGGGGAACTCCTGTTTCGCTGCTCGTGGGTTGGTGGGCCGGGGGCTGCTCCTGGGCTGCTCCTGCTCCTGGTGCTGGGCCGGGTGTGTGACTTCGCGCGGCCGCCGGCCGCCAGCGCGCTCTCGCTAACGCATCCACTCCTCGACTTCGCCGGGCTTCTTCGGGATGTCGCTGTTCAGGTTCTCGCATCCGTCGGCGGTCACGATGACGTCGTCTTCGATCCGCACCCCGATGCCGCGCAGTGACTCGGGGGCTTTCTCGTTTTCCTTCGCGATGTAGATGCCGGGCTCGACGGTAAACGCCATACCGGGTTCGAGGGGCCGCGGCTCGCTATCCAGGGTGTAGCGGCCCACGTCGTGCACATCGAGGCCCAGCCAGTGACTGGTCCCGTGCATGTAGTAGTCGCGGTAGGACTCGTTCTCCACGATGTCGTCGACGGTTCCTTCGAGTAGCTGGAGACTCACCAGACCTTCGATGATGCGGCGCAGGGCCGCGTCGTGAATCTCGGGGAGGGTTGCGCCCGGGCGGCAGGCCGCGAGGGCGGCCTCCTGGGCGGCGAGCACTACCTCGTAGACCGCGCGGCCGGCGCCGCGGTATTGGCCGCCGATGGGATAGGTGCGGGTGACGTCCGACGCGTAGCCGCCGAGCTCGGCGCCGGCGTCGATGAGGACCAGCTCTCCCTCGGCCAGGGGCTGGTCGTTGGTGATGTAGTGGAGAACCGCGGCGTTGGCGCCACCCCCCACGATGGGGCTGTAGGCGGGGCCGCTGGCGCCCCGGCGGCGAAAGGCGTGGCAGAGGGCGGCCTCGAGCTCGTACTCGTAGCGGCCGGGCTGGGCGAGCTGCGCGGCGTCGCGGTGGGCCTCGCGGGAGATCCCCGCGGCCTCGCGCATGATCGCGACCTCTTCCTCCTCCTTGAATAGACGCATCTCGTGGAGGATCGAACGCGGGTCCACGATCTCGGACGCCGGATCACATCCTTGCCGGCTGCGCAGTCGCATCTCCTCGAGGGCGGCGAGCAGCCTCGCGTCGATGTCCCCGCGGCGGCCCAGAAGGTGGTAGATGCGTCTCGCCTTCTCGAAGAGCTTCGGGATGGCGTCGAGGAGCTCGTCCACCGGCCGGGCCTCGTCGGCGCCGTGATCCGCGACGGCGCCCTCGACCCCCGGCCGGTAGCCGTTCCAGATCTCGGCGCTCTTGTCCCGTGGCTGGACGAAGAGGGTGAAGGGCGCTCCGTCGTCGTTGCGCAGTAGCGCGACCGCACCGGGGTGGCCGAAGCCCGTCAGGTACCAGAAGTCGCTGTCCTGGCGGAAGGGGTAGTGGGTGTCGCCCGAGCGCTGCACCGAGCTGCTGCCGATGAGGAGCGCGACGGAACCCGGCCCCATGGCGCGCATGAATTGCTGGCGGCGTCTCGCGAACACTCGCGCAGTCTATCGCAGCCGCTCTCGGCCGGAGTCGCTTCTTCGCGGCGTCTCGAGCCTTTTCCCGGCGCTGGGTTGCGGGGCGGCGGGGCCCGGGGCGAGGGCCGAAGCGGAGCCGCAGACGACACTCACCCGGCCGCAGTAGGTTGCGCAGATCCGGTCACCAGCGAGGTAGGCCGCGTAGTAGAGTCCACCCGGCTCGTAAGCGGGCAGCCGCAGCGAGCGCAGGGTAATGGCTTCCGCTTCGGCGCCCTCCCCACCCGGTCCACTCTGCACGCCCGCTCTTTCGCGTTCGAGGACGTGAACGTGGCCGCCCCAGCGTGTCAGGATGACACGCCCCTGGTCGTCGACCGCGAGGGTCTGGGCAAAGTCGAGGTGCCGGGAGTAGTTGTCGTCGACCACCACGCGGCGGGCCAGCTCGAGACCGCGGCGCGGATCGCCCTCGCGCAGCCCGGGCGTGAGGACGGCGACCGAGAGGCGTGCCCCCTCGGCCAGTGCGAGGTACCCCACCCCGTCGGCGCCGAAGGCCATGGCCTGGATCTCCACCGCGTCGAAGCGGGCCCGCTCGCGACCGGCGGCATCCATCACCAGGGTCGGGTGACCCGCGGCGCCCCAGGACCCGCCCGGTCCCCGGGCCGACTTCTCGCCTGCGTGGTCTCGCGCGGGAAGCAGGTCGCTATTGACCCAGATGTCGCCGCGGATCGGATCGAGCGCCGCGCTCTTGGCGGCCAGCTGAAAGCCGGGCGTCGACGACACCAGAACGTGCTCCGCGAGGATCCCGCCCTCGCTGTCGAGCAGCACGAGCGAGCCGGCCCCGCCCTCCGCGTCGGCATAGCGGGTCGCGAGGACCGCTCCCCCGGGCCCCGGCGCGAGCTCGTTGAGCCCGGTTCCGGCATCCCCGAAGTGCACCACCCGCTCGTTGGCCGGGTCCACGTAGCCACCCCTCTCGAAGAAGGTGGTGAAGTAGATGCGGCCGTTGGCGTGACGCAGGACGTCCCAGACTCCCGACCGGGCGCCCGGCGCGCCCGCGTCCAGGGACGGGAGGAAGGCCTCGCGTCCCAGGTCGAATCGCCCGATGGGACGCGGCCCCTCGAGTGCGAAATCGCGAGCCGGATCGGCGCCGTCGCTGCTGCGAAAGCCCCACCAGAAGGCAGCCTGGCCGAAGTAGATCACGTCGCCGTCGCGATCCGCGAACCAGGCGCAGTAGGTCTCGGCGCTGCTCGGCGCCGGTGCCTCGTGGCGCACGAAGGACGTCGATTCCGCGTTGGAGCTTGCGTTGGAGCCTGCGACCTCCGCAGCGCCCGGCCGCGCGAACACCCAGGCAGACGCCAATGCGAAGGACAGCCAATAGCCGAACCGCCACATTGGGATGCACCTCTCTGACGCGCCGCGCCATTTCGTTGCGCTAACGACAGGTCGCCGAAACTGTGTGGTTTTTCGAGACGACCCGCCATCGCTGAGGTCGGTGGCCTCGCATGGTGTCCAAGAGCGCCACATTTCATTGCACCTTACGCATGCCCGAGCAGCCGATAGGAAGAACAATAACTGTAATCGAAACGGCGACTTGCAGCTTTCTTGCAGTCATTCCCTGGAGTTGGCACGTCTCCTGCTACAGCCTAGAGATGTGCGATCTGTTCTGGTCGCCTCGAGTGTCAACGGGCGCGTTCATTCGAGGCGAACCAGACCCTGGCTGCAGGCATATACCGAGGCGCTTTCCCCCAGAACTGCACCCCGCCAATGCCTCGCCGATACGGGTCGCAGATCGCCTGACAGCCTCCCGGCTGAACGCATCCAGCCGGGGGGCTCGTCGGAGCCTGGGGCCGAGCCGATTCAGTAGCGGCTCACCCAGGCTCACTTCCCAGATTGCTCGTTTCGAGCACCGGATCCCGGGTTCCCAGCTCACTGGGCACCCGGGATTCCTGTTTCTGGGGTTCAGTGCTTCAGGCTGGGTCAGTGCTTCAGGCTGGGTCAGTGCTTCAGGGTAGGTCAGTGGGTCAGGGCTGGAGGGGCTTCAGGACCTGCGCCGGCGGGTCTTCGCGGGCTGCTCGGCCTCGGGCGCCTCGGGGCCTCCGAGCGCGGCCGCGACCTCGTCACCGAACTCCCGCACGAACCATCCCTTGAGTTCGGGGAGCTCTTCGAGATCGGCGCCGCTGTCGGGATTGCGCCAGGCGATGGACTCGAGGGCGGCATTGGGGCACAGGACACCGGGGTCCATCTTCAGCTCCGACGCCTTGCCGCTGCGCCAGTGCTTGAGCTGGGTCAGGCGGCGATCCGCGCGCCGGTCCATGCGGCGCCGGCCGTTGCCCTCGGACTTGGGGATCGGGCCGTGGGACTCTTTCTGGCCCTTCTTGACGGCCGCAATGATCTCGGCGCCCATACGCCGGATGATGAGGTCCGATACACCCTTGATGCGTGCAAGGTCCTCTGCCTTCGTGGGCTTCGCCTCGGTGATCTCGAGCAGGGTGCGGTTGCCCAGCACCTTGAAGGGCGGGCGGTCCACCTCCCGGGCGCGCGCGTCGCGTACCAGGTAGAGCTGGTGGAGCACGCCCAGGCTGTCGGGATCGAGCTTTCGCGCGCCCTTGATGCGCAGGTAGCCCTGCTTGTCGAAGCCGCGGTCGGTCCATTCGCGCTGCACGAGGGTGGCGAAGTCCTGTTCGGCCCACTCGAGCCGCCCGGCCTTCTTGAGCTCCTTCTTGAGCGACTTGGCCAGTCGAATCAAGTAGAGCACGTCTCCCACCGCGTAGGCGAGCTGCTTCTCGGTAAGTGGGCGGCGCGACCAGTCGGAGCGCTGCTCGTCCTTCGGGATCTTGAGGCCGAAGTGATGCTCGATCAGCGCGGCCAGGCCGATGGCGGAGTAGCCGAGCAGCTGGGAGCTCACCATGGTGTCGAAGAGATTCGCAAAGGTGAAGCCGCAGTCACGCTTCAGCACGAAGATGTCGTACTCGGCGGCGTGGAATACAACGCAGACGTCGGGCGAAGAGAAGACCGGGCCGAGCGGCGCGAGCTCGGCGGGCCCACCGAGGGCGAGGGGGTCGATCACGTAGGCGTTTCGCTTGGTCGCAACCTGGACCAGGCAGGTCTTGTCGAAGTAGTGGTAGAAGCTGTCGGCCTCGGTATCGACGGCGACGATCTCTTCTTTCGCCAGCTCTTTGGCGAGCTCCTCGAGGCGGGACTGACTGTCGATCATTTCATAGTCAGCCATTCCGAACCTCTAGCTCGCTTGCTATCTCGGGGCCGACGGGCGGCAAATACGACTACTCCCCGCGTGTTGGCCACTCGGACAAGGTGCCGAGTTGGCAAAACGCTCGAATGGGCGACTGCATGGGGGGAGGGTGATTGTACCGCCGGGGGCACTGGAAACCGTGCCCATCCTAGCCGACCCCCGCCAGCAGGGAAAGCGCGGCCCGTCGGGGGCGGGGAATCGCGTACCTTGCGGCGATGACACGAGCCGGCATCGGAATCTCGACCGCGCTCGACCCGGAGGCCGCCGGCCGGCGGGCTAGCGAGGAGGCCCTCGAGGAGGCGGGCCTGGAGCGCGCCGCGGGTGCCCTGCTGCTGGCAACCGCCGCCCACGGAGCCGCTCTCGAGCGGGCGGTGGCGGTCGCCGCGGAGAGCCTGGGAACCGACGCCGTGGTGGGGGGCGCCGTCGAGGGACTGCTCGCCGGGGGCCGCTTCGTGGAGGGGAACCCCGGGATCGCGCTGCTCGCCCTCGGAGGGGGCGCCGGGGGCCCATCGGTGGAAGGCCTGCTGCTGCGAGATCTCGTGGGCGCGGAAGAGCAGGCCGGGGAGGAGATCCTCTCGCATGTCGGCGCAGCGCCCACGGCGGGGGATCTGCTCGTTCTCTTCGCCGACTCCCACGCGCTGCTCGCCCAGCCCTTGCTTGCCTCGGTCGAGGCCGCGTTGGCGCCCGCTCTCGTGGTGGGGCTGGGCGCCAGCCCGATTCCGGGCGCGGGGCCCCTCGTCTGGGGGCAGGGCGAGGTGGCGGGAGCGGCTCTTGCAGCTCTCTTCGTGCGGGGTGCCGGGCCCGCCTGGGCGGGCATCGGCCACGCCTGCCGTCCGGTCAGCGGGGAGCTGCGGGTCACGCGCGCCCGGGGCAACTGGGTGCTCGGTCTCAAGGGCCGCCCGGCCCTCGACGTCTACCTGGAGATCGCGGGAGAATCGGGCGCGAACGAGTGCGCCGCGGATGGGCAAGACATGCTCGCCGCCCTCGCGATCGAGGGCGGCCCGGGCGGCAACAGGGGCTTTCTCGAGCGTGGCGCCTTCGTGGTGCGCGACATCGTGGGCATCGATCCCGAGCGGCGGGCCTTCTCGGTTCCCGAGCCCATGGCGAGTGGCCGCGCTCTTGCCTTCATGCGCAGCGAGTCCGAGCGTGCCGGGGCCGATCTGGACGCCATGCTGGCGGCCAGCGCCCCGGACGACCCGCTCCTGGGGCTCCACTTCGCCTGCCGCAACGGCGCCCCCCGGCCATCCGGCGGGCCGGGAGCAAGAAGCTCCCGCTCTCCGGCCTGGCTGGCTCAGCGCCTCGCAGGCCTGCCCCTCCTGGGCGGGGCGGGGGCCTACCAGATCGGTCCCGTGGCCGGGCGAGCGGGCTCGAGCAGCTGTCAGCTGATGACCCGCTCCGAACTCCTGGTTCTTTTATCTGGCTGAGGGCTCTTACCCGGCTGAAGGCTCTTGTCCGGCTGAGGGCTCTTGTCCAGCTGAGGGCTCTTATCCAGCTGAAGGCTCCTCCCCGGGCCGCAGATAGGGGGGCTTGTCAGCAGGCGGGGTGCTCGGTAGCCTGGGTTCCGAATCTCGGGACAGCGTTCCGATATACGGAACACGCCATTCCTGGTGATCCAGCGGAGACCGTGATGGGTCAGCCGTCGAGCCTGCGAACATCGAGCAGCGTCGAGAAGGCCGTCGACCTTCTCTTCTATTTGCACAGCTCCCAGCTGGCGGGCCGCAGCGAGGGGGTGAGCGACATGGGGCGCGCCCTCGGCATCCCCAAGTCGAGCGTCCACCGTCTGCTGTCCGACCTGAGCCGGCGTGGCCTGGTGGAGCGGGACGGCCGCGGCCGCTATCGGCCGGGCGTCGCGTTGATCACCCTCGGACTCGGGGTGCTGGAGCGCGAGCCCGTCGTCGAGGCGGCCCGCCCCGTGCTCGAAGAGTCGGCCCGCGACCTGGGCGAGACCTTCTTCCTGGTCGGGGCCCGCGCGGGTCAGCTGCTGGTGCTCGACAAGGTGGAGGGAACCGGCTTCCTGCGCGCCGCGCCCCGGGTCGGCTCCCGGGTTCCGGTTCACGCGACCGCGGTGGGCAAGCTCTATCTCGCCTTTGGACCGGGCCTGCTCGAAGCGCCTGGCGAGGCAGCGGAGCGCTTCACGCCGAGCACCCTCTGCGAGCCCGGTGCGCTACGCGCTGCGGTGACGGGCGTCGAGGAGCAGGGCTGGGCGGCGAGCTGCGACGAGTGGATCCAGGGCCTGTCGGTGCTGGCGGCCCCCGTGCGCGCCGGGCAGCGCCTGCTGTGTGCGGTTGCGCTCGCGGCGGCGTCGCCACGTCTGGAAGAGCTCGGCGGGGACGCGCTCGCGGCTCGGGTCGTAGCGGCCGCCGCGAGCATCGAAGCGCGCCTGGGCGCGGGGGGCGACACGCCGGGCTTCGGCGGGCCCTTCGCCTCTGCGTGGATGGGTGAAGGAGGCCCGAGCCGATGAAGGTCTGGATCGACGGAGCGATCGTGGAGGGCTCGCAGGCGCGCATCTCGGTGCTCGACCACGGGCTCCTCTACGGAGACGGCGTTTTCGAAGGCATGCGGGTCTATGGGGGCAAGCTCTTCCGCCTGGCCGATCACCTGCGACGCTTCGCGTGCGGGGCGCGGGCCATCGGCCTGGAGCTGCCCGGTAGCCTCGAGTGGGTCGAGAAGATCGTGTTGGAGACCGCTCGGGCGCTGGGCGAAGACGAGGCCTACCTGCGGCTGCTCGTCACCCGGGGCCAGGGAGCCCTCGGCGTCGACCCGACCAGCTGCGAGCACCCCCAGCTCGTCTGTATCGCTTCGAAGATCACGCTCTTCCCGCCCGAGAAGCTGCAGCGGGGCATCGACATGGTGACCGCGAGCATGCGCCGCCCCGCCGCCGACGCCCTCGACCCGCGAATCAAGAGCCTCAACTACCTCAACAACGTCCTGGCCAAGCGCGAGGCCCGGCTGCGGGACGCCGACGAGGCGTTGCTCCTCAACGCGGCGGGGATGGTTGCCGAGGCCAGCGTCGCCAATGTCTTCACGGTGCGCGAGGGCGCGCTCTTCACTCCGCCCCCCAGCGACGGCGCCCTCGCGGGCATCACCCGCGCGAGCATCCTCGAGATCGCCGCCGCCGAGGGGATCGCGACGCACGAGCGCACCCTCGGCCGCTTCGATCTGCTCGATGCCGACGAGGTCTTTCTCACGGGCACGGGCGCCCGGGTGGTGCCGGTTGCCACCCTGGACGGCGCGCCCATCGGAGAGCCCGGCTCGCACCCGCTGACGGATCGGCTGAGCGCCGCCTTCACGCCCTTCGCATTGGAACGCGGCACGCCCTTCTGAAGAGCCCGCGCTATCCTACGGCCGCCGCCGATCCAGCAGAGATCCCAGGAACAGAAATTTCAGGAGAAGTGCCGTGCGCTGGTCGAAGTCCTTTCTGCCCACCCATCGCGACGACCCCGCCGACGCCGAGGCGGTGAGCCACAAGCTCCTGGTGCGCGCGGGCTTCGTGCGCCAGATCATGAGTGGCATCTACACCCTGCTGCCCCTCGGCTATCGCGTGGTGCACAAGGTCACCCAGATCGTGCGCCACGAGATGAACGAGATCGGGGCCCAGGAATTTCGGCTCCCCAGCTTGCATCCCGCGGAGCTGTGGCAGCGCTCCGGGCGCTGGGACGCGATGGGGCTCGAGATGTTCCGCTTCCAGGATCGCCGAGGCTCGGATGTGGGCCTCGGCATGACGGCCGAGGAGGTCTTCGCCCACCACGCCGCGGAGCTGCGCTCCTACAAGCAGCTTCCGCAGATCTGGTACCAGATCCACACCAAGTACCGCGACGAGGCCCGGCCCAAGAGCGGTGTCCTGCGGACTCGCGAGTTCACCATGAAGGACTCCTACTCCCTCGACGTCGACCGCGCAGGGCTCGACCGGGCCTTCGACCAGCACTTCGACGCCTACCGCAGGATCTTCAAGCGCCTGGGCCTCGACACGATCGCGGTCGAGGCCAGCTCGGGCTCCATGGGGGGCAGCGAGTCGGTGGAGTTCATGGTGCGCAGCGACGCGGGCGAGGATTGGATCGCCTGCTGCGAGGCCTGTGGCTACGCGGCCAATACCGAGAAGGCGACGAGCGTCCTGCCACCGGCCGAAGACGAAGCGGGCCCCGACGCGCCGGAAAAGTTCGCGACGCCAGGCGTGCGCACCATCGACGATCTGGTCGACTTCGAGGGCGGCGCGCCGGCGGAGCGGCAGATCAAGACTCTCGTCTACATGGTGGACGGCAAGGCGGTGCTCCTGCTCGTGCGCGGCTGCGACACCCTCGTGGAGCAGAAGGTCACCGACTCCATCGAGGGTGAGGAGATCCGGCCCGCCCGTCCCGAGGAGATCCGGGAGGCTCTCGGTGCGCTGCCGGGCAGCCTCGGCGGCGTCGGGGTGACGGATCACTTCATCGTTGCCGACGAATCGCTCCGGGGGCGCCGGAACATGACTACCGGCGCCAACGAGGACGACTTCCATCTGCGCGGAGTCGACGTCGAGCGGGATATCGACGTGAAGGGCTGGCTCGATCTGCGCGAGGTCGGCGATGGCGAAGGCTGCCCCATGTGCGCCAAGCCCCTCGCTGTGCAGAAGACCATCGAGGTGGGCCACATCTTCAAGCTGGGCACCAAGTACAGCGAGGCCATGGGGGCCAGCGTCCTCGACTCCAACGGCAAGGCCTGCCCGGTCATCATGGGCTCCTACGGCATCGGGATCGAGCGCAACATGGCGGCGGTCGTCGAGGGAAGCTACGACGAGGCGGGGATCATCTGGCCCGTCAACATCGCGCCCCACGAGGTGGTCATCACCGTAGTCAAGCCGAAGCAGGTCGAGTGCATGGAGGTCGCCGAGCGCATCTACGACGCGCTGCGGGGGGACGGGATCGACGTCATTCTCGACGACCGCGACGAGCGCCCCGGCGTGAAGTTCAAGGACGCGGACCTCATCGGCTTCCCCTATCGCGTCACCGTGGGGCCGAAGGGGATCGCGGACGGTGTGGTGGAGCTACGGCGCCGGGCCGACGGCACGGCCCGGGACCTCGCCATGGACCACGCGGCGGAGACCGTCGTCGAGGCCGTGATGGACGAGCGGAGCTGAGCCGTGGCTCGCCGCCGCCCGGTGGTCCACATCCTCGACGGCCACGTCTACATCTTTCGCGCCTACTACTCCATGCCCCACATGGAGGCCGCGGACGGCACGCCCACCGCCGCCGCCTACGGGTTTGCGAACACCCTCGTCAAGCTCGTCGCGGATCCCGGGCTCAGCCATGCCGCGGTGTGCTTCGACTACGCGATGGAGAGCTTTCGCAACGAGATCGAGCCCGAGTACAAGGCGAACCGCGGTGAGACCCCGGACGACCTCGAGCCCCAGTTCGAGCTCTGCTTCGAGGTGGCGAGCGCCCTCGGGCTGCCCGTCTTCGCAAAGCCCGAGTACGAGGCCGACGACCTCATCGCCACCTTGACCGAGGACCTCGTCAAAGGGGGCGCCGACGTCGTGATCGTGACGAGCGACAAGGATCTTTCCCAGCTCGTGCGCGAGGACGGCCGGGTGCTCCTCCACGACCTCGCCAAGGAGAGGACTCTCGACGCCGACGGCGTGCGGGAGAAGTTCGGCGTGAGCCCGGAGCAGATCCCGGACTACCTGGGTCTGGTGGGCGACGCGGTGGACAACCTGCCCGGCGTGCCCGGGGTGGGGCCCAAGTCGGCGGGCGCGCTGCTCTCGGCCTTCGGGACCATCGAAGAGATTCCCGGCGATCACGCAGCGTGGGGAGACGTGAAGGTGCGGGGGGCGAAGGGCCTGGCGGAGAAGATCGCCCGCCACCGCGACCGGGCGCTGCGCACCAAGGAGCTCGCCACCGTGGTCCGCGAGGTACCCGGCGTCCAGGGGAAGCTCGACGAGCTCGCCCTCGCGGGCGCCGACCGCGAGCAGGTCGAGAGGCTCTTCGACCGCCTGGGCTGGGGGCGCATCCGGGATCGGGTCTCGTACAGCTGATATGGAGCCGCCGCCGTGCCCGGGTATCCTTGCCCGCCATGGCATCGCGTGCGACGAGGGTCTGGCTGGCGATCGCTCTGCTCTTTGCGGGTGGCTGCCTTGCAGGTGGGTGCCGCGATGCTCGAGACGAGGTCGCGGTGGTGACCTTTCCCGGCAGCGCGGTCGGCGCCGAGGCGGAGGTCCTCGCCGCGCAGCTCCAGAGCTTCATGCAGGCGAACCCCGACATCCGCGTCGTGCAGCGCGTGACGCCCGACGCCGCGGACCAGCGCCATCAGCTCTACGTGCAGTGGCTGAACGCCTGGGCGCCGGATCCCGACATCCTCCAGCTCGACGTGATCTGGGCGCCCGAGTTCGCGGCTGCGGGCTGGCTGCTTCCCCTGGATGGACGCCTGGGCGACGACGCAGACTTCTTTCCCGCCACCATGGAGGCCAACACCTGGCAGGGTCAGCTCTACGCCGTGCCGTGGTTCCTCGACGTGGGGATGCTCTACTGGCGCACGGACCTGCTCGATGCCGCGCCGGCCACGCTCTCGGAGCTGAAGGCAGCCGCCGCCGAAGCTCGGGCCTCCGGTCAGGTGAGCTACGGCTGGGTGTGGCAGGGCGCGCGCTACGAGGGCCTCGTTACGGTCTTCCTCGAGCTGCTCGCCTCTCATGGAGGCTCGATGCTCGATCGCAACGGCGACGTCGCGGTCGACTCGCCGGCCGGCGTGCGCGCCCTGACGGATCTGTGTGACGCCGTCGAGCAGGGCCTCTCACCCCGCGAATCGTTGACCTGGCACGAAGAGGAGACCCGCTTCGCGTTCCAGATGGGGCGCGCGCTCTTCATGCGCAACTGGCCCTACGCCTATGCGCTGATGGAGCGCGGAGACGATTCGCGGGTCGCGGGCCGCTTCGACGTGGCGCCCATGCCCGCCGGCGAGCAGGGGCGCTCGGCCGCGACCCTGGGCGGCGCCCAGCTTGCCATCAATGCCCGCAGCGATGTACCCGAGGAGGCCTGGCGCCTGATCGAGTTTCTCACCCACCCGGATCGCATGATCGAGCGCGCCAGGGCGGCGGGAAACCTGCCGCCGCGTCCCTCGCTCTACGAGCGCGATGAGCTGCGCGCCGCGCTCCCCATGCCCGCCGAGTCCATTCAGCGCGTCGTCGAGCACGCGGTGGCGCGTCCCGCGACCCCCGTCTACACGCAGCTCTCCCTGATCCTGCAGCTGAGTCTGCACCGGGCGCTGAGCGGGCAGCAGGAGCCCGAGGCCGCACTCTCCGATGCGGCCCGGAAAATGCGCCGCGCCCTGGCGCGCTTCGGACTGCCGGGGTCAGAGCCTGCCGCACCCGAGTCGGCGCTATGACGCGTGATACCCGCTTCGCCTGGCTCTTGTGTGCCCCGGCGCTCCTCGTGATTCTCGCCTTCGCGTTTCTCCCCCTTGCGTGGACGATCTGGGATTCCCTGCACCTCCACGATCTCCGGATGCCCTGGCGCGGACGTCCCTTCGTGGGCTTCGCGAACTACGCCGAGGCGCTCGCGGTGCCGCGTTTCTGGCAGGCCCTCGCCCACACGGCCTTCTTTGCGGTGGTGAGCGTCGCCCTCGAGTTGCTGCTGGGGCTGCTACTCGCCCTCGGCCTCCACCAGCTGCGCTTCGGGCGCGGTCCCGCGCGCACCGCGGCCCTGCTCCCCTGGGCGATTCCCACGGTGGTCTCCGCGCTGCTCTGGCGTTTCCTCTTCGATGGCTCGGCGAGCCCCGCGAACGCGACCCTGGCCGGCTTCGGGGTGGAGCCGCGCGCGTGGTTCAGCGACGCGATGCTGGCCTGGGTGCCCATCATCCTGGCCGACGTGTGGAAGACCACGCCCTTCGTCGCCCTGCTGCTCCTGGCAGGCTTGCAGAACATCGACGATGCGCTCGAGGAGGCGGCGCGGGTGGACGGCGCTGGCGCCTGGCGACGCTTCGTCCACGTCACCTTGCCGTGTCTGCGTCCGGCCCTGCTGGTCGCCCTGGTCTTCAGGCTCCTCGACGCCTTCCGGGTCTTCGACCTCATCTACGTGCTCACCACCGGAGGCCCGGGGAGCGCGACCGAGCCCATCGCGTTGCTCGCCTTCCAGACCTTGTTCGAGGAGCTGCGCTTCGGCTACGGGGCCGCGCTCTCCATACTGCTCTTCGCCGTCACCTCGCTGCTCGCCTTCGTGTACATCCGCTTGGTCGGCTCGGACCTGCTGCGGGAGGAGCGCTGACATGAGCCGCGGCGCGGCGGGACTGCTGCTGCTGGTCGGGCTCGCGGGAATCCTGCTGCCCTTCGCCTGGATGCTCGCGGTCTCCTTCCTGCCCGAGAGCGCTCTCTTCGCGCCCGGCGTTGCGCCTCTGGGCGGCGCGGCGAGCGAGGGAGCCGGCTTCACCCTCCAGCACTTCACCCTGGAGCACTACCGGGCGCTCTTCAGCGAGCGCAACTTCTGGTTGCCCATCCGCAATTCCTTCGTGGTGGCGGGCGCCACGACGCTGTGCTCCCTGGTGCTCGGCGCCACCTGCGCCTACGCGTTGGCGCGCATGCACTTTCGCGGCAAGGGCTTCTTGCTCGGCTTCATCCTCGCCATCGCGATGTTTCCCCAGATGTCCATTGTCTCGCCCCTCTTCCTGATGCTGCGGTGGCTCGGGCTCATCGACACCTATTCGGGCCTCGTGCTCCCTTACGTGACCTTCGCGATGCCGCTGGCGATCTGGCTGCTCGTCGGCTTCTTCCGGCAGCTTCCGCCGGACCTCGAGGAGGCCGCGCGGGTCGACGGTGCTGGCCGGCTGCGAACCCTCGTCGAAGTCATCCTCCCCATCACGGCGCCCGCCGTGGCGACGACCGCCATCCTGACCTTCGTGTACTGCTGGAACGAGTTCCTCTTCGCGCTCTACTTCACCCTCGGCCCGGAGCGGCAGACCGTTCCGGTGGCGATCGCGCTCTTTCGCGGCCAGTATCAGGTGCCGTGGGGGCAGGTGCTGGCGGCGGCCAGCGTCTCGGTGGCGCCCGTGGCGGCCTTCGTGCTCGTCTTCCAGCGCCGCATCGTCCAGGGACTCACCTCGGGAGCGGTAAAGGGTTAGCGATGGCGTCGATCCAGCTCGAATCGGTGGGGAAGGTCTATCCGAACGATCACGTGGCGCTTCGCGGCCTCGATCTCGAGGTCGAGGATCGCGAGCTCCTCGTGCTCGTGGGGCCTTCGGGCTGCGGGAAGTCGACGGCGCTACGTCTCGTGGCTGGCCTCGATACACCGAGCTCGGGGCGCATCCTCTTCGACGGGCACGACGTGACCTCCGTCGAGGCCAGCGAGCGCAACGTCGCCATGGTGTTCCAGAGCTACGCCCTCTATCCCCACATGACCGTGGGCGAGAACCTGGGCTTCGGCTTGCGCATGCGCGGCTGCGGGCGGGAAGCCCTCCGCGGGCGGGTGGAGGCCGTGGCGCAGCGGCTGGACCTCGCCGCCCTGCTGGAGCGCAGGCCCTCGCAGCTCTCGGGTGGCCAGCGGCAGCGCGTCGCGCTCGGCCGCGCCCTCGCGCGCTGCCTCGAGGGGGAAGGCGAGCCCGCGCGGCCCGCGGTGCTCCTCCTCGACGAGCCCCTGTCGAACCTCGACGCGCGCCTGCGTCTCGAGATGCGCACCGAGCTCCAGCGTCTGAAGCGGGAGATCGGCGTCACGATGATCCACGTCACCCACGACCAGGAGGAGGCCTTGACCCTGGGCGATCGCATCGCGGTCTTGCGCGACGGGGAGCTGCAGCAGCTCGCAACGCCGGCAGAGGTCCACGACGCTCCGGCGACCCTCTTCGTGGCCGACTTCATCGGCAGCCCGCCCATCAACTGGTTCTCGGGCGAGGTCGGGGGCGACGAGCGGGGTCCTTGCTTCATGTGCGACGAGCTCCGGATCGCCCTGCCGGAGGCCGGCGCACTCGAGCGCGGACGCGCTCTGCGCCTCGGCGTGCGTCCCCACGACCTCGTGCTGGCTCCCGGAGCGGAGGGCGACCTCCGAGCGAAGGTCGAAGTGGTGGAGTCGCTGGGCAGCACGGTGCTCGTGCATGCGCGCAGCGGGTCGGGGAGCTTCGTCCGCGTGGTCGTCGCCCCCGACGCGGCCCCCGCCATCGGCGATGAGCTGTCTCTCGCTCTGAAGCGCGCAGCCCTGCACTGCTTCGACGACGCGACCGGCAAGCGTGTCGTGCGTGAATAGGAGGAACACTGATGTCGCTTGAGGGAAGCACGAGCGAGGGGCCGCTGCTCATCGAACGCGAGGGCGCTGTCGAGACGCTCGTGATCAATGATGCTCCGCGAAACCGAATGAGCCTCGAGTTCATGGATGCCCTGGAGGCCGAGATCGAACGCCTGGCGGATGATCCGAGCGTGCGGGCCGTGGTCATTCGCGGTGCGGGCGAGGAGAACTTCTCGGTCGGCATGGACCTCAAGCAGCTGCCGAAGGGAATCGCACGGCTGGGAAGCCCCGAAGCCCTCTTCGATCAACGCCTTCGGATCCTGAGCGCCATCGAGAACCTTCCCAAACCGGTGGTCGCCGTTCTCTACGGCTACTGCCTTGGCGGAGGGCTGGAGCTCCCGCTTGCATGTCACTTCCGCCTGGCGGCCGCGGAGGGAGCCAGGATCGGATTGCCCGAGCTCGATCTGGGCACCGTGCCCGCATGGGGGGGCAGCGCGCGTCTGACTCGCTGTGTCGGGCGCGACCACGCCCTGGACATGATTCTGCGAGCGAAGAAGATCTCGGGGCCCGAGGCGCTGAGTATTGGCCTCGTCAACGAAGTGTGGCCGATCGGCGAGCTCTTTCAGCGGGCGCGGGATCTCGCACTCGAGCTGGCGGAGATGCCCGCGCTCGCGGTTGCCGAAATGCTCCGCTGTGTCGTCGGCGCCAGCGAGAAGTCACTGGACGAGAGCATCGCGGACGAACGACGCGCGGTTCTGGCCACCATGGGAACGCCAGATCAACGCGAGGGGATCAAGGCCTTCCTCGAGAAGAGGAAGCCACACTTCAATCGCGAAGCCGAGTAGAGGGTCGGCCCCCGCTTCTACGCGGGCGGCTTCATGTCCTCCGGCGAGACCACGCGCACCTGCTGGGCGAAGGTCCAGCGGTGGCCTTCGGGATCTTCCGCCATATAGGTGCGGTCGCCCCAGAACATCTCTTCGGGCTCCGCGAGGATCTTCGCGCCGGCCGCGTACGCGATGCCGTAGTGGGCGTCCACGTCATCGATGTAGATGTAGAGGCTCTGGGTCACACAGCCGTCGAGAGACTTCGGGCTTCGCCACTGCTCCTTGTCGGTCGTCGGGCTCAGCATGATGACGCTGTCTTCGACGTCCATCTCGGCGTGCATGACCTTGCCGTCGGGTCCGGGCATCGACATCCGAAGCTGGAAGCCAAAGCTCTTGGCGAGCCAGTCGAGCGCTGCAGCAGGGTCGTCGTAGAAAACGTTGGGAGCGATCCGGGGCATGCCGTTGGGGGGTGTCGTTGCGGGCATTTCGATTCCTCCTCGTGTGCGCTCGTGCATGAGGCGCGCATGGGCAGGGTATCACTTGCGGCACTGCTTCTCCGAAGCAGGGTAGGGGTGCGCCAGGGCCGCTATACTTCGCTCCTCTCGATCCGCATGAAGGAACCCGCGATGCAAATCTACACCACCGCGCCCATGGAAGACCCGCGCGATGCGCGAACCACCTTCGCCCACCTGGAAGAGATCGGTTATGACGGCGCCTTCAGCTTCGAGGCCAAGCTCGATCCCTTTCTCCCCCTGGTACTGGCCGCCGAGAACACGAGCCGCCTGCGCCTCGGCACGGCGATCGCCATCGCGTTTGCGCGCAACCCCATGAATCTGGCAAGCCTCGCCCACGGGTTGCAGGTCATCAGCGGAGGGCGCTTCATCCTGGGTCTGGGCTCCCAGGTGAAGCCCCACATCGAAAAGCGCTTCTCCATGCCCTGGTCGAAGCCCGCGGCCCGCATGCGCGAGATCGTCCTCGCCATCAAGGCCATCTTCGACACCTGGGAGGGGAAGGCGAAGCTCGACTTCCGCGGTGAGTTCTACCGCCACACCATCATGATCCCCGCCTTCGACCCGGGCCCGAACCCCTTCGGCCCGCCCCCCATCTTCACCGGTGGCTTCGGGCCTCTCATGACCGCCGTTGCGGGCGAGGCCGCCGACGGCTTCTTCGCCCACCCCTTCAACAGCCGCAAGTCGCTGCTGGAGAACACCATGCCCGCCCTCGAGCAGGGCCTCGCAAAGAGCGGCCGCAAGCGAGAGGACATCGAGATCATCTGCGCGACCCTCACCGTCACGGCCGACGGCGAAGAGGAGTTCGAGCGCGTCAAGCTCGCCGCCCGCAAGCAGCTCGCCTTCTACGGCTCGACGCCCGCCTATCTCCCCACGCTGGCATGCCATGGCTGGGAAGAGGTCCACAAGGAGCTCAACCGTCTCTCGAAGGAGGGCCGCTGGGACGACATGACGGAGCTCATCGACGACGAGGTGCTCGAGACCCTTGCCGTCGTGGGTCCGCGCAAGGAGATCGCCGCCAAGCTCCACCAGCG
Source organism: Deltaproteobacteria bacterium (assembly GCA_019310385.1). GTDB lineage: Bacteria > Myxococcota_A > UBA9160 > UBA9160 > UBA4427 > JAFDEK01. The sequence goes on from JAFDEK010000025.1 coordinate 40,651, forward strand.
CCTCGACGACATCGCGGACGGCGTGAGCCTCACCCACAACCGCGCCCCCGACCCCACCCAGTGGGCGGACGTCGTGGCGGACTTGAAGGACGCCTAGGCGGCGCGGTTACGCTGCATGCCGCGATATCTCGATACGGCGGCGAGCACGCCGTGATACTGGAACATGGCAACTCCGAGCGCGTCAGGAGCTTGATGCCCGGGGACTTCTCTTGACTGCAGTGTCGAATATCACGAGACTGGAAGCAGAGTGAATCCAGTTTCCTACTAGTTGGGCGAACGTGCGAGCCGTAGCGAATTCAGTCCTGGCCCTACTCGCGCTCGCCGGGATCGCTGGCTGTGCCGTTCCCGGCAGCTCGCTTGGCAATCTCGCCGTACGCGGCTCCGTCCACTCGAGCGCCGGGCGACCCATGCCGGCGCTCGACGTTGAGTTCATTCTTCCCGCAT
>JAFDEK010000026.1 GCA_019310385.1 Deltaproteobacteria bacterium
AGGAGGCTGATGAAGAGGAAAGGAGATTTCCCAAAAGTGGAAGAGCTGTTCCACGAACGGGACTTTTTCCCTACTGTCGAAGCGCTTCGCATCCGAATAGCTCAATAGAATCAGCGCCTTATGCTGAAGCAAAAATCAGGTCGATCTGGCATTCACTTTGCAGTTCCAATGCTCGTGGCACCGGAACGAGATTTACTGCCCCTGTGGTGAATTTTTTCCTTGCCATGGGCACGCAAGGTCGTGCACAGTGTTGGATGGATTCTGATCGTTGCGGCAGGGTGCTGCAAGGATCGAAGCAAGTCGCCGCTGTCCGGCGAGATCCGATCGGGAAGTAACAAAGATCCAAAGACAGACCCAGAGAAAGACCCAGGGTCGGTGATTGCAGGCAGCTGGTGAGTTGGAAAATCGCAAGAGAAACCGAGAAACGAAGAAACGAGAGGAAGGCAATCAATATGATTCGTAAGCTGTTAAGTGTTCTAACAGCCTCTGCTGTCGTGTTAGGGGCTGGTACCGCGTTGGCGGGTATTTTCGATCCGGCCAACAGCACGATCACCATACAGATCGGCTCGATTCCGGCGGGAAGTGGCGTGGTAGCCAGCGGTGGAAGCGTGACCCTGACCAACTTTGGCATGGGTGGCCATCGGATCACCGATACCGCGAGCGTCTGGCAGACGACGAGCTTCAGTGCCGGCACGGCGTTCTACACCGGCATTCCGCTGATCAACAACGTGAAGATCTCGGTAACGAACCAGTCCGGTGACATGCATGATGGCTGGGGCCCCGTGGCGAACCCCATCGACGGCGGTTCGACCTGTGACCCCAACGACATCAACGCCACCTGCTTCGGCGGTTACGAGCCGCTGCTAGGCCAGGCGGTGATTCATGCCCTGGGTCTGCAGATTCCGATCGACCTGAGCCCGGTCGGTGGGGTTGCCGGTGGTACGGCGACGGCCCAGGTGTTGAACAACAACATTCTCTTGACCGCCATGTCCTTCGTGACCGGCATCGTCCGGATCACGGGCATCTCGACCAACCTGGTCGTTACCGGCCACGGCGCTGGCACCGTGACGGGCGCGATCTTCACGCTCAACCTGACTCCGGACCAGCACGGCGACGCGGTGAACGTCACCGTTGCGGGCGTGGTCCAGGAGATCCAGACCGTGACGGTCAACGGCACCAACTCCCTGACTTCTGCGGCTAGCACGCAGGACGGGATGGTGACGCTGATCTCGCCCATGCGTGTGAACACGAGTGGTCTGGTGGGCCGCATTCCGGCCATCGCCAAGAAGAAGATCTCGTTCGTGCCGGAGCCCGGAACCATGCTCCTGCTCGTATCGGGAGCCGTTGGCCTGGCAGTGGTGGGCCGCAAGCGCATGCGCAAGTAGTCCTTCGGGACGTCGCATTCGCGGCAAGGATTCGGGCGGTCATCCTTCGGGATGGCCGCCCTTTCCTTTTTCGGCAAGTGAGTCCGGTTCTGGCGAGTGAGTCCATGGCCGGAGCCGCGGCTCCCAGCGCCGTTCCAGGCCCTGGATCCGCCGCCTGGCTGCCGATTCGCGCTGGCCCGGCCTCGGGCTAACATCCGCGCCTGTCCCGCCACTGCCGTGGGCTGCTCGCTTTGGAGGCGTCTCGCCCGTCATGCGCAGGATCGTGGATTCACCCTGGCTCTTCTTCATTCTCGCCGCGGCGCTGCTCGTCGCGGCCGCGGTGTCGCAGTTTCGGGTCTACACGCCTGAGGAGCGGGCGCTCGGTAGCGCCGAAGACATCGCTCGGATTCGCGCGCGCGACGACGTCAACGTGATCTTCATCCTGGTCGACACCCTGCGGGCGGACCGCGTCGGCGCCTACGGGTACCCGCGCCCGACGACCCCGATTCTCGATTCTCACGCGTCGAAGGGCATCCGCTTCGCGAAGGTCGAGAGCCAGTCCAGCTGGACCAAGGCCTCCATGGCCTCCCTTTGGACTGGCATGTACCCCCAGCGGACGGGCGTCATGAACTACTCCCATGCGATCCCGGAAGAGGCCGTGCTGCCGGCCGAGCTCTTCCAGCAGGCGGGCTTTCGCACGGCAGGCATCTGGCGCAACGGCTGGGTGGCGAATAATTTCGGCTTCGATCAGGGCTTCGACCTCTACATTCGCCCCACGCCGATCCGCCGGCCCGGAGTCCAGCGCAAAACCCCCTCGTCCCACGCCCTGATGGGGACGGACGCGGACGCGACCGAGTCTGCCATCGAGTTCATCGAGGCCTATCAGCGCGAGCGCTTCTTCCTCTACATCCACTACATGGATGTGCACCAGTACCTCTACGCCGACACCTCTCCGGATTTTGGTTCGACCTTCTCGGACTTCTACGACAGCGCGATCCACTGGACCGACCGCAACATCGGCTTCATCATGGATGCCCTCGAGGAGCGCGACCTTCGCAACCGCACCATCGTGGTCATCGCGTCGGATCACGGGGAGGCCTTCTTCGAGCACGGGGGCGAGGGCCACGCGCGAACGCTCTACCGCGAGGTTCAGCAGGTCCCTCTCGTCGTCCTGCTTCCCTTCGACCTCGCGCCGGGGATCGTGGTGGAGGAGACCGTCGCCAACGTCGACATCTGGCCCACGGTTCTCGACCTCGTGGGCTTGCCGAGCCTCGAGGGCGCGGAGGGCCGCTCCCTCGTGCCCCTCGTAGAGCGGGCCGGTGGCCACACGGTGCGGGCCGCAGAAGCCGAGCAGCTCGCCGAGCGTCCGGTCTTCTCCCAGCTGGACCGGAGCTGGGGGCGGATGGGCGATGAGCCCAAGCCCGTGGTCGCCATGGTGAAGGGACCCTACCGATACATCGAGTGGCACTTCGGGGCCAGCCCGCCCAAGCTCTTCGACCACGATGCCGATCCGTTGGAGAAAAACGATCTCGCCGAGGAGCAGCCCGACCTCGTCGCCGCGCTCGCTCGGGACATCGAGTTCTTCCTGAGCGAAGAAAACACCACCTGGGGCGGACCCAAGGAAGTCGAGATCGACGAGATGCGCATGCACCAGCTGCGCGCCCTGGGCTACGTGATCGAGGACCGGCGCGAGCTGCGCGAGCGGGAAAGAGAGAGGAGCGCGGAAGAGAGCCCAGACGGCTCAACCGCTCAGTAGATCAGCCTTCGCTGCGAAAGAGCGTGACCAGCTTCGAATGCCTGCGGTGGCGCTCGAGGGCGAGCTCGATCAAGCGATCGACGAGGGCGGGGTAGGCGACGCCCGTCGCCTCCCAGAGCCGCGGATACATGGAACCGTCGGTGAAGCCCGGCAGGCTGTTGAGCTCGTTGATGAAGACTTCGCGTTCGTCGCTGCGGCTCACCAGGAAATCGACCCGGCCCAGGCCCTGCCCTTCGAGCACGCGAAAGGCTTCGACCGCCAGACCGCGCAGGCGCTCGCTGGCCTCGTCCGAGAGGACGGCGGGAATGCAGAGCTCCGTGCTCTCGTCGGCATACTTGGCCTCGTAGTCGTAGAAGGCGCTCTGGGTGCGGATCTCGCCGGGAATGGATGCCTCGGGCGAGTCGTTGCCGATGATCGCGACCTCGATCTCCCGGGCGTCGACGGCCTGCTCGATCACGACCTTGCTGTCGTAGCGCGCCGCGTCCGCGACGGCCCTCGCCACGGCGCCGGCGTCCTCGGCCCGGTGGATGCCCACCGAGGAGCCCGAGTTGGCGGGCTTGACGAAGACCGGCAGTCCCAGCTCCTCGGCCGCCCGGCTCGCCAGCGCTTCGCGCCGTCCCTCCTGCAGCTCCTCTCCCTGCAGCGTCACCCACGGCACGACGGGTAGCCCCGCCGCGGCGAGCAGCCGCTTGGCGACGTCCTTGTCCATCTGCAACGCGGAGCCCAGAACCCCCGAGCCGACGTAGGGCACCCCGGCCAGCTCGAGTAGGCCCTGCAGGCAGCCATCCTCGCCGCCGCGCCCGTGGACGATGGGGAAGATCACGTCGAGCTGCGCGACGACGCCGCCCGCGAGCGCCGGAGCGCCGCCGGGCGGGGCCAGGACCTCGCCCCCGGGAGCCGCCGGCAGGACTACCTCCGGCTCCTCCAGGATCGCCTCCGGGGGGAGCTCGCGGGACCCCGCGTGCCAGGTCCCGGCGTGATCGATGGCGATGAGGGTGACGTCGTAGCGCGATGCGTCGAGGGCTTCGAGAATCGACGTCGCGGACGTGACGGATACCTCGTGCTCGACCGAGCGTCCGCCAAAGAGCAGCCCTACGCGTAGCTTCGCCATCGATCTCCCCCCTCCGCGGCCCATCATATCTACTATCGAGAGGGCCTGCCCGGTCTGAGCGGTCCGCGTGGCGCCCAGCTTGACCCCCTACGGGTGGGCTCGTAACCTGAAGTGGTGACGGGCCTTTCTTCCGAGCTGCAAGCCAAGGCCGCGGCACTGCGCGAGCGTCTGCGTGGGGCCGGGCGCGTGATCGTCGCCTTCTCGGGCGGGGTGGATTCCAGCTACCTCGCCTATGCGGCGCGAGAGGCCCTGGGCGACGACTGCCTGGCCGTCACCGCCCTCTCTCCCTCGTATCCCGGCTCTCACCGGGACATGGCGGAGAAGGTCGCCCTCGATTTCTCCATTCCCCACCGTTTCGTCGACACAGCGGAGATGGAGAGCGAGGACTATCGCGCCAACCGTCCCGACCGCTGCTACCACTGCAAGAGCGAGCTCTTCCGCCGCCTCGACGGCCTGCTCGAGGAGCTCGACTTCGACGCCCTGGCTTACGGGATCAATACCGACGATCGCGGCGACTTCCGGCCCGGGCACCGGGCCGCCGACGAGCATCGCGTGCTGTCCCCACTCCTCGACGCCGACCTCGGCAAGGAGGAGATCCGGGCGCTCTCCCGAGAGGCCGGCCTGCCCACCGCGGAGCTTCCCGCCTCGGCGTGTCTCGCCTCCCGTCTTCCCTACGGCACCGAGGTCACGGCGGAGCGGCTCTCCCAGGTCGAGGAGGCCGAGCGCCGCCTGCGCGAGCTGGGCTTCCGACAGGTCCGGGTGCGCCACCACGGCGAGCTGGCTCGCATCGAGGTGGCCCGAGACGAGCTCGCTCGGGCCCACTCCCCCGAGCTCGCCCTGGCCATGGTGGAGGCCCTCAAGCCCCTGGGCTTTCGCTGGGTCTCGCTGGACCTCGAGGGTTACCGGACGGGCTCCCTCAACGAAGTGCTGTTCGTGAAGAACCCGGCCTGAGGTCCCCTTCCATGGACAACCTGATCGAGTGTGCGGGGGATCCCCGCACGATGGGAAAGTGCCAGGGTCTCGCCTTCCGCGGTGCGGTGCGCGACGCGCTGGAGTGCGGCGGCGTGCGTCTGGAGCGATCGTGGTTGCCCGGGCTGATGCCTCTGACCGCCGGCCGCGTCCTCGGCGAGGGGGCGGGGCGGGAGATCATCCGTCACTACACCCATCTCTCCGAACGCATGGCGGGCATTGCCCGGGGCACGGGCGTCTCGCTGGAAGCCGTCATGACCCTCTCCCTCGCCGGCTCGGGAAGCGGTGCCGGACGCGCGGGCCTGCTCTTTCCGTCGGTCGCCGCCCTGGGCGGAGGCGCCGAGGCGAAGGGGCCCGTGCTCGCGCGGGGGCTGGCGGCCCGGGGCGACGGCGCGCTGCAGTGGATCGTTCGCAAGAGCTGCCCCGAGGTCGGCTTTCGTTCGGTCGAGGTGACTCTGCCCTGGCTCGCGAGTGCGGTGGCGGGCGTCAACGAGGAGGGCGTGGCGGTGGTGGTGGCGCCGCTGGGCACCGCGTCCGTCGAGGACGGCGACCTGCGTGGGCGCGCCGCAGGGGCGGGCCCGGGCGCCGAGCTGCTCGTCCAGGAGTGTCTTCAGCGTTTTGCCGACCTGGAAGGGTGCATCGATTGGTGCTCCAAGCGGCCGGCGTCCGGGGAGCTGGCCCTGATCCTCGCCGATGCTTCGGGCGGCATGGCGGCCGTGGAGATGCGGGGCGAGGAGCGACGGGTCGTGGGGCCGGGCGAAGGAGTGTTGGGCCGAGTCGCCAAGGGCGATCTCGCCGACGAGCTGCGCGCCGGCCAGCGCGCCGAAGGGGGCTCGAAGCTCGAAGGCCTCGCCGACGCAATTCCGGACGCAGCGGGTGGGCTGGTCGTCCTCGATTCCGCCCAGCGCAGCCTCTGCGTCGCGCTGCGCAGCGAAGGGGCGAGCGCTGCGAGCCTCGGCCTGATCCAGCTCTAGCCCTCGCGCCTTCGGCGCTCGGCGGGCAATGCTTTGCATTGCCAGGGCGATCGCGCCTTCGGCGGCGCTCGGCTACTCGCTGCGGCTGTGCCCTCGTCGGCCCCGGCCACCGCCACCGCCCCGGCCGCCACCGCCACCGCCGCCACTGCGCCGGCCGCCGCCACCGCCGCCGCCACCGCCGCCGCCACGGCGTCGCCTGGGACGCTCCTCCTTGGAGCCGTCTCGGCCCCCGCCCGCGGACTCCTCCTGGGCCTGGGATCGGCCCGCGGCGGTGTCCGCCTCGGTGACCGTGGTCTCGGGGCGATGCTCGGCGAGGTAGGCGGCGAGGATGCCGGCCAGGTCGAGGCGCCCCTCCTGGGTCTTCGCCATGGACTCGACGACCGGAATCAGGCGATCGACCTGCATGCTGCGTTCGGCGGCGGGAATGGCGCGCATCTCCTGCTCGACCTTCACCGTCAGCCGCTCGGTGATGCGCTTGAGGATGTCCTTCTCGCTGGGGAGCTTGCGCTCCGCCACCTTGATCTTGTTGACGTGTTGCATATGGCGGAAGTTGCCGATGTCGAGTCCCGATACGAGAGAGATCGCCACACCGGCCTTGCCCGCCCGGCCGGTGCGTCCCGTGCGATGGACGTAGACTTCCGGCGAGTCGGAGGTCGCGTAGGCGATCACGTGGCTGAGGTCGCTGATGTCGATGCCCCGGGCGGCGACGTCGGTGGCGACCAGGAATTTCAGCTGCCCCGACTTGATCTTCTGGATCGCGATCTCCCGCGCGACCTGGGTGAGGTCCCCCGAGATCTGGTCCGCGTTCATTCCGCGCTTCTGCAGGTAGCTCGTGATGAAGCGCACGTCCGCCTTGGTGTTGCAGAAGATGATGGCGCTCTCGGGGTCCTCGTACTCGATGACCTGGGCGAGGTTGGCCTCCTTCTGGGAGGCCGTGCACACGTAGTAGAAGTGCTCGATCTGCTGGGGCGCCATCTGGTTGGCGTCGAGGGTGACGAATTGGGCGTCGTCGCGCTGGAAGAAGCGCGCCAGGGAGCGGACCTTCTCGGGGATCGTGGCGGAGAAGAGATGCGAGCAGCGCTCCTTGGGGAGGTAGCCCGCGATCTCGCGCATGTCCGGCCAGAAGCCCAGGGACAGCATCTCGTCGGCCTCGTCGAAGACGAGCACCTTCACGTTGTCGACGTTCATGCGCTTGTTGGAGAGGTGGTCGAGGATGCGGCCGGGGGTACCCACCACGATGTGGGCGCCCGCCTCGAGGGCCTCGAGCTGGGGCCCGTAGCCGACGCCGCCGTAGACCGCGAGGGTGCGCACGCCCCGGTGCCGGCCGATGACCGCCGTCTCCTCGGCGACCTGGGCCGCGAGCTCCCGGGTGGGAGCCATGACGAGGGCCTGGACGGCGGGTATGGAGGTGTCGACGGCCTCGACGATGGGGATCGCGAAGGCGCCGGTCTTGCCGCTGCCCGTCATGGCCTGGACGATGAGGTCGTGGCCCGCGCGCATGAGCGGCACGGCCTTTTCCTGAACCGGGGTGGGCTGGGTCCAGCCGAGATCCCGGATCGAAGCCTGGAGGTCCTCGGAGAGCTGGGCGAAGAGTTCTGATTTGTCCGATTGCTCGGATTGTTCCGATTGTTCCGATTGATCCGATTGTTCTGATTGATCCGATTGTTCAGTCATAAGGGTCCGATCCTAGCAGCTTGGCGGGCCAGCACGCTCGCCAGCGCAGGCGAATGCTAAGCTGCCGCGATGGCGAGAATCACCCCCGACGAGGTTCAGTACATCGCGGGCCTGGCGCGGATTTCCCTCTCCGAGGACGAGGTCCGTCAGATGGCTCGGGACATGGACCAGATCCTCGACTACGTCGCGACCCTCGAGGAGCTCGACACCCAGGGGATCGAGCCCACCGCCCACGCGATCCCGCTGGATACTCCCGTGCGCGAGGACGAGGCGGTCCCCGGCATCGACCCCGAGCTGGCCGTCGGGGGGGCGCCCCAGCGCGCCGGCACGGCCTTCGTGGTCCCCAAGGTGATCGACGACGAGGGGGACGGAAGCTGATGGCCGGGGAGTCGCGCAGCCTCGCGGCGCTGCGCAGGGATCTCGACGCGGGTGCGCTTTCATCCCGGGAGCTCGTCGACGCGGCGCTGGCGCGGGGCGCCGCCCTGCACGATCGGCTCCGGCTGATGGTGGGCCTGCGCGAGGAGGCCGCCCGGGCCGAGGCCGCCGAGGCGGATGCCCGCCGCGCGGCGGGCGAGCCCCGCTCGCGCCTCGACGGCATTCCGATCGTGCTCAAGGACAACGTGCTGCAGCAGGGGGAGCCCTCGACCTGTGCCTCCCGCATCCTCGAGGGCTTCGTCTCTCCGTATGACTCCACGGTGGTCGAACGGCTGCGCGCGGCCGGCGCCATCATCCTCGGTCGCGCCAACATGGACGAGTTCGCCATGGGGTCATCGACGGAGCACTCGGTTCACGGGGTCAGTCGCAATCCCTGGGATCCCGAGCGGACCTGCGGCGGCTCTTCGGGCGGACCCGCGGCCGCGGTGGCGGCGGGCATCGTCCCCATGGCGCTGGGGAGCGACACGGGCGGCTCCATTCGCCAGCCGGCCAGCTTCTGCGGGGTCGTGGGCATGAAGCCCACCTACGGTCGCGTGTCGCGTTGGGGGCTCGTCGCCTACGCGTCCTCGCTGGACCAGATCGGCCCCTTCGCGGCGAGCGCCGAAGACTGCGCCTGGCTCCTCGAGGCGATCGCGGGCCACGATCCGCGCGATTCGACCTCGCTCCCGGCCCCAGTGCCCGACTACGCCGCGGCCCTCAGCGGATCCGTCGAGGGGCTCACCATCGGCTTGCCCCGGGAGTACTTCGTCGCGGAGGGGGCCGACGCGGAGGTGCTCGCGGCGGTGCGCGCGGCCGTCGCCGAGCTCGAGGCTGCGGGTGCACGCACCGTCGAGGTTTCGCTTCCCCACACCCGCTACGGCATCGCGGCCTACTACCTCGTCGCCACCGCGGAGGCCTCGAGCAACCTCGCGCGCTTCGACGGCGTGCGTTACGGCCGCCGCGCCGAGGGGGTGAAGGATCTCGACGACCTCTACCGCCGCTCGCGCTCCGAGGGCTTCGGCGACGAGGTGAAGCGCCGCGTTCTCCTGGGCACCTACGTGCTCTCGGCGGGCTACTACGACGCTTACTACAAGAAGGCCCAGCAGGTGCGGACCCTGCTGCGTCGCGACTTCGACGAGGCCTTCGCGGGCTGCGATCTCATCGCCACGCCGACGAGCCCCGAGGTGGCCTTCCGCCTGGGAGAGAAGAGCGCCGACCCTTTGAGCATGTACCTGTCTGACGTCTACACGGTGTCGGCGAACCTGGCCGGTATTCCGGGCATCTCCCTGCCCTGCGGCCTGGTGCGCGGCCTGCCGGCAGGCCTGCAGCTGCTGGGCCGGCCCCTCGACGAGGCCACCCTGCTGCGGGTTGCCGACGCCTACCAGCGGCGCACGGATCACCACCTGCGCCGCGCCGGGGAGCCTGCATGAGCCTCCACCCCCGCGAGCGCTACGAGGTCGTGATCGGTCTCGAGGTGCACACCCACCTGCGCACCCAGTCGAAGCTCTTCAGTCCGGCGCCGGTGCGCTACGGCGACGAGCCCAACCACGACGTCCACCCCATCGACCTGGCGCTACCCGGCGTGCTGCCCGTGCTCAACGTGGCGGTGATCGAGCTCGCCATCCGCCTCGGTCTGGCGATCAACGGCACCGTGAACCGGCGCTCGGTCTTCGCGCGCAAGAACTACTTCTATCCGGACCTGCCCAAGGGCTACCAGATCTCCCAGTACGAGGAGCCCACGGTGAGCGGCGGCTGGCTGGAGATCGAGGTCCCCGTAGCAGGCGGGAAGGCGGCCTCGAGCGGGAAAGCGGCCTCGAGCGCAACAAGAGGCGAGTTCGAGATCAAGCGCATTGGCATCACCCGCGCCCATCTGGAAGAGGACGCGGGCAAGTCCATTCACGATCCGGCCCTCGCCGGCAGCGACGACACCCTGGTGGATCTGAACCGCGCCGGTGTACCCCTGCTCGAGATCGTCTCGGAGCCCGACCTGCGGTCGTCCGGAGATGCGGTCACCTACCTGAAGAAGCTGCGCTCCATCCTGCGCTATGTCGGAGTCTCCGACGCCGACATGGAGAAGGGGCAGTTCCGCTGCGACGCCAACGTCTCCCTGCGGCCGGTCGGCCGCGAAGCGTTCGGAACGCGCACGGAGATCAAGAACATCAATTCCTTCGCCATGGTCGAGGGGGCCATCGAGGCGGAGATCACGCGCCAGGCGGAGATCCTCGACGACGGCGGCGAGGTGGTGCAGGCCACCATGGGCTACGACCCGGTGAAACGGCGCACCCGGGTGCTGCGCCTCAAGGAGAACGCCGACGACTACCGCTACTTCGACGATCCCGACCTGATCCCGCTCCTCATCGAATCGGAGCAGGTGGAGCGGGTGCGCGCTGCGCTGCCCGAGCTGCCCGACGCGAAGCGCGCTCGCTTCGAGGACGATTACGCCCTATCGCGCCACGACGCCGAGATCCTCACCTCCAGCAGGCCGCTGGCGGCCTTCTTCGAAGAGGCCGCGAAGATCCACGGCGGAGGGAAGAAGATCGCGAACTGGGTCTTGCGCGACCTCCTGGCCCTGCTCAAGGAGCGCGAGGTCGAGGTGGACGCCCTCGCGCTCGAGCCCGGGGCCCTGGCCGCGCTGGTGAAGCTGGTCGATTCGGGTCGCCTCACGGCCAAGAGCGCCCGGGAGATCTTTCCCGAGCTCGCGGACGGGGGCGGCGATCCCGAGGCGATCATGCAGGCCCGGGGCCTCGAGGCGGTTCAGGACACGGGTCTCATCGAGGGCGCCGTGGACGAAGTCATCGCCGCGAACCCCAAGTCCGTCGCCAGCTTCCGGGAGGGCGACAAGAAGGTGCTGAACTTCATGATGGGTCAGGTGATGAAGCGCACCCAGGGCAAGGCCAACGCGGCAGAGGTCAAGCGGCTCCTCGAAGCGAAGCTCGCAGGGTAGGGGCGTGGCGACCGACTGGTTCACCCTGCGCTGGAGTGACGAGGGCGTGGTGATGCTCGACCAGCGGCTGCTCCCCGGCCAGGAGCTCTACCTCACCCTGGGCAGCGTGGAAGAGATCGCCCGGGCGATCGAGGACCTCGTGGTGCGCGGCGCCCCTGCGATCGGCTGTGCGGCCGCCATGGGGATCGCCCGGGCCGCCGTGGTGAGCGAGGCGAAGCAGGTCGCGGATCTCGTGGACGATCTCGAGGCGGCCTCCGAGCGCCTGGCCCGCACCCGGCCCACCGCGGTGAACCTCTTCTGGGCCCTGGAGCGCATGCGCGAGAGCTGGCGCGGGCTGGCCGATGGGGCGGGAGCCGGCGTGGCCGAGCTGCGCGCCGGCCTCGTCGCGGAGGCGCGCCGCATCCTCGACCAGGACGTCGAGACTTGTCGGGCCATTGGCGCCGCTGGCCTCGAGCTGGTGCCCGACGGCAGCCGGATCCTCACCCACTGCAACGCCGGCGCCCTCGCGACCGGCGGCTATGGGACGGCCCTGGGCGTGGTGCGGGCGGCCACAGAGGCCGGGCGCAGCGTCACGGTGCTGGCCGACGAGACCCGGCCCTTTCTCCAAGGCGCGCGGCTCACCGCCTGGGAGCTGGACCGGGATGGGATTCCGGTCACGGTCATCACCGACAACATGCCGGCCTGGCTGATGCAGTGCGGGGAGGTGGACCTGGTGATGGTCGGCGCGGATCGCATCGCGGCCAACGGCGACGTGGCGAACAAGATCGGAACCTACGGCCTGGCGGTGCTCGCGAAGGAGCACGGGATCCCCTTCTACGTCGCCGCGCCCCTCAGCACCATCGACTTCGCGACGGCGAACGGCGACGCGATCCCCATCGAGGAGCGCGGCCGCCGGGAGGTCGCGGAGATCGGCGCCCGCACCCTGGTGCCGGAGGGGGTGCCCGTGCGGCACCCCGCCTTCGACGTGACGCCGGCCCGCCTCGTCACCGCCATCGTGACCGAGCGCGGCCTGGCCCGTCCGCCCACGGTCGCCAGCGTTCGCGCCCTTGCCCCCAGCGACTGAGCGCTGTCCGCCCCCGGCAGATTTCTGGGACTCCAGGCGGAATTGTGATCACGTTCACATTTCCGCCGGGGAGGCGTGCCGAGAGATAGGGAAGGTCTCCTCAGCCACCTCCGTATCTCGTTCGGGGTGTAGTCAAGTTGCCCCACTCCGGGTCGATATACCCGATCGAGGAGCTGCGCATGCATCAGCCCACGGTTCTCTGCGCGGTGGAGGACCGCGATCTCGCACAGATTTATCAGAAGGCCCTCGCGGGGGAGGGATACCGCGTGACGGTCGTACACGACGGCGAGCAGGCGCTGCGTGCGATTGCCGAGGCGCGCCCCGACGAGCTCCTCCTCGACGTCAGCCTGCCCCGCCGCGACGGATTCGAGGTGATGCAGAGCCTCCGTTCCCAAGAGGAGGCCTGGGGCCATGTTCCCGTGGTGCTGCTCAGCAACTGCCGCATCACCCCCCAGTACCGGGAGCGGGCGGAGTCCCTGTTCGCCGAGGCCTTCCTCGCCAAGCCGGTGCCCCTGGACCTGCTCCTGAGCGAGATCGCGACGCATCTCAAGAGCCCGCCGCCGCGGGTCAAGAGTGAGCCCCAGCGTCAGATGAAGCGCCGGACCGGTAAGAGCGCCGGCGCCGCTCCCATGACGGGAAGCTTCGCCGAGGTGCCGCTTCCCCACCTGCTCCACCACCTCCACGGCCTACGCGCGTCAGGTGTGTTGCTGCTCTCCAGCGGCAAGAAGCGCAAGGCTCTGCAGCTGCGCGATGGCTATCCCGTGAAGGTCAAGTCCAACCTCGTCGACGAGTGCCTGGGCAACTACCTGATGGCCCACGGACGTCTGGATCAGAATCAGTTCCGGGAGTCCCTCGCGCGGATGAAGAAGGGCGAGGGGCCGCAGGGCGAGATCCTCGTCGCCATGGAGGTCATGGACGAGGAGGAGATCGCCACGGCGCTGCGCCAGCAGGCCCTCGAGAAGCTCTTCGAGATCTTCGAATGGAAGGAAGGACGCTTCAGGTTGGAGCGGGGCAAGCGCGTGCAGGGCGGCAACGCCCTTGCGTTGAAGCGAAGCCCAGCCGATATCATCCTCCTTGGTGTGCGCGAGCGCTATCCGCTCGGGAGCGTGGACGGCTACCTGAAGCAGAATGGCGCCGGCTATGTCGCGCTGGCCGCGAGCCCCTTCTACCGGTTCCAGGAGATTGCGCTGAGCCCGATCGAGGCCAAGCACTTCGGCAGCCTCGATGGATCCCGCAGCGTGGCCGCGCTCACCCGTGGCGCCGACGAACGCGCGCGTCGCACGATCTACGCTCTGCTGATGACGGGGCTCCTCGAGCTGCAGGCGCAGCCAGCGGCGCCTGTGAAGCCGGTGCCGTCCGCGAAACCCTGTCGCAAGCCGGCGCGGAAGCCTGCGGTCGAGGCCGGACCGCCGGTCCAGGGCGATGACCGGGCCCTGCGCGCGGAGCTGGCCGCACGCGCGGAGCGGCTGCGGCAGCAGAACTACTACGAGATGCTCGGGGTCGAGCGACCCTGCGACGAGGCGAAGCTGCGTGCCGCTTACGAGGATCTCGCCCCTCGTGTCCACCCCGACCGCTACCACGACGCGAGCAGCTCCGTGCGGCGGCTCGCCGACGAGGTCTGCGAGATCGTCGATGCCGCCTATGAAACGCTGCTGGACCCCAAGCGCCGCCTCGCCTACGACGTCGAGCTGCGCAAGGACCAACGCCGGGTCGCGAAGGAGGAAGAGGGGCGTCGCGCCCTGGCGGCGGAGACCGAGTTCCAGAAGGGTGAAGCCCTCGTTCGCAAGCGGCAGTACGAGCTCGCCCTGATGCACCTCGGCAAGGCAGTGGAGCACAACCCCGAAGAGGGCGAGTACCATGCTCACTACGGCTGGTGCCTCCACCTCATCCATCCGGACGACTCGGTGATGATCGGCGAGGCGATCGAGCACGTGCGCCGGGGGATCAAGCTGGCGCGCGACCACGAGAAGCCCTACCTCTTTCTCGGCCGGCTCTACAAGGCGATGGGTCGCAGCGAGGCTGCCGAGAAGATGTTCACCCACGTCGTGCAGATCAGGCCCGACAGCGTGGAGGCCATGCGGGAGCTGCGCCTCCTGAACATGCGTCGCGCGAAGAACAAGGGGCTTATCGGGCGACTCTTCCGCCGGTGAGGCCGGGCGGAGGAGTCGATCATGGGCGAGGGGAAGGGCGAGGGGAAGAAAGGCGCGACCGGGGGCGTGAGCGGCGAGACGATCTGGATGGACGGGGAGTTCCTTCCCTGGGCCGACGCCACGGTTCACGTTCTCACCCACACCCTGCACTACGGACTCGGTGTCTTCGAGGGCATCCGCTGCTACAAGGGCGCGGACGGCCGCTCGGCGGTCTTTCGACTTCCCGAGCACGTTCGGCGCCTCTACGAATCGGCGCACATCAATCTGCTCGAGATCCCCTTCGAGCGGGACGTCGTCCACGAGGCCATTCTCGAGACCCTGCGGCGCAACGGGCTCGAAGAGGGCTACGTACGTCCCCTGGTCTTCATCGGGGACGGCGCCATGGGCCTGCATCCGGGTGACAACAAGATCCGCGTCTCGATCGTCGCCTGGCCGTGGGGCAGTTATCTCGGCGAGGACGGCATGAAGCGGGGCATCCGCGCGAAGGTCTCCACCTTTTCGCGGCATCACGTGAACGCGAAGATGACCAATGGAAAGACCTGCGGCGACTACGTGAACTCGATCCTCGCCAAGCGCGAAGCGCTGCTCGACGGCTTCGACGAGGCCATCATGCTCGACACCCAGGGCCTGGTGAGCGAGGCCTCGGGCGAGAACGTCTTCGTGGTGCGGGACGGCGCGGTGCACACGCCTCCCTTGTACAGCGTACTCGACGGGATCACCCGGGCCACGGTAATCGAGCTGGCGCGGGAGCGTGACATCCCGGTTGTCGAGCGGCAGCTGACCCGGGACGATCTCTACATCGCCGACGAGATCTTCCTCACCGGAACGGCCGCCGAGGTGACGCCCATCCGCGAGCTCGACCATCGCCGCATCGGCGCGGGGAAGCGCGGACCCGTCGCCGAGGCGCTGCAAGCCGCATTCTTCGATCTGGTCGCGGGCAAGGACTCCAAGCACCAGGCCTGGCTCAGCTTTCTATAAGCCCGCCGCAGGCGCTTTTTATAGGCCCGCCGCAGGTGCTTTTTATAGGCCCGCCGCAGGTGCTCCTTATAGGCCCGCCGCAGGCGCTTTCGATAGGCCCGCCGCAGGCGCGTCGGGTCAATAGTGCCAGGGGAACTTCGTGAAGTCCTTGGGGCGCTTCTCGAGGAAGGAGTCGCGGCCCTCCTGGGCCTCGTCGGTCATGTAGCCCAGGCGTGTGGCTTCGCCGGCAAAGAGCTGCTGCCCCACGAGGCCGTCGTCCACCATGTTCATGGCGTACTTGAGCATGCGAATCGCCATGGGGCTCTTGGTCACGATCTCCCTGGCCCAGTCCAGAGCGAAGCTCTCGAGCTCCGCGTGGGGCACCACGGCGTTCACCATCCCCATGGCGGCGGCGGCCTCGGCGTCGTGGTCCCCGCCGACGAAGAAGACCTCGCGCGCCTTCTTCTGCCCGACCATGCGCGCCAGATAGGCGGAGCCGTAGCCCGCGTCGAAGGAGGCGACGTCCGCGTCGGTCTGCTTGAAGACGGCGTGCTCCCGGCTCGCGATGGTGAGGTCGCACACCACGTGCAGGCTGTGGCCGCCGCCGGCCGCCCAGCCCGACGCCACGCAGATCACCGGCTTCGGCATGAAGCGGATCATGCGCTGCACTTCGAGGATGTGGAGTCGTCCCAGGCGCGCCGGATCGGGACCGGCCTCTCCTTCTGCCTCGTCCATTCCCTCGTTCGGGGCCTCGTACTTGTAGCCGTCCTTGCCCCGGATGCGCTGGTCGCCGCCCGAGCAGAAGGCCCAGCCGCCGTCCTTGGGTGAGGGACCGTTGCCGGTGAGCAGCACGCAGCCCACGTCGCTCCACTGTCGTGCGTGGTCGAGGGCCCGATAGAGCTCGTCCACCGTGTGGGGCCGGAAGGCGTTGCGCACCTCCGGGCGATCGAAGGCGATCCGCACCACCCCCAGATCGACGCAGCGGTGGTAGGTGATGTCGCTGAAGTCGAGGCCCGGCACCGCCCGCCAGCGGCCCGGGTCGAAGATCTCGGAGACCATCGCGTTTCCTCTGTCTCGGGGTCGAATCGAAGTCGGAGAGAGCCTACTCGATCCCTCCAGGGAGTGCCGATTGCCGGCCCCTGGTGCCCTGCGGCTGACGGCCGCCCCGCGCTGGGGCTACACTGGCTTCATGCGTGGACGTTCCCCCCAAGCGTTCATGGTGACCCGATCTTTCGTGCTGCTCTGCCTTCTGGCACCGGCGCTGCTCTCTTGTGCGGGCACCCACTACGCGGCGCCGCCGGCGGCCAGCGTGCCGCAACCTCCGAGCTGGTACCTCGAGCCTCCCCGCGATTCCCACATGGCGCTCTTCGGTGTCGGCGCGGGGGCGAACCTGCCCGGCGCCAAGTCCGCGGCTCTCGCGGACATCGGGGCGAAGCTCGCGGTCTCGGTTCGCGCGAAGTACGTCGAGCACACCGTGTGGCGGGATCAGGTCCTCGACGAGCGCATCGAGAACGACCTCGAGCTGCGGGTTCGCGACCGCACCTTTCGCGGCTACGAAGTGCTCGAGACGGATCTTGCGGGCGAGGCCTTCTACGCCCTCGTGAAGGTGGACCGCGAGCGCCTGTTCCGGGACAGCCGCGCCGACTACGAGGGGCTCGAGCAGGAGCTCGGCGCACGGCTCGGCCCGGCGGCCCAGCGCTCTGCTCTCGAATACTACAGCGCCTACCGGGCCGCCCGGCCCGACCTGGAGCGCGCTTCGGAGAGCTTGCTCCTGCTCAAGGCCGTCGATCCCGGCTTCGACATCTCGCCAGAGGCCGCGCGCCAGCGTGCCTATCGCGATCGCTACGAAGAGGCCCGCCGCCGCCTGGTCTTCACGCTCGTGCCCGACGAGGCCTCCCACGGCCTCGGTCGGGTGATCCAGGAGCTGCTCTCCCAGGAGGGCTTCCTGGCGGAGTTCGGAAGCGAGTCGGCTTGCTCGGCGATCTGCGTCGAGATCTCCAGCAGCGAGTCCAGCCGCTACGCGGCGCGTCGCTACATGTCCACGGTGCAGGCCGTGTTTCGCGTGCGCGAGCCCTCCGGCGCCGTTGCGGTCATGCGACAGCACGAGGTGCGGGGGACGGCACTCACGGGCTATCCCGAGGCCAACCGCGCCGCCATGCGCAACTTCCAGGCGGGCTGCGAGAGACAGGGGATCCTCAGCGTCCTGGGCTTATGATGAAGGCCTGTAGTGAAGGTCTGTAGTGAGGGTCTGTAGTGAGGGTCTGTAGTGAAGGTCTGTAGTGAAGGTCTTCGAGCGAGGCCGCGGGGCCGAAATGCGGCGGATTCACTCCTGTCCTTGAAGGGTCAGGATCTCGCCGCAGCGGCGCAGCTCGAAGCGCGTCGCAATGGAGTTCTCGTAGACGCCACGAACGAGATCGCCGGAGAGGATGGGCTGCTCGAGGGCGTCCACGTCCACGGTGATCCATGAGTAGTCGTCTCCGATCTCGTCGCTGATGCGACCCCCGCCAATCCTGCGCGCGTCGCGCAGGCGCCGCCCGTCCCGGGCGGTCATGTACTGCACCCGGAAGATGTCGAGCTCGAGGTCCCTTCGAGCGCCGTTTCGCTTGCCCAGGGAGGTCCGGAAGATGTGCGCATCCTCGGTCATGCTGACCCGGTGCTCCTCCACGTAGCCGCGGGGTGGGAAACGCTTCTTCAAGGGGAGGTCGAGGCAGGGGAGCGCCTCCTCCAGGATCTCCTCGAGGAAGACCTCCTCGCGGGTCTGCGAGATCGGGCAGCTCGCGTCGCGATTCTTCTCGTCGAAGTCTCCCGAGTTGCGCAAGGTGAAGGTCGTGTGTGCCACGTCGTCGGTCGGGACCGCGAAGACCTTGATTTCGAGCTCGATCTCGCCGTAGTGCTCGCAGGTGCCGGGCTCCTGCTCGAGCTGCTCCTCGTTCTTGAAGAGACGGCGCGGCGGCGCGTAGTCGGCCCACTGCCGGAAGCGGGTCATGCGGGAGACGAGGGCCCAGTCGGCCCCGGTGAACTCGTTGCTGCCGCGAGCGCCCTCGGCGGCCTCGAGCTCTTCGCGCACCACTGCGAGGTCGTGGATGCCCCGATCGATCACGCCCACGCCCGCCTCGCCCAGGATCCGCTCGAGCTTGCGCTGGAGTGTGGCCATGGCGCGCCCGACCTCGGCCTCCGGTAGATCGCCCGTGTAGCGATTCGCGAGCACGACCTCGGTCTTCTGCCCGCGGAGCTCCGATTCGCTGGGGTGTGGATACACCCGGTTCAGCTCGACGGCTTCGTAGTCCCTGCGCGGGTTCCCGATCCGGGTGCTGCTGCAGCTCGCCAGGAGGGCGGTGATGGCCACGACTGCGATGGAGTGCTTCGTCTTCACCGTCACCCCCGCCGTCGAGTATAGCCGCAGCAGCGCAGCGTCTGGCGCCGCGATCACCTATCGAGCAGCTTGCGGGTGCGCTCTTCGCCCAGCTCGATGGAGCGGTTCACGCGCTCTTCGACGCGCTTCGGTGTGGAGACGAAGGCGGAGGCCGCCTCGGCTTCCTTGCGGCTCGAGAAGACGCCTCCGAAGGCGCCGTCCACCCCCTCGACGTAGAACTCCATCCCGACCCAGACGAGGCCGACGATAAACGCGATACGCAGCACGCTTCCCATGCGGAGACCTCCCTTTCTCTCCCTTATCGGCCAACCCCATGCTGGGCCTATGGTGGGAAAGGAGCGCTATTCCGGATTCGTCGCGCCAGAGTCTCCGAGTAGCTCGTCGAGGCCGTCGTCCCAGTAGGGGCGGGGGCCGCAGTGGGCGGTCAGGTAATCGACGAAGTGCCGCACCTTTGCGGAGAGGTGGCGGCGGTGGGGATAGAGGGCGTGAATGGCGATGTCGGCCTCGAGGCCGGCCACCGGCAGGCTCTGGAGGCGGCCGGCCAGCAGGTCTTCGGACACCAGGAAGGTGGGGAGCAGCGCAATCCCGAGCCCGGCCAGCAGCAGCTGCCGGGTCAGCTCGCCGTTGTTGCTGCGGTGGCGGATGGGGACACTGATCCGCTGGGCCCCCTCGAAGCTCCAGCTCCGCTCGAGCTCGTACGCGTAGCCGATGCGCGTGTGGGCCAGCAGGTCGCGGCCGCTGCGCGGCGTGCCCTTGCGGGCGAGGTAGTCGGGTGACGCGCACAGGACCCTGCGGCAGGGCGCCAGGGTGCGGGCGACCAGGCTCGAGTCGGGCAGGGCGCCGATCCGCACCACCACGTCGAAACCCTCGTCCACCACGTCGACGAAGCGATCCTGGAAGTCGACCTGCAGCTCGAGGTCGGGGTGCTCGCCGGCGAAGCGCGCGATGGGCTCGGCGAGGTGGGCCCGGCCGAAGTCCATGGGCGCACCGACGCGCAGGGTGCCCCGTGGCTCGGCCTGTAGCTGGGTGGCGGCCTGCTCGGCCTCGCTGACGTCGTGGAGCACGGCCTGGATGCGCTCGTGGAAGGCGCGGCCCGCCTCGGTGGGGGAGACCCGGCGCGTAGTGCGGTTCAGCAGGCGGACGCCCAGGCGCTCCTCGAGGGCCTTCACCTGCTTGCTCACCGCGCTGGGCGTGACGCCCAGGGCCTCAGCGGCCGCCGTGAAGCTCCCCCGCGTCGCCACTTGGGAGAAGCTTTCGAACTCGAAGAGCTTGTCCATGGATTCCCCCTGTCGATTGATTCCCAACAGGCACGAATATTGTGCATTTCTGCTGGATTATCAATTCCTGATCCGTAACCGATTCTCTGGCCTGATCGAGGATGAGAGAGGAGGAGAGTCCCATGGGTAAGCTGATCGAAGGAAAGTGGAGCGAGCACGGGTACGACACCGCCTCCAGCAATGGGCGCTTCGTCCGCAAGGACAGCAGCTTTCGCGACTGGATCCGTGCCGACGGCTCCACCCCCTTTGCTCCCGAGGCGGGCCGCTACCACCTCTACGTCTCCCTCGCCTGCCCCTGGGCGCACCGCACGCTGATCTTCCGCAAGCTCAAGAAGCTCGAGGAAGTGATCTCGTTCTCGGTGGTGGATCCCTTCATGGGGGCCGACGGCTGGGCCTTCGGCGAATCGCCCGGTGCGACGCCGGACAGCGTGGGCGGCCACCGACTTCTGCGGGAGCTCTACGTGGCGGCGGACGCCCTCTACACCGGCCGCGTCACGGTTCCGGTGCTCTGGGACAAGCAGCTCGGCCGCATCGTGAACAACGAGTCCTCCGAGATCATCCGCATGTTCAACTCGGAGTTCGACGGCCTGGGCGCCGCCTCGCTGGACTTCTACCCCGAGGCGCTGCGGGAGGAGATCGACACGCTGAACGATTACGTGTACCCGCGCATCAACAACGGCGTCTATCGCTGCGGCTTCGCGACCAGCCAGGATGCCTACGCGGAGGCCTTCGGCGAGCTCTTCGAGGCCCTGGACCTGCTGGACGCGCGGCTCGCAGGCCAGCGCTATCTGGCGGGCGATCGTGTGACCGAGGCCGATTGGCGCCTCTTTACCACGTTGGTGCGCTTCGACGCGGTGTACGTGGGCCACTTCAAGTGCAACCGCCAGCGCATCGCCGACTACGCGCAGCTCTCGGGCTACCTGCGCGAGCTCTACCAGGTGCCGGGCGTGGCGGAGACCGTGGACTTCGCCCACATCAAGCGCCACTACTACGAGAGCCACACGAGCATCAACCCCACCGGCGTCGTGCCCCTCGGCCCCAACCTGGACCTCGACGCGCCGCACGGGCGCGATTGCCTCTAGCAGCCTGCTAGCCCGGGGCCGCGGCTTTCGCGGCTCTTGCACCACGGCCGCAGGGCCGGGGCCGCCTCGATCTACTCGCGGATCTCCGGCCGCTGGATCAGCTCGAGGCAGGTGCCGTCTGGATCCTCGAAGAAGATCGCCCACACCCCGTCGATGGGGATCTCGTCTCCCATGTCGAGCCAGACCGGCGGGCCGCACTCGACACCCTCGGCGAGGAGCGCCTCCTGGCACGCGTGGGCGTCCTCGACGAGGAAGGCCATGCGGTAGAGGCCGAGGTGGTTCGCTTCCGCGTAGGGGCGGCCGACGGGCTTCGGCTCCAGCCACTCGTGGAGGTCGATGACGAAGTGCTCGCTCTGGCCGGGCAGGGCGAGGAAGTCGGCGCGCCACTCGACGGACCCGGCGAGGCCGAAGCCCCGGCCCTCCACCGGGCCCGGGCTCGAGCGGCCGATGACCTCGAGGCCGAGCACGCGCTGGTACCACTCGGAAGATCGTGCGAGGTCCGAGCAGTTGACGTTGACGTGGATCATGCGCGGCTCGCCGGCGAGCTCGATGAATTCGACCGTGCTCCCGTCGGGATCGGCGGCGCAGAAGAAGCGCGCCGTCAGCCCCGAGCCCGGGTCGATGGACACATCGTGGGGCTCGCTGCGGCACGCCACGCCGGCCGCGCTCAGCCGGGCGTGCAGGGCTGCCAGGTCCGGGTGGGTGAAGCAGAGGCGGAAGTAGCCGAGATGGTTTGCGTCTGCGTAGGGACGCCCCGTCGGTCCGGGGCGCTTCCATTCGAGCAGGTCGACGGCCGGGCCCGCGAAGCCGCGCGCATCGTGGAGCAAGTGCGCGTCCCACTGCACCTCGCCCTCGAGGCCGAATCCCTCCCCCTTCTGGGGCACCGGGTTGGTGTGGGTGAGCGGCGAAAGGCCCACCCTATCGCGGTAGAAGGCCAGGGAGCGCTCGAGCTTCGAGCAGTTCACGTTGACGTGCATGACCGAGAGCAGCGGCACCGGCATCCCGAGAGACTAACCCAGGCCCCGCCCTGCACGCCCGGGCCGGCGCGGGGCGATTCGGGATCGGGCGGGCTAGGGTCGGGCGATGCTCGACCGCTGGATTCCCCTCTGGAGCAGGCTCCGGGCTAGCGCTCCGGCCCGGGAGCTGACGCTCTTCTGCGGATTCGCCGCGCTCGCGCTCGGGATGAACGGGTCGCGGACCTTTCCTCTCGACGGCCTCGACCCACTCTTCGCCGGCGACCTCTACGATCACGGCCAGATGGCCTGGAACCTGTGGCATTCGGCCGAGTCGGTGCTGAGCGGCCGCAACCCCTTGTTCAGCGAGATCGTCTTCTACCCGGTCGGCGCGAGTCTCGCGGGACACACCAGCGTCGTGGGCTTCTTCCCCATCGCGATCCTCGTGAAGCTCCTGAGCTGGAACGACCCCCTCTACCCGGTGATGGCCTACCACGGGACCCGCGTCCTGTGCTTCAGCTTGCTGCTCTACTTCATATTCAAGGCCCTGCGAGCGGTGGGCTGCGGCCCGCTACCCGCGCTGATCGGTGCCGTGGGCTTCGCCTTCGGTGACTTCTTCTACGCCCACTGGCTGCACCTGAACCACCTGGCGGGCTTCTTCATTCCCCTGGTGGCCTGGCTCGCGATTCGCCTCTACCAGGATCCGAGCCGGAATCGCGTGCTCGCCCTCGCCGCCGCCATGGGGGCGGCGATCTACTTCACCGAGCTCTCTCTCTTCATCGTGGTGCTCTTCGCCCTCTTCGTGGGGGTTTCGCTGCTGTGGCGCGAATCTCGCGAGCGGACGTTGGAGATCGTCTCCTCCCTGGGCCCGGGACCCCTGCTCCAGGGCGGCCTGCTATTCGCGCTGATCGTGGCTCCCTTCCTCTACGCCTACGCGAGCTCGGGCATTCTGCCGCCGGACGAGTCCTGGTTCGATGCGCTGGTGGCGAACCTCATGGGCTACGTGGTTCCCTCGCACAGCGGCACAACGCTCTATGGGGAGCTCTTCCAGCCGCTGAGCCGCCGCATCGTGGGGGGGGCGACCGGCTGGGAGATCTTTCTGGGCTATCCGCTGATCCTTGCCTCCCTCGCTTCCCTGAGTCAGCTCGAACGGCCGCATCTGCGCAGCCTGTGGATCGTGGCGCTCTTCGCTCTCGCGCTCAGCTTTGGCCCCACGCTCAGAGTGTTCTCGACCGACACCGGGATCGCGATGCCCTACGCGTGGCTCGTGGACGCGCCCTTCTTCGGTCAGAACCGCGCGCCGGTGCGCCTCGCCGTCTTCGTGCTCTTCGGCTTTGCTTTCTTCGCCGCAATGGGTCTCGACGGTCTTGCGAAGAAGGCCCAGGGCCGGGTGCACCCGGCCGCAATCACAGCACTGCTCCTCGCCCTGCTCGCGTGGACCTTGCTCGAGACCCGCCCGCCGCCGGCGGACCCGCGCGATCCCTTCGAGATCCCGCAGGCCTTCGCCGAGCTCGTGGAGGGGCCGGTGATGCACGTCCCCTTCGCCCGCCAGCCGGGCAACCAGGCGTTCTACCAGACGCTGCACGGGCAGCCCATCACCTACGGCTATCTCGCTCGCAGCAGCCAGCGCCAGATCGATCACGTCGAGGAGTTCGAGGCCGCCATCGATGCGGGCGGCGAGCCGTTGCGCGCCATTCTCGAGGCCAAGGGGATCGAGAACGTCATCGTGACGACGCGCATTCCCTTTCTCCAGCTGCGGGGCTTCCTGGACCTGCCCGTCAACGTCGTGTTGCTGCACCCCCAGGCGCGGGAACTCGTGGCGCTGCTCGGCGACCTCGAGGCGGGGATGCAGGGCGAGGGATCGGAGCGGAGCGGGGAGGCCGGGGCCGGCGGGGAGAGGTGGTTTCGTCTGCCGCGCGCCACGACAGCGGAGCAGATCGACCTGCGAGCCGGGAGCAACGACCACTACTGGATCGAGCTCCATCGAGGGCCGAAGCGGGTGGGAGTGCTCTGGGCGAAGCCCGACCACTCGCGCTCTGGGCTGAGCTGGCGGGCACTCGAGCTTCCGACCCGGCTGCGGGGCGTGAACTTCGACCGCATCCGAGTGGAGGGCCAGCACGGGGACGGGCGCTACGAGATCGCCGGGCTGGTGATCTCCAGGTAGCGGGTGCGGGTCCTGTGGCGGCTGGGAAAGCCCGCCTGCGCGTTCAGCCGCTCTCGCTCTCGTGCCCGGCCGGGCGTCGTCGCAGTCCAGTGTAGGCCTCCCCGGGGTCGCGGCCCTCGTAGATCACCTTCTGGATCTGGTCCGCGATGGGCATCTCGACGTCGTACTGCTTCGCCAGCTCGACCACGACGCTCGAAGTCTTCACGCCCTCGGCCACCATGTGCATCTCGGCGGTGATCTCCTCGATAGATCGGCCGCGTCCCAGCTGCTCCCCCACGTAGCGGTTGCGGCTGTGCTGGCTGATGCAGGTTGCGAGCAGGTCGCCCAGCCCGGCCAGGCCCGCGAAGGTCGCCGGCTCGCCCCCCATGGCGACTCCGAGCCGGGTGAGTTCCGCCAGGCCCCGGGTGATCACCAGGGAGCGGGTGTTGTCGCCCACCATCAGCGCCTCGGCCATGCCCGTCGCGATGGCAATCACGTTCTTCAGGGCTCCCCCGAGCTCGCAGCCGATCACGTCGTGGTTCGTGTAGACCCGGAAGAGCCCCTTCGTGAAGACGCGCTGCAGCGCCGCGGCGACCTTGAGGTCTCTCACCGCGATCACGCTGGCGGCCGCCTTTCCGTCGACGATCTCCCGGGCGAGGTTGGGGCCCGTCAGCACCGCGGCGGGGTGGTCGGGCATGAGCTCTTCGATGATCTGGGACATGCGCAGCATGCTGCCCTGCTCGAGGCCCTTGGTGAGGCTCACGATGGGGACCCAGGGACGCACGTGGGGAGCCGCGGTCTCGAGGATCTCACGAAAGCCGTGGGAGGGGATTCCGATTACGAGTGCGTCGGCCTCGCGCACCGCCTCCTCGAGATCGGCGGTCGCCCGCAAGTTGTCGTGGAGCTTCGCCGCGGGGAGGTAACGCTCGTTGCTGTGCTGCTCGTTGATCTCCCGGGCCGCCTCCGGGTTCCGGGCCCACACCCGAGTCGGAGCATTTGCCGCGGCGATGTTGGCGACCGTGGTCCCCCAGGACCCCGCGCCGAGAACAGTGACTCGCATCTTCATTCTCCCGGGACACCCCGGAACCAACTCAGTCGGTCCCGGTTCTTGCGCATTGCGTGGCGCGGCTCATGCGTCGTCCAGCGTCTCCTGGAAGAGGCGCTGGATTTTCTCGATGCGCGCGTCGAGCTCCTTCGGCGACCAGTCCGTGGTGGGAATGGGCGGGTGGATGACGACCTCCACGGTCGCGGGCCGCACCACGAAGGTCTTGTTGGGGAGGGCGTCTCCGGCGTTGCGGATGATCACGGGCACGATGGGCACGCCGGCCTGCATGGCGACATGAAAGGCCCCCTTCTTGAAAGGGCCGAGCCGCGGAGTGGAGCTGCGCGTGCCCTCGGGCGCAATCACCAGGGAGAGTCCGTCGGCCAGGGCATCTACGGCGGGCTGCATGGCCTCGGCGGCCTTGCCGCGGCTGCTGCGCTCCACGAAGACCGTGCCCGTCGCGCGCAGCAAGGGCCCCATGATGGGGTTGCCGCTCAGCTCCGCCTTCGCGACTCCGACCACGTCCTTGCGCAGCAGCTTGGACATCAGGAGCGTGTCGAGACCGGTCTGGTGATTGAAGATGAAGACGGCGGGCCGGTGGGACCACAGGTGCTGCTCGCCCTCCACCTCGAGCTCGACTCCGGTCAGCGCCGTGCTCAGGTCGCTGTAGGTCGAAATGCCGAGGTCGAAGCCCCTGCGCACGCTGCCTGTCGCCAGGGCCGCCGGAATGCCCACCATGGCGGCCGGTCCGAGGGCGCTGAGCGAGAGGCCCAGGCGCAGGATCTCCCGGGCGCTCGGCCGTCCCCGACTGGCGAAGTCGAGCACCGGCCAGCCCCGTTTCTCGGCGATCTCCGAGAGCTTCTTGTCGGGATTCACGGGCTTGGGGTTGCCGACGCCCTCGAGCAGGGAGATGTCGTCGTAGCTGTCGGAGTAGAAGAAGCTCTGATCCAGATCCACCCCCTGGCGCGCGGCCAGGCCCTGGGCCGCGTGGAGCTTTCCCTCCCGGAAGCAGGCGGGCCGCATCACCTTTCCGGTGAAGTGCCCCTCCTCCATCTCGAGCTCGGTGCAGAGGACGGTTTCGATCCCCAGCTCCCGCGCGACGGCGTCCACCTGGAAGTGGGTGGCGGAAGAGATGATGGCGACGGTGTGCCCACGGCGTTGGTGAGCACTCACCAGCGCCCGGGACTCGGGGTAGATCTCCGTGGCGAGCCGCTCGGCGAAGATGCGCGCGCCCAGCTCCTCGAGCTCCGCGGCGCTACGCCCCCTGAAGTCCGACGAGGTCTCCTCGATCAGGGTGGGGAAGCTCGTCTGCTCCAGGCCGAAGCGGAGAGCGGCTCGCGTGGATTGCAGGAAGTCTGCGAAGGAGAGCTCCCGGGAAGAGAGCTTGTCCTGGAAGAAGGCCGTGGCGGAGTAGCCCGCCAGAAGAGTCCGGTCGACGTCGAAGAAGGCGCCGATCTTCGGCCCCTCCGGAGAAGCGGTGATCCCGCGAGTGAGCTCTGCGCGCAGTGCCATCAAGCCTCTCCTTCTTCGGTCGTTGCGTCGGCCGCGGCACCTTCATCCGCCGCGCCTTCTTTCACAGCCGCGGCGCTGTCTCCTTCCGTCTCGACCCCTGCTGCCCGGGCCAGCTCATTGAAGGAGGTCGCGATCGCCTTCACGAAGTACTCGAGATCGGGCACGAGCTCGTAATCCGCGTTGAAGCCCCAGAAGAGCTTGCCGTCGTAGCTCACCAGCGCGACGCCCAGGGCGGTGCCGTCCGCGAGGGGTACCTGGGCGTACTGGGCGAGCATCTTTGCGCCCTCGAGATAGAGGGGGAACTGGGGCCCCGGTACGTTGGTGACCATGAGGTTGTAGGGAGTCGACCCCGAAGAGGCGCGACCGGCCAGACTCATGAGGACCGTCGGCGTCCACTCCACCACGCCCATGATGGCGTCGGCGTCGAGGGCCACCTTCGATTCCTTGAGCTCCTGGGTTTCGGCGTGAATCCGCTCGACCCGCTCGAGGGGGTCCTTTTCGTCGATGGGCAGGTGCAGGTACCACATGGAGACCCGGTTACCCATCTCGCCTTTCTCGTCCTCGCTGCGAATGCTCACCGGCGCGGAAACGCGGAAATCGAGATCTTCGACCCGGATGCTTCTCCGCAGCAGGAAGTCGCGCACCGCGCCTGACACGATGGCGAGGACCACGTCGTTGACCGTGCAGCCGAGGGCCCGGCGCACCGCCTTGACGTCGGCGAGGGACATGTCGAGCCAGTCGAAGCGGCGATGCGGTCCGTTCTCGCCGTTGAGCGGCGTCTGGGAAGGTGCGCCGTCCGACGAGCTGAAGGCTCGCCGGAAGGCGCCCAGCCGCCCTTCGAGATCTTTGCGCAGCTCGCTCTTGCCGCTGGCCAGGCTCGCGAGGCCGCGCAGCGCCCGGCCGCCCAGGCCCGCGTAGCGTCCCATCTCGTCGCGCAGCAGGTCGCGCTCGCTCGGCGCCGGCCGCGGAAAATAGCGGGGGGCTTCGCCGGAAACCCGGTGCTCCGGGTCGGGGGACATCAGGATCTGGGCCAGCTCCTGACCCGCCGAGCCGTCGATCATGCAGTGGTGGAGCTTGCTGATCCAGGCAAAGCGGTCGCCCTCGAGGCCCTCGACGACCCAGCTCTCCCAGAGCGGCCGCGCGTGGTCGAGGGGCTGGGCCATGATGCGGGCCGAGAGCTTCTTGAGCTGCTCGATGCTTCCGGGCTGGGGCAGGCTGGTGTGGCGAATGTGGTAGTCGAGCTCGAAGTGCTCGTCGTCCACCCACACCGGGTGCTTCACGACCGGGATCCACGCGAGCTTCTGGCGGTAGCGCGGGATCCGGTGCAGGAGCAAGCGCGTCGACTCCCGGAAGCGATCCACATCGATCCCACCGTTCTTCAGCCGGAACGGGCCCGCCTCGTAGATCACCGTGGCGGCGACGTGAAGCGGCGAGTTCTCGCTCTCGAAGATGAGAAAGGAAGCGTCCATGAAGGGGAGGCGATCGTAATTGGTGTTCGACATGTTGCTTCTCCTGATCGATCAGAGGGAGACACCCGCAGTGCGGGCTGCCGCGAGGGCTTCGATGGCATCGACGCGCCGAACCACCCTGCGGATTTCCTGGGCGAAGGCACGGCGCCCCTGGTCCAGCTGCTCGGGCTCGCCTTGCAAGAGCTTGCGGTTGCCCGCCAGGCGCAGGGCGTTGGCGAAGAGCACCTTCGAGACGGACTCCGGGCTGCGGATGCGCCGTTGCAGCTCGTATTGCCGGCCGAGGGCGAGACACTCGCGCAGGAATCGTCCCTCGTCCTCGAGGGCCCCCGAACCGAGGCCGACCAGCTGGTCGGCCACCACCGCGTAGGACTCGAGGAAGGAGCGGAGGAAGCGGTGGGCGTGGAGGGGCCGGATGCGGGCCATGAGCTCGCGCAGGGAGTCGGAATCACCGAGGTGCTCCTCCTCCCAGCGCGGCGCGTGGATGGCGAGCTCGCGGCGGATCTCACCCTGGAAGACCGGCTTCTCCGCGAAGAAGAACTCGAACTTCAGGAGGTCCCGCAGGCGCATCACCTCCTGCCAGAACTCGCCCCGCCGATCGGCGCTCTCGACCTCGCGCGCACGCAGCAGGGCGAGCTCCGCGATGGCGGTGTCGACGAAGAAGTGGATCACCGTGTTGCGGTAGTAGGCGGCCGCCAGGTGCTGGTTGGGCCCGATGGCGTAGACGGTCTCGGGGCCCTCGTCGAAACGGGTGAGTACGCCCCCCGTGACCAGCGGGTCGAGAATCTCGCGCAGCTCACCCTCCCCCGAGAGCGCGACGGGCTCCGTCGTGGGAAGCCCACGCAGCTCGACGTACTCCACCAGCTCGGCCAGCGCTTCGCCGATCTCGGCCAGGCTGAGGGCGCGGTCGCCGCGCCCGAGCAGGGCCAGCATGGCGAGGGAGGTCGGGGTTGCCGGTGTGACCCGGTTGATGCGGTCGCAAACCCCGAAGGCCAGCTTCTGTATGGCGAGGTCGGGACCGTCCGGGCCCACGTGCTCGCGATTCTCCGGCGGGCCGATCTCCTTGCGCAGGGACAAGAGCTCGCCGAAGCGCACGTCGATGTTCCCGTAGTGGCTTCCCAGGCGCCGCAGGAAGCGGATGAACCAGCCGAGGGATTCGCGCTCCTTGGGGCCTCCGAGCTGCTCGGAGGCGTAGTCGCTCACGTCGGAGATGCGGTCGTAGGCGATCGAGACCGGGACCAGGATCACGTCTTCGCTCTTCTCGCGCCGATACGCGTCGACGACATAGTTGAGCAGGCCGAATTTCGGTGGTAGCAGCTTGCCCGAGCGGGAGCGCCCGCCCTCGATGTACCACTCGAGGGGAAAGCGCTTCTCGATGAGGAAGTCGATGTACTGGTGCAGGACGAACTTGTAGGTCTCGTTGTCCTTGAAGGTGCGGCGAATGAAGAAGATCCCGCTGCGGCGCACCATGGAACCGATGGGAAAGAAGTCCATGTTCTTGCCGCCCGCGGTGTGGTTCGGCGGCAGCCCCTGGTCGTGGAGGAGGTAGCGCAGGACGGCGTGGTCGAGGTTGGACTTGTGGGTGGGAAGGAAGACCAGGGGGTGGTTCTGGGCGAGGGCGCGTAGCTCCTCGATCCGGTTCTGGTCGTAGCGCAGCTCTCCGTATCCCCGGGAGAAGGAGTTGTGACACATCTCGGTGAAGAGATCGATCATGAAGGGACTGTGGGTGGCGGCGATCTCCTTCAGGTAGCGGCTTGCGTCTCGTTCGACGCGTCCTTCGCTTCGCCCCAGCTCCCGCGCGAGCTTCGCCAGGCCTCCCCGAAAGGCCGGGCGCGACACGATGTCCTCTGCGACGAAGCGCGGAACCTTGTAGCGGGCGCCGCGCAGCCTGCGCTCGGCGCGATCGAGGGCCAGTGCCGCCTGGCGCGCAGTGAACTCCGCGATGCCCACGGTCTGGGCCACGTCCCCGCCCGCGGCCGCGCCCCAGCGGCTTCGCAGCTCCGACACCGGGGCCGGCTCGGCGACCACGATGCGGCAGCGGTCGGGCTCCCGGCGCAGCACCCAGCGTTCACGCAGACGGCCGGGGTCGCGGGGATCGCCCAGGTGCAGGTCCGAGAAGCGGGCGGCTCGGCGGCCGTCCTTCTCACGCGGCAGCCATGCGACGCGCAGGGGGGCGAGCACGGGGTCGTCGTCGGTCGCGAGGGCGGGCTCCAGCCTGGGGTCGAGGCGGCCGCGCCGCCGGCGCCGCGACGCGGGGAGCCGGATCACCTCGACCTGCGTCGGGTCGACGGACTCGGGACACTGGCGCTCGATCCAGCTTCGCAGCAGCCGCGCCTCGAGGCGACTCGAGGCGTCCACGAGGAAGGTCACCCGGGATTCCGGCGCGCAGGGCCAGCCGGACTCTTGGGGCTCTCGCGTACTGGAAGCGCCGGGTGTGTTGGAATGCGACATGTTGGATTCCTGGTCGGCGGATTCCGGGTCGGCTGATTTCGGGTCGGCTCGGCCTGGCGGCTCGGGCCCGCTGCCGACGCAGCGGCGGGCGGTGGTGTGCTCAGAGCGCGTCGAGAGCCGCGTTGCGTCCGCGCTCGGCGAACTGTCGGCGGATCTCCGTGACATCCTCCTGTGCGAGTCTGCGATAGGGGTCTCCCTTTGCGGGCTTCCACCACACCGGATCTCCGCACTCCCAGTGCTCCTTGCGCAGCGCCCGCTTGATCACCTTGTTGGTCTGGGTGAGGGGCAGGGTCTGCGAGATGCGCACGTAGCGGGGCGCCCACTTCGTTCCCAGGTCGCTCTGCTCTGCGAGGAAGGCGTCGAACTCCGCCGGGTCGAAGCTGCGGCTCGGCTCGAGCTGCAGCGCGACCATCACCTGGTCCCCCACCACCTCGTCGGGGACCGCGTAGACCACCGCCAGCTCGACATTCGGGTGTCGCGATACGATCCGCTCGACGGGGGCCGCCGCGAAGTTCTCGCCGTCGACCCGCAGCCACTCCGAGTCGCGTCCCGCAAAGAAGAGGAAGCCCTTCTCGTCGATGTAGGCGAGGTCGCCGGTCCAGTAGATGCCGTCGCGTATGCGCGCGGCGCTGGCCTCGTCGTTCTGCCAGTAGCCCTCGAAGCCCGACGCACCCAGCTTGTTCGCCATCTCGCCGATGGCCTCCTCGGAATTGAGCAGCTGCCCCTCCGGGCCGAAGCGGGCCGGCGGGCACTCCTTGCCGGTCTCCGGGTCGAGCACCACGACTCCGGGCAGTCCCCGGCCCAGGGAGCCCCTGGGCATGTCGTCGGTGCGGGTCACGTTGACGCCCCCCTCGGTGGACCCGTAGGCGTCCGTCACCTTGCAGCCGAAGCGCTTCTGGAAGCGCTCGACGTCCTGGTCGGTCGCCTCGTTCCCGAAGGCGTTGACGAGGGTGTTGTCCCCGTCTTCGGGGTGCTCCGGCGTAGCCAGGATGTAGGCGAGGGGCTTGCCCACATAGTTGAAGTAGGTGACGCCGTACTCCTTCACGTCTGCGATGAAGCCCGAGGCCGAGAACTTGCGCCGCAGCACGCAGGTGCCGCCCACGCTCAAGGCCGGGACCCAGTTGGCCATCAGGGCGTTCGAGTGGAAGAGCGGCATCGCGCAATAGGTGACGTCCTGGGACGAGAAGCCCATCATCTGCGCGAGGATGCTGCCGTTCGTGGCCAGCCGCCCCTGGGAGCAGAGGCAGGCCTTGGGAGCGCCGCTGGTTCCGGAGGTGAAGATCAGCAGGTAGAGACTGGTCTCGCTGACCTCCGCCTCGGGTATGGCGGCCCCGGCGAAGGGGGCGAGGGTCCGAGGATACTCCGGCGAATCGATGTCGAGGATGCGGTCGTCGCCCAGGCCCAGCTCGAGGCCCTCGAGCATGGGCCCGAGCTCGGCGTCGGTCACGATGAGCTGGCAGTTCGTGTGGGTGATGTCCCGGGCGAGCTCCGCGCCGCGCCGGGTCGGGTTGATCCCCACCACGGTGGCGCCCACGAGGGCCGCGGCGCCCAGCCACATGGGGTACTCGGGAACGTTCTCGAGCAGCACGCCGACGTGGAAGGGCCCCTCGCGCCGGTGCTCGAGCAGGTACGCGGCCCGCTCGCTGCAGGCCTGAAGGAACTCGACATAGCTCCAGCGTTGGCCCTCGAAGGCAAGGGCGGGAGCGGGGTCTTCGACTCGGGCGAGCAGGAGGTCTCGGATCGTCGGCAAGCGTCACTCCTCTGGGTCGGCCTCCCCGCAGCCCTGGGCGCGTCGCCGGCGGGAGAGAGGCCTCGTGTTACTGCTCCTGAATACCGACTTGCGCGAAATGCGTCCAATGAATAGTACTGATATGTGTTATGCCTTATGAGAATTTAGCGCCCGTCGACCTCAATCGCCTGGTCACCCTCGACGCCGTCCGCCGCACCCTGGAGCCCTCTCCCGATTTCGAGCCGGCCGAGTCCACCCCTTCCTTCAGCCTGAGCTGCACTTGGTGTGGCACGAGCGGGTGCAGCAGGACCCGGCCCACCGTTGGCTGAGGGAGACGATCCTGGCGCTGTTTCCGGGGGACCGACCTGGCGTAGCCGCTTCGGACAGGGGTTCAAGCCGTGGTCGTGAAGGTGCAGCGTCGATCGGGGTGGCGGCTTCCGTGCCAGAGCAGTGCGTTCGAGCCCGGGGCCGCGTCCGCTCCGCCGCCGTTCAGCGCAGGCCCCGTCGGCTGCGCAAGAGGGCGCCGCCGGCAAGGAGGGACGCCGCGAGCGCGACCAGGCCCACCGGCCCCAGCAGCGGAACCGAAATCGATCCGCCCCACAGCATCGTTCCCCAGGCTTCCGATCCCCACATCGCCAACTCCCCTTCCACTTCTGCTTCCCGTTCCAGATACAGCCGGTTCCAGATACAGCCCGTTGCAGATACAGCGCCACACGACCTTGCGGAGTGCCATTCTGCCAGATCGGCACAAGAAAAGGGGGAGAAATAGGTTGCTCGGGTGCGGCTCGGCGTACATCCGCGCTGCAGGCACGTAGCGCGCCCCTCTTGGAATTTCTCGAAGAACTCGCCCAGGAGGGGGTGGGGCAGACCCCCTGCGCGTCCAGCGCGGTTCTGCGGGCGCATTTCGCCGGTCAACCCAGCGAGGCGTCCGTCCGATGAGAGCGTCGACGGAGGCTCTTCTGGATGCGCAACATGCCTGCACTTTTCCGCGAGTACATGACGCTGGACCAACGTCGGGCGGGGGCCGAGGGGCTTTCGATTGCGGAGTTCAAGCGCTGGTCCGACCTGAAACGGGTTCTCGGCCGGGAGTTCCAGCCGGGCGTGCAGGATTCCAAACAAGACCGGCGCGGCTCCGTACGGGTGCCCGTGCGCCTGCGCATGGGCTTCGAGTCCTACGGCGAGATCCGCGAGAGCCTCATGACCAACCTCTCCCGGGGTGGACTCTTCGTCGCTACCCCGAACCCCCTGCCCATGGGCGCGACTCTGCACCTGCGAATCCGCATCGAGGAGTCGCAGCAGGAGGTCGAGGTCGAGGGCGAGGTCGCCTCCCTCAACTCCGGGCCGGGTCTGCTCGACGAGGAGCTCGGCATGGGGGTGAGGTTCATTCGTCTCAGCGATGCGCAGCAGAAGGCCGTGGACGACCTCTACGAACGCTCCATGCGCAGGGCTCTGGAGTCGAACTGAGGGGGGCTCTGCGGCCCGCGCCTCAGTCCGCCGGACGGGCCGGGAGTTCGATGCGGGGATTCTCGGAGTCGGGGCGAAACAGGATGACGGTGTGGCCCACCAGGCCGCAGAGCTCGGCGCCGCCGCGCTCTGCCAGCGTTGCCGCCATGGCCTTCTTGTCCGTCGGCTGCCGCAGCTTCACCTTCACCAGCTCGTGGTCGCGCAGCGCAACATCGAGGGCGGCAACCACGGCGGCGCTGATTCCCGCCTCGCCTACGTAGACGACTGGATCGAGGCCGTGGGCGAGCTTGCGCAGGTGTTTGCGCTGAAAGCCGAGCAGGCCGGGGGTCGTCTCGCTCATGGGGAGCGTCTCCTTCTCTGGTCGAGCGCTGCGAAGCCCGAAACTCCGGTCAGCACGGCTGCGCCCAGCAGGATGATGGCGGGGCCCGAGGGTAGATTGTAGCGATAGGACAGGGCGAGGCCGCAGAGGGTCATCGCGAGGCTCGCCGTCACCGACCAGGCGAGCAGGCCGACGAAGCTCTTCGCGATCCGCAGGGCGAGCAGGGGCGGGATGGTGAGGAGGGCCATCACGAGGATGATGCCCACCACCTGGATGAGCACCACGATGGAGAGGGCGGTGAGCACCAGGAGCCCGGTGAAGAGCGCGCGCACCGGCAACCCCTGCACGGCCGCGAAGGACTCGTCGAAGGCTACGGCGACGAGCTCCTTGAAGAGCAGTGCCACGATGCCGAGCACGCACACGTTCAGCGCGAAGGCTACGGCGAGGTCTCGCGACGAGACCGTCAGGATGTCGCCGAAGAGGTAGGACATGAGATCCGGCGCGTAGCCCGGCGTGAGGCGGATGAAGACGATGCCCAGCGCCATGCCGGCCGACCAGAGCACGCCGATGAGGGCGTCGTGGGAGCGAAAGCGTTCGCTGCCCGCGAGCCCGAGGGCGAGGGCGCACGCAATGGAGGCCCCCATGGCTCCGGCCAGGGGAGGAAGGCCGAGCAGGTGGGCGAGCCCCAGCCCGCCGAAGGCCGCGTGGCTGATGCCGCCGCTCGCAAAGGCGAGGCGCTTGACCACCACGAAGGTTCCGATGACGCCGCAGAGCAGGCTCGCCAGTACACCCGCCGCCACGGCGTTGCGCACGAACTCGTAGGAGAGGGCCTCGACCAGGGGGCTCATGGCTGTACACCGCTCATGGCTGTGCACCCGCTCATGGCTGTCGGGCGCCCCCGCCGCCGGGGGGGTGCTCGGAGAGGACGCGGTGGGGGTGGCCGTGGGCGATCAGGTCCACGTGGCAGCCGTAGACCTTCTCGAGGCCTTCCGCGACGGCCTCGCCACCGGGGTGGTAGTAGAGCTGGCGATTCAGGCAGGCGACGTTCTTCACGGCGTCGGGCAGGCTCGAGAGGTCGTGGGTCACGATCACGATGGGGATCGTCTGGTTGAGCTCGAGGAGCAGGTTGCGCAGCTTCTCCCGGGACTCGGCGTCGATAGAGGCCGTCGGCTCGTCGAGGAAGAGGATCTCGGGCTTGGAGACGAGGGCTCGGGCGATGAGCACCCGCTGCATCTGCCCTCCCGAGAGCTCCGCGACGGGGGTCGCGCCGAGCTCCCGCAGCTGCAGCTGCTCGAGCGCGGCCTCGGTGGCGAGGCGGTCCTCCTTGGCGTAGCGGCGCAGAAGCCCCCGGGCGCCCAGGGCGCCCATCATCACGACCTCGCTGACGCGCAGGGGGAAGCCGCGATCGAAGGTTGCAAACTGCGGCACCCAGCCGAGCTGGCCCCGGTGCGCGCCGATGCGAGTGCGGATCTCTCCCGACCAGGGGCGCAGCAGCCCGAGGAGCAGCTTCATCAGGGTGGACTTGCCGCCGCCGTTGGGGCCGATGATGGCGAGGAAGTCCTGAGCGTGGATGTCGAGATCGACGTGGTCGATGACGCGCTCGCCGTCGTAGCCAAAGCAGAGGTCCCGCACCCGGATCACCGGCTCGCCGCCCTGCATCTTCCCCTCAGCCATGGCTCCCGCCCCCGCCCGCGAGGGCACCCTGCAGCGCGGCTGCAACGCGGACCATGTTGTCGAGCCAGTCGCGGGCCAGGGGGTCGAGCTCGACTACGTCGGCGCCGATCTCGCCGGCGATCAGCCTCGCGCGCCGCTGGGAGAAGCCGCGCTGGACGAAGACCACGCGCAAGCGCGAGGAGCGGGCCCGCTCGATGAGGGGAATCAGCTCGGCGGGGCCGGGCTCTTTCCCCTGAGCCTCGATGGCGATCTGCACGAGCGCGTACTCCCGGGCGAACCACCCCCACGCGGGGTGCACGACGAGAAAGCTGCGCGCCGCCGGATCCGGGGGAACCGCAGACAGCGACTCCCGGATGCCGGAGTCGAGCTCCTCGATCTCCTCGAGGAAGACGCCGAGGTTGGCGCGAAACTCGTCGCCGTGCTCGGGCGCGAGGGCCACGAGGCTGCGCCCGATCTCCACCGCGGCCGCCGCAACCGCCGCCGGCGAGAGCCACACATGGGGATCCGTGGCGCGCTCCCTGGGTGCCGGCTCGGCGCCGTCGAGGGGCTCCATCATGTCGATGACCCGCAGGCTGGGCCGGCCTTCCAGAAGGGGCCGGATGTGGACGCGTTCGAAGACGAAGCCCGGGTGGCCCACCAGTACGTAGGCCCGGGCCCGATCCAGGCCGGCCCGCTGCCGCGGAGTAGGGGAGTAGGTCTCGGGCGAGGCGCCTGCCGGGATCATGACCTGCACCCGCACGTGATCGCCGCCGATGCGCTCCACGAAGTAGGCCTGGGGCGGAACGCTCACCGCCACCTCGACGGGCGTCGCCGGCGGCCTCTCTGGACTCGCGGATCCCGGACCGCCCAGGAGCACGAGCGCACAGGCGCCCAGCAGTCGGAAAATCCCCAGAGGGGTGGCTGCGCCGGAAGGCTGTGGGTCGAGTCGCGTGTGCATCGCTTCTTCTCGAGGCCTCGCTGAGGAGATCGACAGAGTCTTGCGAATCCCTCGGGGGATCAGGCTACCTGGGTGCAGAGCCGAGCGGCTCGGGGAAGCCCGCATCTTATTTCCCCCGAGCCGGCAGCGCCAATTGCACCCCTGCGGCTCGCGGGGTGCTCCCCGGATGCGGAGATCCCTCAACGCATTCCCCGGCACTGCCGATAACGCGGGGCGATGAGTGAAAAACAGACGGTACCCCTGATTGGCCGCATCGCGGTGCAATTGAAGATGATCACCATGGAGCAGCTCCGGGAGGCGACCACGCGCCAGGGGCTGGATCCGGACAAGCGCCTCGGCGACATCTTCCTCGAGCTGGGCTTCCTCTCCGAAACCCAGATGCAGAAGATCCAGCAGGTCCAGCGCGATCTGGTGATCAAGCATCGGGCCAAGCAGGGCTTGAGCGGGCGTACCGTACCGGCCCGCGAGGCTCCCAGCGCCGTAGTCGAGCGCGTGCGCAGTGGCGTAACGGACAAGCGGGCAGAGCGCGCGGTCCCCCCGGAGCCGCCGAGTCCGGCGGCGACGACTTCACCCGCGCCTGCCGCTTCACCCGCGCCTGCCGCTTCACCCGCGCCTGCCGCTTCACCCGCGCCTGCCGCTTCACCCGCGCCTGCCGCTTCACCCGCGCCTGCTCCTTCGCCGGTGGCGCCGCCCCAGGCCGCGCCCGCCACGCCCGCGGCCGAGCCCGTCGTATCGGCTCCGCCCGCGCAGGCTGCCGGCCAGGATCCGGCGGCGTCGGTTCCCGAAGCTGCCCTCGACAAGGACGACGACGGCGGCAGCCTCGAGCTCCCTCTGGTCGCGCCCTCCGAAGCAGATCTTCAGCGCCTCCATACCCTGCTGCAGGAGGCCGTGGTGGCGGGTGCCAGCGACATCCACGTGCACGCCGGCGCGACGCCCAAGCTGCGCGTGAACGGCGAGCTCCAGGAGACCAGAGCAACGCCCCTGGCCGCCGAGGAGGCCGAAAGTCTCGTGCTCTCGGCCCTGACGCCCGAGCAGCGCGCGGACCTGTCGCGCCACGGCGAGCTCGATCTCTGCTACGACGTCGCCGGCATCGGCCGTTTCCGCACCAATGTCTACCGCCAGCAGCGCGGCTTCGACGCGGTCTTCCGCTCGATCCCCGCCCACCCGCCGAGCTTCGAGGATCTGAGGCTTCCCAACGTGCTCGCGAAGCACACCAATTATCATCAGGGGATGGTACTCGTCACCGGGCCGGCCGGCTGCGGGAAGTCGAGCACCATGGCGGCCCTGGTGAACCTCGTCAACGAAGAGCGTGAGGAGCACATCCTCACCATCGAGGACCCCATCGAGTACGTCCACAAGTCGAAGCGCTGTCTCGTGAATCAGCGCCATGCCGGACGCCACACTGCGAGCTTCGCGCGCGCCCTGCGCGGCGCTCTGCGCGAGGATCCCGACATCATCGTGATTGGCGAGCTGCGCGATCTCGAGACCATCTCCCTGGCGATGACGGCGGCGGAGACCGGCCACTTCGTGCTCGCCACCCTGCACACCAACAACGCCGTGCGTACCATCAACCGCATGATCGGCGCCTTCCCCTCGAACCAGCAGGACCAGGTGCGCACCATGCTCTCGGAGTCCCTGCGCGCGGTGATCTCCCAGCGCCTGGTGGTCGCCAAGGACGGCAGCGGCCGGGTGCCCGCCTTCGAGCTGCTGGTGGTCAACAAGGCGATCAGCAACCTGGTGCGCGAGCAGAAGACCGTGCAGATCCGCTCGGCGATCCAGACCGGCGGCGCCCGCGGCATGTTCCTGCTGGAGCAGTCCCTGAACGAGCTCGTGCAGTCCGGCACCATCACCCGGGAAGAGGCGCTGCGGCACGCGGAAGAGAAGAAGCTGATCCAGGGCTCCTGAGCGCCATTGCGGCCGGAGCGAAGGACGAACGGGAGGAACACGTGGCACGACTCGACGAATACCTGACCTATCTCAAGGATCACGACTGCTCGGACCTCCATCTGGCAGCCGGACTCGAGCCGCGGGTGCGCCAGAAGGGAAAGGTGCGCGTGCTCGAGGGAAAGGGTGTGCTCGCCGATGACGACCTGCGCTCGATGATGAAGGAGATCGCCTCCCACAAGCACTGGTGGGACTTCGAGAACAGCAACGACGTCGACTTTGCCTACGGCCTCGAAGGGATCGCGCGTTTCCGTGCCAACTACTTCGTGCAGGAGAACGGGGCCGGCGCGGTATTCCGCATCATCCCCGAGGAGATCATCCCCCTCGAAAAGCTCAAGGTGTCGCCAGCCATCGAGGGCCTGGCGGATCTGGAATCGGGGCTGGTACTCGTGACGGGGCCCACGGGCTCCGGTAAGTCCACCACCCTGGCAGCCATCATCGACAAGATCAACAAGAACTCCTCGAAGCACATCGTGACCATCGAGGATCCGGTCGAGTTCGTGCACCAGAACCGCGGTTGCATCTTCTCCCATCGCGAGGTGGGGCTGCACACCCTGGGCTTCGGTCCCGCGCTGCGCTCGGGCATACGCCAGGACGCCGACGTCATTCTCGTGGGCGAGATGCGCGAGCAGGAGACCATCGGCCTCGCCATCACCGCGGCCGAGATGGGCATGCTGGTCTTCGGCACCCTGCACACCAACAACGCGGCCAAGACCATCGACCGCA
Organism: Deltaproteobacteria bacterium; assembly: GCA_019310385.1. GTDB lineage: Bacteria > Myxococcota_A > UBA9160 > UBA9160 > UBA4427 > JAFDEK01. The sequence continues at coordinate 39,469 of JAFDEK010000026.1, forward strand.
TGATCGACGCCTTCCCCGCCGAGGAGCAGAACATGGTGCGGGTGAGCCTCGCCGAGTCCCTGGCGGGCATCGTCTCCCAGCTGCTGCTCCCGACCGCCGACGGCAAGGGGCGGATCGCGTGCAACGAGATCCTGCTCAAGACCCCGGGGCTTCCGAACATCATCCGGGACGGCAACACCCAGATGCTCTACTCGATCATCCAGTCGGGCAAGAGCGATGGCATGCAGGCCATGGACGACGTCCTCTTTGCCTACACGAATGACGGCAAGATCCGCGCCGAGGACGCCTACATGAAAGCCAACGACAAGGCCCGCTTCGAGGAGCTCATCAAGAGCTGAGGCGCCGGGGCTGGGGCTGGGGGAGGAGGAGGCTAGACGATGCCCGCGGCCAGGCCGATACCCACGACCAGCAGCAGAATCCCCACCAGCCGGTGGAGCCCGGCGTAGCTGACCTTGGGGAGCAGGCGCTTTCCCACGAAGGCGCCTGCGAAGGCCGAGAGCGTCGCCACGGCGACCAGCGGCCAGGGAATCTCCACGCCATTGCCGGCGGCGCTCAACGCCGCGAAGGACCAGCCGTAGACGACGAGGCGTGCCCCATCGACCATCAGCGCCAGCACGGCCTGGGTAGAAGCGAAGCGCGTGGGCGAGAGACCGAGAGGCGTGAGGAAGACCGCCCGTAGCGCTCCCTGGTGTCCCGAGAGGCCGCCGAAGAAGCCTGATAGGAGGCCGCCGACGGGAAGCCAACGCAGCGGCGCGCGCAGGGAGCGCAGGGCCGGCACCAGTTCGAAGAGGGCGAAGCCCAGAATGAGCAGTCCCATGATGAGCTTTGCGGGGGTGACGTGGGCGCTGCGTCCGAGAAAGGACCAGGTGGCCAGGGGCTCCTGGCTCGAGAGGGTGGTGAGGGCGAGGGCGCCCGCGAAAGAGGCGACGATGGCGGGCAGGCCGAAGCGCAGGACGACGCCGCGCTCGGCCCCGCCGGCCAGCAGGCCCACCTTGAAGACGTTGTTGGCGGCGTGGACGATGGCCGTGGAGGCGACCGCGACCTCGACGGGCAGGAAGAGCGCGAAGGCGGGCATGAGCAGGGTCCCGAGGCCAAAGCCCGAGAAGAGCGTCAGCAGGGAGACGCCGCAGGCGAAGAGTCCGATGGTGATCGCTGCAGTCATGAGAGCTCCGGAGACCGAAGCAACTTAGCAGCTGTCACGCGCCGCTGGGGCTACGCCCCCCTGCGCTAGCCTGCCGGGTCATGAAGCGCCTGGCCATCGCCGTCCCTCTCCTGCTCGTCGTCCTCTCGATCCTCTCGAGCTTGCACTGGTATCTCGTGAAGCGCCTGGCCCTGGCGCCCGGTTGGTCGCCGCTGGTAGAGACGGTCTCTCCCTGGTCCTGCAGCCCATTGGCGAGCGCACCCTGCCGGCGCCCTGGTCACGGCTGCTCTCGTGGCCCGCAACCCTGTGGATGGGCCTCGGCTTCCTCTCGCTCCCCGCCCTCGCGCTCTCCGATCTCCTGCTGTGGGGGGGCGATGCCCTCGCGCTCTGGGACGGCTCGGCCCTGGCGCTGCAGCGCGGCCGCGCCCTCGCGGTGGCGGGCCTCGTGCTTGGGGCCGGCGCCGTCGGCCTGCGCAACGCGCTGCGCAAACCCGAGCTGCTCCGGATCGAGCTGCGCCTGAAGCGTTGGCCCCGGGTTCTCGACGGCTATCGGGTGGTGCAGATCAGCGACATCCACATCGGCCCCATTCTGGGCCGCGATTTC
>JAFDEK010000098.1 GCA_019310385.1 Deltaproteobacteria bacterium
ATCGGCAAGAATAACCTGGAATCAGATCCTGATACGTATCCTGCTCCCCTCGAAGGGCCGCGAGATCTCCGAGGTCAACATCGAGATCGATCCCGCCAGCCGCAGCCGCGTCGAGTCCCGGCCCCGGGGCGAAGTGCTGGCCGTGACGGGAGAGGACCTGAACCAGAAGCTCAAGATCAAGTTCGAGCGCGCCGGCGTAAAGACCGTGATGGTGCGCTACGCGAACCTCGAGCCCGCCTGAGCGGCGCCCAGGCGCCCACCGGGCTGGCGATCCGGCTGATGCGAATTCTGTCAGTCGGGTCGGCTATTCTGTCCTGATGTTGCCCTGAACCATGCGGAGGTGTCCCCATGCGGTCCTTCTTCTTCGCCTTTCTCGCTCTCCTGCTCTCGGACCCTTCCTCTTGCGCGCCACCGATCGAAGAAGGAGCGCTCGAGTTCGAGCTTCTGCCCTGAAGCGAAACTTCCGAGATGGGGAGCAGCGCGTATATCTACTGGGCCAGCTTCGACGCCGTGGCCGGTGAGGTCTTGCCTCCCGCTCCGGGCGACTACCCCATCGGTTCCACGTCGCTCTCGGGTGCGGTGAATGTTGATCGAGAAGGCCGGTCCTGGACCGTCACACTGGTCGACATCGCGGCCGAAGACTTCATCGTTACGATCCCTGACATTCCGCTATCGCTCCCGGTCACCGACGTCACCCTCACCATGCCCTTCTTGGACGTGTCCGAGGGGGGCCAGGATCCGGTTACCGTCGAGTGGTTCGTCGGGAAGGACGACGGCAGCACCCTGCGCTTCGATGCGCAAGACGAGGTCGACTGCTCTGGCTGTGACGACTTCGTGGCGGGGTTCACCTTCTCGCTGAACTCTCCTCCCCTCGACGACTTGGTCCTGATGGGCCCCATATCTCTCGACATGGGTAGCGCGGACGACGCCATCACCCTGAAAGGCACGCTGGGGGCAGGCTTCGTCGTCGTGGATATGACTTCCTCGCTGGCGCTCTGGTTCGAGGGCGACCTCGACCTCATCCAGGTCATCCCGTAGACAGCCTGCCATTGCTTCTGGCCGGAGCTCGGCCGGGGCTCGGTGAGTCGGCCAGTCAGTGGCTGATCCCTGTGGAGGCGGACTGAAGTCGCAGAAAGAAACTCGCGCCAGGGAACGAGCGGCGCTTCGATATGAAGTGAGCTGTCCGATCAGGAAGCGCGTGTCTCCCATTCGTCGGAAGGGATGCGGAGTCGGGTCCGGGCCCAGCGTCATCCCCGGGCGCCTGGTTGATGCCCGCTGCCTGCTCGAGGACGGCGCCGAGCAGGGCGCGAATCGCGGGGGTGGCGATTCGCTGCTGAAAGAAGCCGTCGAAGGCTTCGCGGTAGCGGGCGCGCTGCGCGTCGAGCATCTCGCGCGTGTAGACGCGGCCGTCCTGGACCACCGCGAGCAGAGTATCGAGGGACGCGAGATCGCGGGTCGGATCTTCGCGGTACAGGACGAAGTCCGCGGGGGCGCCCACGCGCAGGGTGCCCATGCCGTCAACGTCGAAGATCCCCGCCCCGCTGCGGGTGCCGACGGTCAGGGCCTCTTCGGCCGAGAGGCCTGCACCGACGTAGAGCTCCAGCTCCCCGCGTAGGCTGTCGCCGGGCACGGTCAGGGGCGCGAGGCTGTCGGTGCCGGTACGCAGGTGTATGCCCGCCCCGTGCAGCCGACGCAGCGTGCGTTGCATCTTGGCGAGGGCGGCTCGAGTCATCTCGTAGTCATCGCGCGTCATGCCGGCCGCGGGGTTCATCCCGACCTCCGCGGCCCAGAGTGCACCGCCATACCAGGGCGGGAGCAGCCGATGGACTGGATCGGCGGGATCGGAGAGAAGCTCTGCCCCGCGCGACATCCGATCGATGACGACCAGCGTGGGGGTCATTGCCGCGCCGTCGGCCAGCACGGCTTGGATGATGGACTCGACGCGAGCATCGGGTACCGAGAGCCAGCTGCGCAGGTGGTAGGGAAAGTCCGGAGGCCCGTCGGCGGGGAAGAAGCCGTTCAGATGCTGCGTGTCGTCGAGGTGCGCGTCCTCGTGGCGTACGCGGAAGGGAACATGGCCCACCACGGGCAGCTCATGGCTGCGAGCGGCTTCGCGCACGGCGGCCAGCGAAGTTGCATCGAGCTGGTTGTAGACCTTGACGCAGTCGTAGCCCTGCTCGGCCAGGCGGCTCACGGCCGCGCGGGCCTCTTCGGGCGTGCGCACCAGCTCGGAATTGGCCCAGAGCGGGGGCTCGCCGTCCACCCAGCGACCGCAGGTCGACACGCGTGGTGCGGCGAAGTCCCCGCTCTCGAGAGTCGCACGCACGCGGACCGAGGATCCGTCGCCCACGTCGCCCATCGCACGCACCCCCGTGACACCGTGCTCCAGGAACAGGAAGGACCAGAGCTCGAGCTGGCCCGGCAGGAAGGGCGGCGGGAAGTGGGCGTGCGCGTCCACGAGCCCGGGCAGCACGAAGGCCCCCGCCCAGCGCCCGTCATCGCCGACCGCCTCGGCGATGGACGCGATGCGGCTGTCCTCGAGAGCCAGCCTCCGGTGCGCGACGCGACCCACCCCTGGCTCCACGAGGACGACGTCGTCGAAGACGGCATTGCTGCGCGCGGGCGCCCGAAGAGGAGCAGGCCCCGCGAGGGCGAAGTAGAAGCCCGCCCCGGCCACGCCCAGAGTCGAGGCCAGAGTCACGACCAGCGCGGCCATTGAAATGAGGAGCTTCTTCAATTGGGGCAAGCCTGAATGCGTCGACGCCAGACCGTACAGCGGCCAATCGCAGCGCGCTAACCCACGGCGCTTGCGGGCGCTCGACAGACAGGGGCGATCTCGAAGCTGTACTCGAAGCGACGACCGTCGAAAGCTCCAGATGCGTGCCGAACTCGGCAAGGTACTGATCAATGAGCCCGTCGAGCGCAGATCGCTCGGCGCGATCGATGCGGCGAAGCTTGACCTCCTGCGAACGGGGAGTCACTGGGTCCTGGAGAGTAGGAGGTAGGCCCGCCACGCTCTTCTCTACGAGCCAGCGTAGCATCGTGCCTTCGGGCGCGGGCGTGAAGGGCTCCCACTCGGTGCGGCTCTGGGTCGCGTTCTGCGGATCGTTGAAGAGCCACTTCACGTCGTCGTGACGCGTGATGAACCAGAAGCCCAGCGGCTCCACGAAGTGGACCGGATCTTCCTCCCGCAGGCGATGCAGGACCGGCGCCGGGTCTTCCGCCTCGACGTGGTCGAGGAAGAGATCGCGCTCCGCGCTCGGGATGGCTTCCATCGTTCGGTCCCTCCCACGAGCCCCTGGCCCCTGCGAGGCCGTGTCTCAGTGCCCTCCGATCACGCCCTGGTCGCAGAACCCCAGGCCGAGCCACGGGGAGAGGCGCGGGCCGACGTCGTTGGTGCGAACGCCCGTCGAGCGCGAGACCAGCAGCTCGCCGTTCGTGCGGTCCTGGCTGGAGGACGTGGTCCGGATCGGATCGATCACGTCGGCGAAGCCGTCGTCGTCCACGTCACCGAGCAGGCAGCCGCCCTCGTTGCGGCAGTCGAGCTCGTGGTAGTCGGTGACGACCGAGAACGTGCAGCCCGTCGACAGCGAGATCCGCACGCGGTCGAGGTGGTGTGCGACGGTCTCGCCGATTTCGGTCACGTAGTGGTTCGCGAAGGCGTCCATCGCCACCAGGTCATCGCGACCGTCGCCGTCCATGTCGGCCAGCTGGCACCAGTTGAACCCGCAGTGGTGGTTCCCGAAGCTCCGGCCCGGGCTGACGAACGCATTGCCCGACGTGGCGTAGACGGTCACGTCGTCGTTGCTCGCCACGGTGACGAGCTCCGCGCCGCCGCCGCTGGTCACGTCGCCCAGCAGGGCGTAGTTGCCTGGAGCCGAGAGCCAGAGGGGGGCGTTCGTGTCGAGGTTTCCGAAGCTCGTCCGGTTCGAGAGCGCCACGTAGACCTGCACGCGCCGGACGCCGGCGCTCGTGTAGCGGTGGATCGCGACAGCGTCGTCGTCCCCGTCCCCGTCGACGTCGGCCAGCTTGAAGACCTCACCCTGGAAGGGCAGCCGGTGGTGCCACTTGCTCGACTGCGCGAAGCCAGTCTTGGTCGAGAGCGAGACCCACACGTTGCCGTCCTTCGGATTGAAGGCGACGATGTCGTCGTCCCCGTCCCCGTCCACGTCCCCGGCTGCGCACGTCTCCCAGTCGAGGCAGAACACGTCGTACCAGGTCCCCTGGTCCTCGAAGAAGCCGTCGAGGTCGAGCGGGTTGTAGCCCGGCCACGGTACGGGGCGGGAGAGCACCACGTCGACGTCGCCGGCTCGCCCGGACTGGAGCGGCCCCTGGCGGAAGGAGGCCACGTCGTCGCGCCCGTTGCCGTCGAAGTCGCCCACGACGTGGACGCCCGCATCGGTGGTGAAGCTGGCGTGCCAGCGCTGGGAGAGGGAGTTGTAGTCGTTGGGCAGCTGCCCCTTCTCCGCGAGCGCAAGCGCGTTGGCGCCGGCGCGATCGCCCTTCGAGAGATCGCGGCGCTGACCCATCACGCACGGCTCGTGCCACGGCTCGCTCAGGAATGAGGGCCGGCACTCGTCGTCGCCCGCCACGCGCGAGCCCGGGATCCCGACGTGGGGGATCAGCGTGCGCATCCTGTCCCGGAACGTCTGGGCCGCGGGGCAGGTGTCCGCCTCGCCGTCGCCATCGGTGTCCATGCCCACGTTGGCGAGCCAGCCGCAGCCGTTCGGGAGCCCGTTGCGCTCCACGTCGACGCCGTCGACGGTGCAGCACACTTCCTCGCCGAGTCCGTACGTCCCGTAGTGCATGATCGACCCGTAGCTGTACTCGCCCCAGGCAACCCCGGCCTCGCTGAACTGGCCCGTATCCGCGGTGTTCATGTCGTTGAAGCGGGCGTGCTGGTAGCGGTCGCTGCGCGACTGCTCGTGGTAGAAACCGATCGCGTGACCGAGCTCGTGCACGATCGAGCCGAAGCCCGCTCCGCAGGGTGTCCTCAAGCTGACCGTCGTCTCGTTGCCCCGACGCCCCACGCCCGAGCGGCAGCTCCCCTCGGTGACGTGCTTGAAGACGAGCCGCTGGCCCTGAGTCTCCTCGACGAAGCGGATCAGCGTCTGGTTGCGCCAGAGGTCCATCGCGTCCTGCACTTCCTGATCGAGCCAGGCCAGGCAGGTCTCCGTCGCCTGGTACTCCCCGTCCGCGTTCGCCTCCGTCCACTCGGCGCAGATGCCCTGCAACGACTGGAGGGAGGCGGCGTCGTAGCGCACGACGCCGTTGGGCCAGCGATAGCTCTGATCGGCTGCCGCGTGGAACTGACCGCCCGAGAGCAGCTCGTCCTGCCACGCGCGCAGCCACGCCAGCTCGTAGGAGATGTCCCCATCCACGATCACCTCGTCGCCACGCACGTCGTAGCGGGCCCACACCGCGGAGTCGGGACCGGGGACCCACCCCATCTCACCCTCGGGCATCGCCACCACGTCGTAGGGCTCGACGAAGGGGCGACTGGTCGTCAGCTCGGACACCGGGTGGGGCCAGCCGGGCTCGAGACGCCGCAGCGTCTTCGCGGCGGCATCCACCACCACGATGTCCCCGCGCGGGGTCACGGCGACGCCCGCCAGACCACCCAGGGGCTGCGTCGTCTGGATCTCCGCGAACCCGCCGCCGTTGGGATCGACCCGGTAGAGCCGGTCGTCGGCGATGTTGGCGACGATGAGGTCTCCGAACTCGTCCTCGACGATCCACCACGCCTGTCCGAGGGAGGTAGACGAGCTCGCGATGGTGGTGCGCGTCCCCGTCGCCAGGTCCACCTCGACGACGCCATCGACCAGGCTGTCCGTCACGAACACGCGGTTCGCCGACGTCACGACGGCGCTGCGGGGACGGCCGGCCGTGGTCACCACGCTCTGCTCGCCTTTGGCGATGTGCGTCATCACGAGATTGTGGGTCGCGAAGTCCGGGTTCAGAATCTCACCGGAACGCGTGACCGCGATGCCCCCCGGGTTGTCCGTGGGCAGGTCGCTTGCGATCGCCGTCACCTCACCGGTCTCGAGGTCGAGCCGAAAGTAGCCACCGGGGCCGTCGATGCTGCCCGTGCCCTGAGCGTCCCACTCCGAGAAGATCAGGCCGCCGCGGTGAATCGCGAGACTGTGGGGACGGTTCACGGGCGCGCCACCCAGCAGCACGCGGGCCTCGCCCGTCTCGCCGTCGACGTGCCAGATGGCGCCGCGCGGGTTGCTGCCGGCGTAGTCGGCCACGAACAGGTCGCCGGGCTTCGCGTCGAACTCGAAGGTGTCGTCGGCGCTGCGGCAGCCCGGGTCGGCCGGGTGGTCGAAGAGGCCGTCGCCGTCGTTGTCCAGGCCGTCGCTGCAGGCGATCGTGGTGGGACAGGGCACCAAGCCGGCGCAGGCGAGGCCCGACGGCCCGGGCACTCCGCCGAAGGCGCGCCTGAAGGCATTGAAGTCCGAGATGCCGATGGCCCCGTCGTCATTGGCATCGAGCGCTGGATCGAAGCCTGGCTCCCCGGCGATGCGGCCGAAGGCCTGACGGAACAGGTTGAAGTCCGCGATCCCGACCCGCCCGTCGCCCGTGTAGTCGGCATCGCAGGCGTTGCCGAAGCCGTCGGCGTCGGTGTCCTGCTGGGAGGCGTTCGCGACCTCGAGGCAGTTGTCGGCGGGATCGGGGATGCCGTCCGTGTCGAGGTCTGCCCCGGCTGCCGGCGCGGCCAGCAGCGTGATCGCCAGCAGCGCCCGAAGCGGGCCCGCCAGGCGGAGAAGTGTGTGATTCCAGTACGTTACAACGCGGTGGTCAAGCTCCATGCCTCATCTCCCCGAGTCGGCACCGGATGGATTCCGGGTGCGCACCGGGGAAGTCGGCGGAGGGCGGCGAATCGGATCGATCGCGGTGCGGGCTCCACCGCGATCGGCGCACGACCGCATCTGCAACATGACGCTCCAGATCTTCCACGGGAGTCGAGGACACGGATCTCTGCTTCGATCCCGCCTTCCGCCGATCTGTCCCTCGCGCCCGCAGCTGCCCGCCCTTTCGGAATGCCCCCGCCGGGAAACTGCCTTGATCAGCGCCAGGAGGCACCAACCTTCGTAGTTTCGGGGACTTGGGCCGCCGCTCACAGACGCCGTACACCCAGGATGCCTGGCCCCGCTCGAGCTGCGTCGTTGATAGAAAATCCTCCCACTGGGTGAACTACTTCACAGTCCAGCATCGGGCGCACGTACTAAGCCTGCAATCGCCGCCAATCACGGTGCACTTGGAGGTTGGTCATGAGCAACAAGAAGGGGCGAAGAAGGATCTCGAGGAATCCGTGCAGGACATCGACGAGCGCGAGGCGAGCGACGTGGTCGGAGGCTCCTTCTTCAGCCTCTCTTCCCTACGAACGCTCAGCGTGAAGCGCGTGTTCGTCCCGCAGAAGCTCAGCACGGCTGGCTACTGCTCCAGCGGCGGCTGCACATCCCACCACTGCAGTACTGGTTTTCTCCGCTAAGGCGACGGCGTGGGTCCGTTCCGAACGCACTGGCGGCGGATCCACGCCGAACGCCACTTCGACCCCGGTAACAGTCCATGATCAGCCGAGGGCGCCACCACGGGCGAGCCTCGATCGGGCGGCAAGGCACCCGCCGCGTCGCAGGGCGCACGCCTGTATCGCAGACTCCGTTCCCTCAAGCCTTGTCGCCGCTTCGCGCTGGTCGGTCAGATCGACGTGACCGACTGCGGAGCCGCATGTCTCGCCATGATCTGCCGGCATTTTGGCTCCAATGTTCCGCTGTCCCGAATTCGAAGCCTGACCCGGACGTCGATTCACGGAGCGAGCCTCGGAGAGGGCATAGGGCGCCCCCCTTTTTTTGCGGTCCGGTGATCCGATTCGAGTCGGATTTCACACTTTCCTTCCAAGAGCCAAGCCGTCCAACTCGCGGGGAGCGGAGCGGGACAATGAATCGGAAAACCACAAGTGAGGACACCATGCTTCGCAAGAACCTATTGATCGCAACCATCCTGGGTGTCCTGCTGGCTCCGCTGCCCGCGGCAGCGGGCACAATCGACGGAGAGGAGCTGCCGATTGTGATCGAAAAATACGACTCGCCCTTTTTGGCGGTCGAAAACATGATCCTAGAAGACTACGAATACTACAAAGAGCAGCATCCATGGGGGGACTGGGCCATCGATTGGATGAGATTCCATCAACAAGCCAATTTCCCACAACACGAGCGCGAACGCTTCGACTGGGCTCCCGACTTCGACTTGAACATCCCTACCTTCGACAGCGAGAATCGCGCCTACGTTCGAGGTCGCGCCCCTGTCAACGAGCTGCCTCCGCTGCAAGTCCTGACGCCCAGCGGCTGGGAGAAGCGCGACTTCGACCGGGCTGCTCTCGCGCCCCTCTTCCCGGGTGCGAAGAAGATCAAGGCTCAGAGGACCGACGGGGACATCTCCACAAAGGTCGTATTCGACCGACAGGATGACGCCTACGCGGTATCTGAGGTCGTGGTCAAGTATTATGATCGTATTGAGACCAGGTTCGTACTGTTTCACTCGCGTGATCGTGGGCAGACGTGGACACCCTACAAGCTGCCTGTCTCCGGGCAGGCGATTGCCTTCGAGCACCCGTGGTCCCCGGAAAACCTCGAGGGGCCACCAGCCATTGTTGTCTGGCAATACGTAGACAACATTGGCATTCACGACCCAGAGGAAAAGTCGCTTGGCAACTTTGGGAAGCTCTGGCTCATCACGCCAAGCAAGAGTGACGAAGGCACGCTCTCGCTCGGCTCCCCACGGCTCCTCACCGATCGCGCCACCGGGTTCGGTTCTCACTCGGGCGCCCCCTCTGTCGTTGCGACTTGGCGGGGTCGGACGCATGTCGTGTGGGGCGAGACGCCACCGGCATCGTTGTACGAGTGGCTGTGGGGATTGGGGACGGATCTTCGGACCATGCCCAACTACATCAACGTGTTGGACCGACGCAGCGGTGAACTCGGCTCGAAGCAGCCCCTTGCCAGCGCCCTTCCAGCTGACGACTCCCACAACGTGCCCGGCCTGGTGATAGATTCACGCGGCATAATCCACGTGATCACTGGGACGCATGGCGGGAACTTGAAATACCAGCATAGCAAAGAGCCCGAGAGCATCGACAGGCACAGTTGGACCGAGCCCCAGCCCACGTCGACGGGATTGACGGGCGGCCTGGGCAATCGCGATTGCGGGAACAACACCCCCGGCTGGCCGGGAGGCTGCCAGACCTATTTGTCGTTCATGCGCGATTCCAACGACACGCTGCACATCGCGTATCGTCAGTGGCAAGACGACCCGTCCCGCCATGGCGGCGCCTACTTCGGCGCCCTCGTGCACCAGCGCAAGCCCGCGAACGGACCCTGGGGAGACGAGAACACACTCGTCGTGCCTAGCATCCCGCTCTACTTCATCTATTACCACAAGATGTCGATCGACAAAGATGATCGCCTGTACCTCCTTTACCACCACTACTCAAAATACACGCCCTACGGCGGCATGGAGGAGCCGCGGAGCGTCAGCGCGATGCTGGTGAGCGACGACACCCAGTCATGGCGGCTGGTGAGCTCCGGCGAGATGGCGGCGGCTGCCACGTGGGAGCCGGAGTCGACGCTAATGGGGGATACGGACGGTGACGGAACAGCGGAGGTCGTTTCGGTCTACCGTCGACCGCGGCTCAAAGTCCTCACAGAGAGTTCAGGCCCCGACGGTGACTGGACGACTCGGCTCGACACACTCACGGACGGTCCCGGTGTCCACCAGTACCCTACGCTCATGGGTGACGTGGACGGAGACAACCGGGATGACCTCGTCTTTGTGTTCCGCGACTCGCGTGACGGCTGGCTCACGATCCGCACCAAGCTCTCCAATGGCGACGGCACGTGGAGCGAAGCCGCACAAGTCAAGCTCGGCGACGGCCCCGGCGTTCATCAATACCCGACGCTGTTGGGTGATGTGAATGGTGACGACCGGCATGACCTCGTCTTCGTGTTCCGCCACTGGCGTGACGGCCGGCTCACGATCCGCACCAAGCTCTCCAACGGCGACGGCACGTGGAGCGAAGTCGCACAAGTCAAGCTCGGCGACGGCCCCGGCGTCCATCAGTACCCGACGCTGTTGGGCGACGTGAATGGTGACGGCTGGGATGACCTCGTCTTCGCGTTCCGCCACTGGGCTGACGGCTCCAGAAGGCTTCGCACAAAACTATCAACAGGCGACGGATCGTTCGAAGACCAATAGGTTCCGTTGGCGGGGATCGTCGTCTTGACCGCCGTATTTCGCTGGAATCGAGGTACTGAGCGACGCTTCGAGGGGGCTCTTGTCGGTTTGGAGGGCGGCGTGAAGAGGGGCAGGCACGAGTCTTTGTGCGAGCACACTGATTCCGAATACCCGGCTTGGAGTTCCTCCTGCCACGGGGTGCCCCCGTAGGGGACTGACATAGCGTTCATACTCGGACCTTGAGCTGTAGTACCGGTTCAGAAATGTCCGCTTTCTCCGGTCGCCCGCGGCACCCCCGTCGGCATGGAGACAGTGACGATGAGCTACGAGGAGCCGAACCGGGTGCGCGTGATCGAGGGGGCACTCGATAAGCGGCTGCCTGGTGAGATGCACCGCGAGGCGCTGACGATCCTCCTTCCCCAGCGGTGAGTCCTACGGCGAGATGAAGGAACGCGTGCTCGACCCGGCGCACGCATCGAGCCGAGAGAGGCTGGCACGAAGCGATACGAGATGGCGGCGATTACGGTGAGCTCGGGCCCTTCGCCGCCGCCTCCCGCCTCGCGTCGCCGGACCCTGGCTGGGGCACCGGCAGCTCGATCGGCCGCATCAGGCCGTCGCGGATGTCGAAGCAGACCTCCGCGTAGTCGAGCGCGCGGCAGACGTGGAGATAGAAGGCGTTGAGCATCGCCGACGCCGAGGCCAGGTTGGCGAAGAGGATCTGGGGCACCGACACGATCGCCTCGCTGCACGAGGCTTCGCTGGGCAGTGTATCGGCCGGGCTCGCGATCTCGGGGTGGTAGGCCAAGAGGCTCGGCGTCCGGTCGCGGCCCTCTCGCCGCAGGTGGACCTGGACGTTGCCGTAGGTGCCGCCGACGACGCGTCCGAGGGAGTCCCGGCCGACACCGTCGTTGCCGCCCGAGATCAGACAGACGTCATCCAGATTCCGGGCGCAGAATTCGGCAACGAGCTTGCGGGTGGCGTGATTGTCGACGGCCAGCAGGACGACGTCGCCGTCGTGCAGGAGCTGGCCGACGTTCTCGGGCGTGACGAAGTGCTCGACGGCGGTGAGGGTCAGCTGTGTCTCTCCCAGCGTTCCCGCGAGCTCTTCCTGCACCACGGCCGCCTTGTTGCCGTCGCGCGAGAAGAGCATCCGCTCCGCGTTCCTCGGCTCGAAGTCGTCTCCGTCGATCAGCACCAGTCGAAGGGGTACGTCGAGGGAGGCCAGGTAGGTCACCAGGTAGCGGGCGACGATCCCGCCCGTCCCACCGAGGCCGATCAGCTTGACGGCGCCCAGATCCTCGGGACGAGGCTCGAGCCCCGCCCGACCTGCCTTCCCCCTCCCGCTATGGGTTGCTCCCTTGTCGATGGTCATGGTCTGAATGGTCATGGTCTCGATACCTCAGTGCGCCGAGTCGAGGGGTCGGTAGGTCGTGTAGCTGTAACGTTCGATCTTGACTTCGACCTGGTCGATCCAGTCGTCCGGCACCTCCGCCCGGCGGGCGCGGTAGCCCTCGAGCACCTGCTCCGGCTGCAGGACGAAGCGCTTCTCGTCCACCACGGCCTCGACGTGCAGCTCCGGCGGCTCGCTCTGGATCCGCCCCACGACGATGTGCAGCCCGGCACTGTGGAGCTCGTCCTGGACGTCGGTGTGTGACGCGTAGGCGGCGTAGTCGACGTGGCTGTGGACGTCGCCGAAGACCACCCAGTCCTCGGGCAGGTCGGTCGGCGGGTCGTAGTGGACGCCGATCGGGTAGCGGTAGCCGCTCGCCGACTCGCTCACGGTGGCGGTCTGGTGTGGGACGACGATCTCCACCCGGCGCTCGCTCCTCGACCACGCCAGCAGCACCGCCGCCTCGGACCGGTGCAGGTCGGCGATCCGCGAGAAGAAGCCCACGGCACGCTCGATCGCGTCACGCGGAATCTGCGGAAAGCGCGGCTCGAAGTAGGGCTCCTGCGGCGCGAGCTCGGAAGGCCCGGAATTGGCCCTGACGCAGCTCCGGAAGAACTCGTGCTGGCGGCACAGATAGAGCCCATCTCGTGCCACCAGGTAGAAGAGTCGCTCGTCCGGCGGCCCCACCGACTTCTCCGTCGTCTTCAGGAGCACCGGCGACACGAGGGCGCGGCGCGGGCTCCGCCGCTGCGGGCGAGCCTCCGTCTCGGCCTGAAGATCGGGTTTCTTGCTCATGGCTCACTCCTCTGGGGCTTCGCCGCGTTGACGACGATGCGGGCGATATCCGCTGCGGTGGAGAGGTTGCGACTGCGGCGTCCGACGCGCTCGGCGACCTCGCCCAGGGTCTTGTCCGTCGGGAGCCACGGCACGTCGAGCACGAAGAGGGGGTCCTCACGCGTCGCCTTCTCCCAGTCCTCGACGCTGGCGATGCGCGGGTCGATGCCGGCGGCCACCGTTGCGCCGAAGCCCGACGCCCCCTCGTGATGCTCGGACGAGCGGTTGAAGCCCGACTCGAGCAGGTGTCGCAGGAGCGCGACCAGCCCGTCGCGCAGCGAGGCGTTCAGGTTGCGGCGGCCGCAATACTGATCCTTGGCCAGGTACTGGGTGCAGATCCACGAGAGTGCCTGGCTGCCGTCGTCCGCGAGCTTGCTGCAGTTGAGGAGGGCGGGATACGCGAGCGGCGTATCGAGCCCCTCGACCTCGAGTGGCGCGTTCGTGAAGAAGCACTCGTTGCGCTGGCTCAGCACGGGCAGGCCCCGGCGGGCGCTGCTGAACACCGCGAGCACGATCACGTAGGGCAGCGCCAGGCGGACGTCCCGGTAGCGGGTCCCGGGACCGAACTCCGCCTGGGAGTCGTCGGCGATCCAGCGGAAGGCATGCACCCGCGGCGGTGTCTGGTGGACCAGGACGACTCCGCCTGCATAGGGCAGCGCACACTTCACGCCGTCCGGCAGGATCGCACCGCAGGTATCGGGAACGCTCGGCAGCATGTGGTCCACCAGGTCGGCGAGCTTCATCTTGTGCTGGGTGCCCTCCGGCAGGCTCACCAGCGCCTCGTCGCCCAGGCACGTGACCGTCTCAGTCTTCGCCCGCCTCACAGCCCGAGCCCCTTCTCTCCCGCCGGCCGCATGAACATGAGCCGCTCGCCTTCGTGGACGATCGTGTCGTCGTCGACGGGGCTGCCGTCGACGAAGGCGACCGCCTCCGGGTGAATGTCCAGCCGGTCGCGAAAGCGCGTGCGCACCTCGCGCACGTTCATCTCGCCGACTGGCAGCTCCTCGGTGTAGGGGGCGTGGAGGACGGTGACGAGCCCACCGGACTCCTCGCTCTCCTCGTCGTCGAAGACGGAGCCACCGATCTCCCGGTTCGGCCGTATCTGAGTGCGTTCCTGCATCGCATGGTCTCCCTGTGCTGCGGGTGTTTTTTTGGTTCGCGGCGCCCCCGCTACGAGGCGCGCTCGAGCTCGAAGGGGATCGACGCCGGCTGCTCGATGCGCCGGAGCGTCGCCACGCGCTCGCCATCCGGGAGCGCGAGGTACTGCCCGCAGTTGTGCGGGGTCAGCAGGTCGACGATGTGGCGCACCTGCCGATCGATCGCGGCGATCACGCACTCGACCGTGAGGCCCGGATCCTCGGCGCCGGCGTGCTCGGCGTTGGCGGCCTCCTCACAGGCCTCCTGAATCGCGCGATCGATCAGGCCGGCGGTCAGGAAGTCGCGATGGTGCTTCGTCACCGGGTTTGCCTGCCCGACGAAGGTCACCTCGATCTGCCCGCGCGCGGACGCGTTGGGTCCGTAGAGCCACGAGGTCACGTTGGCGATCGCCCAGCGGCGGGCCGCGTCGGCGCTCTCGGCGTCACCCCGGCGGAAGGGCAGATCACGCAGGTGCTTCTCGAGCACCGCGCGGAAGGTGAAGCGGTCCATGTGGCCGAAGGTCTCGATGCGCCCGCCGATGCGGCGGATCACCGCCATGTCGACCAGGTGCGAGGTGTTCGTGGTGGCGATCAGGAAGACCAGGTGGTCGCGATAGACGGGGCGGCTCGGGTCCAGGCCCTCGAGGAGGGTCGCCATGATGCGGTCGTGGACGCCGTCCTCGCCCCGGCTGCGCGCCAGCGCGTCGATTTCCTCCGCGATCACGAGGACCGGCAGCCGCCACGTGCGCCCGTCCGGCGCCGCCCAGGGCTGTGCGGCGAGCTGATCGACCTCCTTGAAGAAGCGCGCGATCTGCTTGTCGGATCCACCGAGCCACTTGGAGAGCACCTCCGATGCCCGCAGGCGCATCACTCGCGGCGGTAGCTCCTCGACGGGCACACCCGTCACCTCGCTCAAGGTTGCATACATGGCATTCCAGAAGGCGTGGATGCCGAAGGTCTTGCCCGAGCCGGGAATCCCCGACAGCAGGCTCAGCTTCGAGCTACGCAGCCGATAGCGGGTGGAAACACCCGGGTCGTCGAGCTCGCGGCGCAGGTGATCGCTCAGCTGCCCGATGAAGGCGGGCGGCGCGCCCATGTCGCGTTCGACCACGACGTCGGGCACGGACTCGCGGCTCAGGAACTCGTAGTGGTCGAGACCCGCGGCAGAGGGCAGCGCCATGAAGGCCATCATGCGCCGCTGGCAGACGATGACCGTCGAACCCGGCTCGGCCTCGCCCTTCTCGAGCTGATCGAGCAGCCGCGACGACGCGCGATGGACGCTGCGCCCCAGCTCGCCCACGGACACCTCGACGTGGCCGCCTTCGAGCACCCGCTCGAGCCGGGCCTCGTCGCCGATCGCCGTGACGGTGGGAGCGTGGTAGAGGATCGTGCTGCCCTTCCCGTCGAGCCATACGGTGTCGCCGCAGCGCATCCTCCCGGCGAGCTCCTCGTCGGTAACGAGCGGCGAGGCCAGGGTTCCGTCGGGCAGGATCACCTGGGCGCGTCGCCCGAGCTCGGGCTGCTCGAGCATGCGATCGAAGAGTGCACAGCGAAGGGGCCCCTGCTGCAGAGCGCCGAGCAGGGCCGACACCTCGCGGAGCTTCTCCGCGTGCTGCTCCTCCGCGGTGGTCGCGCCCGCCGCCTCGATCAGCCGGGCGAGGATCCCGACCGCGGCCTCGTCGGCGGCGCTCGCGAGCTGCTGCAGGATCTCCACGCGCATCTCGAGGGGGATGCTCGAGTCCAGGAGCATCGTCCAGATCTTCTTGGGCCGGTGATCGGGGGCGGAGTCGGCCTCGCCCTTCGGCGCCTTCGGCAGGAGCGGCAACTTCGGCGTCTTCATCTTGGCTCTCCTTATGCGGCCGGCTCGCATGGGGCCGGCGCCGCGGGGTTCATCGGCCGGATTCCCGGCCCGTGCCGGACAGCGCGGCCGGGTCGTCCAGCAGGTAGTAGGGACGGCGCTCGAGCATGGCGCCGCGCTGCCCGTAGAAGGCACTCACCGGTTCGCGGCGCGGCGTGAGGCCGAATATGTGGGAGAGCTGCCAGGGCTCCCGGGTGAAGACGGCGCGGCACCAGCGGCGATCGCTCTCGCTGAGATAGGCGGTGCTGAGCTTGCAGGTACCCTGGGAGGGGCAACCGTCGCAGGTCTCGCCCTGGTCGTAGGGCAAGAAGCTGTGTCCGTGGCACTGCCCGAGGATCCGCTGGGTGCGCGTCGCCGGCTGCCGCTGGCGCGCTCGCAGCACGGCTTGGATGCGCCCCCAGGTCTCGCCCGTGAAGGTCAGCGTGTAGGTGGTGCCCTCGGCGTGCGAGGCCTCCAACACATCTTCGACGACAGCGTATAGGGTGCGCGTGTCGGGGCACCAGCAGAGGCGTCCCAGCAGGAGCCCGCCGGTCTCGACAGGCGGGCGCGCCGACGCGCCGCTGCGCGCTGCGACCTCGGCCTTGACCAGCGCGCGACGGGTGTAGAAGACGGGGTAGTGCGGGGTGCGAAGGTCGTGGGCAGCGGAGCCCTCGGGTGTGGACGGCGGGTCGCCCGGATCCGCGCCGCGCGCGTCTCGCGAGTCGTGTGTCGCAGGAAGCCGCGGGCGGGCCTGCGCGCCCTCGGCACTCCGCGCATAGGCCTCGTCCATCAGCCCCTGCTCGCGATTCGAGTCCACGAGGCGAG
>JAFDEK010000099.1 GCA_019310385.1 Deltaproteobacteria bacterium
GAACCCCCGGGCGTCCCACAGCCCGCCCGCTACTGCGGGCTGCCACCACCCAGGTTGCCCAGGGCGCCCCTGGCCTCATCCATTGCAGCTTCGTCCGCGGGCTTTCCGGACAGGCTGTCAGAAGCGGCCTTCACTCCCGCCGCCTGAGCCTCGCGCTGCACCGCGGCCTTGGCCTCGTCGTAGGCGTGCTGGACGTCGACGCTCGCGGTGTCCTCGAGCGCACGCTGGCAGGGATCGATCGCGTCGGCGTAGCGCCCGGCCTCGACGAAATCGAGACACTTCCGCGCGTCGGCGCTGATCTGCTGGACGCTGGGCGCGGGCTTCTTCGGCGCCGGGGCGGCCGCGGGCGCCGTTTGGGAGTGAGAGGTCTCGGAATCCCCGCCGCACGCGACGACCGACCCACACAGCACTGCGGCGCCGAGCAGGGAAACGAGAGGTCTAACGATCCGGCGCATTTTCCTTTCCTCCGTAGCATGTCGTTGGCAACGAGACAGAGTGAACGCCAGCCGGATCGAAGGCGCAACGACCCGGGCTCGCCGGCCCACCGCGAGCAATCGCGGGGAACGAGGGACTCGGCGAGGCGCCGCCTTCAGCGTCCCCGAGGAGCTCGCAGCATGGGCCACAAGGTCGGCCCCTGGGCCACCCGGATCTCACCGGTGACCCGAAAGCCGTGGCGCTCGTAGAACAGGATATTGGACCGCTTCGAAGACTCGAGATAGGCGGGAAGCCCCTCGGCGTCGCAGTGGCGGAGAACCGGATGCATGAGGGAGGAGCCGACCCCCTTGCCCTGATGCACGGGCTCCGTGCCCAGAACGGCGAGGTACCAGTGCGGCTCGAGGATGTGAGCCCGCTGTACCGCCGCGCCGATCCGAAGGACGCGCAGAAAGGCCGTGCGCGCGATCGCGAGCAGCGCGGTCGCGCGGAAGAGCTTCTGCATGCCGACCGGGGCAGGGGGCAGGGGAGCCTGCCAAACCGCCGCGCCTCGCAGATTGCGATCCGTGTACACGACGCCGTGACCGGCCATGCTCTCGATCGCAAAGCGATAGAAGGGATCGAGCCGGCGCGGCCGGGAACGGGGATCGGGAAAGAAGAAGGCCGAGACGGGATCGTCCTCGAAGGCCCTGGCGAGGCAGCTCCCCAGGGAAGGCAGATCGGACTTCGTCGCCTTGCGAGCCGTGCCGGACTCCGTGAATGCTCGCTCGTCCTGCGACATGGCACGACTGCTCCTACCCGGCCCTTCTGCATCACTCCGTCCCGTCGCGCATGCTAACACGACTTCCAACCCGTCCCCCCAGGCCGGCGCGCCCCTGTGTTAAGCTGGGCAGGGCGTACAGACGAGTGCATCTTCTGCAGGAGGCGCCGTCGAAATCCGAACGACGGGAGGTAACCGGCGTGACGACGACCAGCATCGGGAAGGCGGGTGACTCCCTCGACAGCTCCTTCTTCAGCGGCGAGGCCGAGGCTCTCCGCGAAACCCTCGCGAAGCAGGAAGAGGCAGCTCGCAAGATGCTCGCCGAGGCCACCGGGATCGACGACGAGGAGCTGCTCGGTCGGGTAGCAGGTCTGGGAATCCGGGCCGAGACCCTGGCGGCCTTCACCCTCTCGCCCCTCCTCGAGGTCGCCTGGGCGGACGGAGTCATGGACGCAAAGGAGCGCGACGCGATCCTGCGCGGCGCCGTGAGCACAGGCATCGAGGAAGGCTCCTTGAGCCACCGGCTGCTCGAGATCTGGACGGAAGAACGCCCTCCCCCGGATCTCTTCCAGCTGTGGAACGAGTTCGCCCGCGCCCTCTCCCAGCAGCTCGACCCCGATGACCGCACGGCCTTCCGCGATGCGCTCGCGGCCCGCGCGAAGGACGTGGCCCTGGCCGCGGGCGGCTTCCTCAACCTCGGCTCCAACATCTCGCGCAGCGAGGCCGCAGCACTCGACAAGATCAAGTCGGCCTTCGATCGATACGATTGATCGAGGGGACGCTCCCGCCTATTTCGGAGCGAAGCGCTGCGCCGCATCCAGCCGAATGGTGCCACCGTTCAGCATGGGGGTCTCCACGATTGCGCGCACCAGCCTCGCGAACTCCTCCGGCCGCCCCATCCGCCTGGGAAAGGCGGCGCCGTCCACCAGCGCCTGCTTCATCTCGGGCGGCGCCAGCTTGGTGAGCCCTGTATCGAAGAGGCTCGGCGCGATGGCGTTGACGCGAATTCCCAGGCTGCCGAGGTCCCGCGCAGCGGTGAAGGTGAGGCCGATGATGCCGCTCTTCGCCGACGCGTAGGCGACCTGACCGATCTGCCCCTCGAAGGCGGCCACGGACGAGGTGTTGATGATGACGCCGCGTTCGCCGTCGACGGGCTCGTTGCGCGTCATGCGGTCGGCTTGCAGGCGCACGAGATTGAAGGTCGCAACGAGGTTGAGCTCCACCACGCGACGGAACTCGTCCATGGGGTGGGGGCCGTCCCTGGAGACGGTGCGCCGGGCGGCGCCGCCACCGGCGACGTTGATGCCAATGTGGATGGCGCCGAACTCGTCCATCACCCGGTCGATGGCCGCCTCCACCGCCGCATCGTCGGTGATGTCGAGGGGAACGAAGAGGGTCCCCTTGCCGATCCCGGCCGCGACCTTCTCGCCCTCGGAGATGGGAAGGTCGAAGATCGCAATCTTCGCGCCGGCAGCAGCGAGGTCCTGGGCCGTCGCACGCGCCATTCCCGATGCCCCGCCTACCACCACCGCGACCCGTCCGTCGATCTCCATGCCCGATCTCCCCTTCGATCCCGATTGCGACCCGTCTCCCGCCCCGCCCCGATGGGTCGCGCATCATCCGCACCCGGACGAGGGCGAGTCTATGTCATGCTCGGCCCTCATCCAGGGTCAGGCGCGGGGCAGTTCGACCGGCCGCTGCTGGGCCGGCGGGGCGACCCCCCAGGGCCCGCGCCGAGGGAGGCGGACGGCAGTCGAGGCGCGCTATACGATAGATCGTCGTGCCCCGGGGCGAGCTTCTGCCCCGAGCCGTGATTCGAGCCGAGGGGGGTCGGTGCGCGCGCGTTCAAGCCATGCGATTGGGGTCCTGTGCTGCGCGCTGGCGCTCTGCGCCGAGAGCCGCGCCCACGATCCGGAGTCGGAGAATCCGGAGGGGACGCAATCGCCGATCCCGATGGAGGCCGATGCGGAGGCTCCGGAACTGCCGACGGTCTGGACCCCGTGGCGTCCCAAGCCCCCCGAGCCCCGGCAGTGGGACTGGGTGCAGCTCATTTCCGGCGAATGGCTCAAGGGCGACATCACGGTCATGCGCGACGAAGTCCTCGAGTTCGACAGCAAAGAGCTCGACGATCTCGAAATCGACTGGGACAAGGTCCAGCAGATTCGCTCTCCGCGAGTGCACACCTTCGTCTTCGAGGAACGGCAGACCCGAGTTGGAGTCGGGAAAGCCACCAAGGACGAGGTGATCATCCAGGTCGAGGAGAGGCGCGCGATCAGGTTCGGTGGGGACGAGGTCGAGAAGGAGGAAGAGGCGGTCGAGGAGCGCTTCGACCGCAAGCTCCTGATCGCCATCATCCCCGGCCGACCGACGGAGCTCAACTACTGGTCGGGGAAGCTGAGCCTCGGCGTTTCCCTCCGCAAGGGCAACACCGACCAGCAGGATCTCTCCGGCCTGGGCTGGCTACGGCGCGAGAGCTCGGCCAACCGCCTGCGGATCGACTACAACGGCGCCATCAGCCTCGTCAACGGGGAGCAAAACGAGAACTCCCACCGCGCGAACGCCAAGTGGGACGTCTACCTCTCACGACAATTCTATCTTACCCCGGCCCTCTTCGAGTTCTACTCCGACCCATTCACCAACATCGCCTACCGCCTCACGCCGAGCGTGGGCGTGGGCTACAAGATCTACTATCACACCAAACTCAACTGGGAGGTCGAAGGAGGCGCGGGCTACCAGCTCACCCACTTCGAGTCCCCTCCGGCGAGCGGTGAGGAGAACGAGGGAACGGCCTCACTGCGCTTTGCGACGAATTTCCACGCGGACATTACCAAGCGCGTCGACGTCGATTTCGACTACACCTTTCAGCTCGGCGTGCCCGACGTCTCGAACCGCACCCACCACTTCCTGCTCTTGACCTCCTTCGAGATCACCAAGATCATCGACATCGACATCTCCTTCAACTGGGATCGAGTCGCCAATCCCGTCCCCGGCGAGGGCGGCAACACGCCCGTGCCCGACGACTACCGCCTCAGCGTGGGGCTGGGCCTCGACTTTTGAGAGCCGCCGGGAGGACCGGCTCGCCCTTCAGGCGAAGGGGACGCCCAGATCACCGAGGATCCCCTTCGAGCGCTGGAGCTCGTCGATGAAGGCGGGCTTGGGGCGCACGGTCTCGAGATCGTAGATCGTAGCGATCTCCCGCCGCCCCAGAGCCGCTTCGCCGCCCTTGTTGGCCGCGGCCGAGGCCTCGAGGAGCCTCTTCACGAGCTCGTTCGCATCGCCCCGCTTCATGCCCGCGGCGGCGGTCATCACCTCGCCCAGCAGCCGCGCCTCGATCCCCGACCCTCCGGCGATCCACGCATAGGCGAAGCCGTTGGCGGTGTTCGAGACCGCCACGGCGGACGCCTGGAGGACGGCAGCCTCGGTGCACGTGACATCGGGGCCGGGGACGCACACGCCCGCGATGGGGACGCGTATGTTGCGCTCGGCCGCGCGGCTCGCGCCGCTCGTCGCCCACTGGGTCTCGGCGTCTCCCCAGCTGCCGTTCATGCGGTTCACGAAGATGTTGGCGAGGGTCCCGTGTCCGTAGCAGAGCTGGCCGAGGAGATTGGCAACCAGGCCTACCGCGACGTCGGGACCGTGGCGGCACAGGCCGCCCATGACGGAGACGCAGCTCGTCCAGGGTGTGATCCCCGAATCCTCGCAGTACTTGGCGAGCATGAGCCGAGTCCAGTCGATCTTCTGCTCGGGGATGATGTGCACGCCGATCTGGGTATTCCAGGCTTCGCGCAGCCCCGGTCGCATGCAGGCCGTGATGGCTCCCATGCTGCTCGCCGTGCACAGCAGACCGAGGTGCATGTCGGGCCGGCCGATGCGATCCACGATCTCGTTGAGCTGCTCGCACTCCCACTGGGCGCAGTGCATCTCGCTCAAGGTGCCCGCCTTGGGCACCTGCCCGTCGACGGCCGTAATCCCGCCCGCGATCCCGAGGGCACGGATCGAGGGCTCCTGGGCGAAGGACTGCACGTAGGGGACGAACCAGTCCTGCTCGATGGCGCCCGCGGGCCCCGCAGCGAGGATCGGCGGCCGCTCCTCCTCGCTCGTCCGGTAGCGAAACGAGAGCCGCTCCTCGCCGCGGCCAAATACGACTTCGGGCGGAGCGTCCCGATACTCCCGCGCGACCTCGCGGATCTCCTCTTCAGCGAGCGTGACGACGCGGTGGGTATCGAGGTGGTAGAGCCCGACTCCGGCCAGGAGCTGGACTCCCGCGTCGAAGATCCGGTCCGCCGTCGCGTCGTCGACCACGAGCTCCTCGGCGTCATAGACGATCTCGTGCTGGGCGACGAGCTCCCTGAGCTTCTTCGAGAAGGCGAGGTCGAACTGCATGGCCTTCATCACGGGGCCGTCTAGAGAACGCTGTTGAAAGTCGAGGATCGGGATCATGCTGCTTCCGTTGGCTGGAATTCCTGGAGGACCTGATCTGGGAATAGCAGACGACCCCCGGGGCTCGATATGCGGGAGATCATGTTGGGTGCGGGGGAGCCGCCCTATCGTTCTGCGGTGAATTCCTGGCCGGACCCTCGCGGACGGGGCGCGAGGCTGGGCGTGCAGCGAGGAATTGCATGAGTAGTCACGAGGTTGCGCAGCTCATACTCGCGGTCGACGAAACGGCGACCGAGGCGGTGGAGAAGGCCCTGGCGGCGGGCGCGGATCCCGTAGGCCTGCTCCAGGACGGCGTCATCGAGGGGCTGCGGCTCATCGGCGAGAAGTTCGAGGAAGGCGAGTACTTCCTCACCGAGCTCATCATGGGCGGGCAGATCGCCGAGGCCTGCATCGCACTGGTCGATCCCCATCTGCCCGAAGGCGCTGGGGAGCCCCGAGGCGTGGTGGTGATCGGCGCCGTCCAGGGCGACATGCACGACCTCGGCTACGGGCTCGTCGCGATGCAGCTCAAGCTCTCGGGCTTCGAGGTTCACGAGCTCGGCGTCGACATCGCCCCCATGGCGTTCATCGACAAGGCCGAGGAGGTGGGAGCGGACATCATTGGTCTTTCGGCCTTTCTGGTGACTACCATTCCCAACTGTGCCGAGGTCGTGAAGTACGTACGCGACATGGGTCTGCAGGAGCGCTTCAAGGTGATCGTCGGCGGCGGGCCGACGGACCAGAAGCTCGCAGACGAAATCGGCGCAGACGGCTGGGCCGCCAACGCGGTCGAGGCCGTGAGCCTGTGCGAATCCCTCGTCGAAGAGCCCGCCCGCGCCACAGCAGGCTAGACGTAGCTCGCGTAGGCGGGGTCGAACATCCGGGACTCGACGTCGGCGAGGATGTCGCCCGGGCGCTCGCGTTCGGTCAGGCCGCGCGTCCAGGCAATCTCCGCCACCGCGGCGGCGATCTTCGCGGAGACCTCCCGGATGCGCGTCAGGGAGGGGTAGATCCTTCCCTTGGCGAGATCCTCCTCGCCCACCTGGGCGGCCAGGGTCTTCGCGGCGGTGAAGAACATCTCGTCCGTGACCCGGGTCGCTTCGCTGACCACCACACCCAGCCCCACACCCGGGAAGATATAGGCGTTGTTGCCCTGGCCCGGCACGAAGGTCTGGGTGCCGAGCTCCACGGGATCGAAGGGGCTGCCGCTCGCGAAAATCGCGCGGCCCTCGCTCCAGCGATAGGCCTGCTCGGCGGTGCACTCGGCTTTCGAGGTGGGATTGGAGAGCGCGAAGACGATGGGGCGCTCGTTGCTGCGCGCCATGGCTTCGATGACACCCTCGTCGAAGCTCCCGGGCTGACCCGAGGCGCCGATGATCGCCGTGGGGCGAAGGGCTTCTACGGCCGCGACGAAGTCCGTCACGGGCTCGTGATCGTGGGCATAGGGGCGCTTGGGGTACGGGATTGCGTCGCGCCCCGACACCACGAGCCCCTGGGAGTCGAAGAGCCAGCAGCGCTGCCGCGCCGCCTCTTCGTCTAGTCCCTCGTCCATCAGGGCGGCGACGAGGAGCTGCCCGATGCCCAGGCCCGCCTCCCCGGCCCCCAGGAAGAGGAAGCGCTGCTCGCTCAGCTTCCGCCCCGTGATGCGCAGCGCCGAGTAGATGCCCGCGAGCCCCACGCTGCCCGTCCCCTGGATGTCGTCGTCGAAGGTGCAGAGCCGGTCGCGGTACTTGTCGAGCAGACGGAAGGCATTGAGGTTCGCGAAGTCCTCGAGCTGGATCAGCACATTGGGGAAGACCTCCTGGGCGGCCTGGAGAAACTCGTCGATGAGCTCGTCGTAGGCCTCGCCGCGCACCCGCCGGCGCGAGAGCCCCAGGTAGAGGGGATCTTCCAGGAGGCTCTCGTTGTTGGTTCCCACGTCGAGGGTCACGGGCAGGCACTGGGTCGGATGGATGCCCGCGCAGGCCGTGTAGAGGGCCAGCTTTCCGATCGGGATCCCCATCCCGTCGGTGCCCAGGTCGCCGAGGCCCAGAATGCGCTCGCCATCGGTCACCACGATCACCCGCACATCGCGGTGGGGCCAGTTGCCCAGCAGCTCGGCAACGCGACCGCGGTCCTCGAGGGAGATGTAGAGACCCCGGGAGCGCCGGAAGATGTGGCCGTAGTTCTGGCACGCCTGGCCGACGGTGGGCGTATAGATGATGGGCATCATCTCTTCGATGTGGTCTACGACGAGCCGGTAGAAGAGCGATTCGTTGCGGTCCTGCAACGCGACGAGCTCGAGGTAGCGGTCGAGGTCCGTGGGCATGGCGCGCACGTTGGCGAGAACGCGCTGCACCTGCTCCTCCTGGGTGTGGACCCGGGGCGGCAGCAGCCCGCGCAGCCCCAGGGCGTCGCGCTCCTCGTCGCTGAACGCGGTGCCCTTGTTGAGCACCGGGTCGTGCAGCAGCTTCACGCCCCGCCCGAGCTCCCCGACCGAGTCCATTCGCGCCTTCGCCGCCATGACTCTTCACCTCCCGATCGAATTGCCGCCTGCCGGGGGCCTCAGCGCGCCGCACTCTCGATTCCGAAACGCTCGCAGTAGTCCGCGAAGCGCTTCCCGCTGCGCTCGTTCTCGAGACCGAAATCCTCCAGACTGTAGCTGTGGGCTCCGCGCTTGCCGCGCGGATTCTTGCTCAGGAAGGCCTCCATGGAACGCCGCGCCTCGACGGCGAGAGCGATCCCGAAGTAGTCGTAGATGCGGGTCACCACCTCGATGGGATCCTTCAAGACGTCTTCGAAGTGAACGTCGTAGAACTGCTCCCGCCGTCCGTCGAGGGCATCCCGCGCCCTCATCGCACGTCGCAGGTGCTCGTCCCAGAGCTCCGCCTGTTGCCGCCCCACCCGCAGGGGGTCGACTGCGTCGGAGCTGAGCCCGCGCAACGTATACGACAAGCTCGCGAGGGAGGGCATCACCGCGAGGGGGTCGCGATGGGTGTGGACGATGCAGGCGTCGGGATAGACCGCGAGCAGGTCTTCGATGGCCGAGAGGTGCCCCGGCGACTTGAGCACCCATCGGTCTCCCCGGCAGTGGAGCTGCAGGTGCTGTAGGAAGCTCCTGTGGAAGGCATAGGCGGGGGCGAAGCTCTGCTCGTCGACCCAGACCTGGTAGCTCGGCACATCGAACATGATGTGGAACTGCACGCTGAGGAACTCGTGGCCCGTGATCGCCACGCACTCCTGGGGGAGCAGCGCGCCCATCTCGTGGATGGTCGCCATTGCGGGCTCCAGTTTGTGGAGGCGGTCGAACTGCCGCTGTGAAACCGCGATGCGCGGATCACTCTGCCAGCTGGCCGGCTCGGGGGGCGGGCAGGGGCGGTCCACCTCCCACCCCAGCGGGGCGCGATTCGCAGGGTCCTGGGCGAGCAGGTTGAAGAGGACCGTCGTGCCCGTGCGCGGCACCCCCAGGATGAATAGCGGCCGGCGGATCACCTGCTCGGCGACCTCGGGATGGCGATCGCGATAGTCGCGCAGCTCGAGGCGATTGCGCAGATAGCCGAGCACCTGGGTGCGAGCCGCGACGCGGCCCAGGGTGTTGAGCCGGGCCTCCGTCCGCAGCGATGCCACGAAGCGCGAGTATCCCTCGCGAAAGCCGTCACCTCCGAAGTCCTCGAGGCCGCTAGTGCGGCGGGCGGCGGCGAGGAGGCCGTCTGCGTCCAGCGGCGGGAGCTCGGCGCCCAGCCTCGCGAGGCCGGCGCCAAGGGCGTTGATCGCGCGAACCAAGAGGGGACGATTGGGCTTGGGAGCCGCCATTGCGGCGACCTTAGGCGAGCTGGGGGGCAAGTCAAACGTCCCGGGCTCAGATGCGGAAGCGGGCGACCTCGCGGCGCAGCTCGTCGGCCCTGGCCTCCAGACCCCGGGTCGCGTCGTCGAGCTGCGTCACCGATTCCCGGTTGGAGTCCGTGGCGCATTGCAGCGCTTGAAGGGACTCGACGGCGGTCCCGCACGCCTCGGACTGCTCGTGGAGAGCGCGATTGATCTGGCCCACGGACGCGCGCACGCTGTCCATGTTCTGCCGGATTCCGGTCGTCCCCTGGGCCTGCTCTTCGGTGGCGTGCTCGACCTGCTTCGCCGCGGCACCCATCTGATTCGCACTCTCGCGCAGGAGGCGCATGCTGCTGTCCTGCTCGTCGGCGGCCTGGCGGATCTGCCCGGTGCCCGCGCGCAGCCGGGTCATGAGATCCGCTACGACGGCCACCGCCCGGGTCTGCTCCTCCACGCTGGCCACCACTTCCGCAATGCGCTCTCCATTGACTCGCGCAGTGCGCGTGATGGCGTCGAGGGCGCTGCCCGCGTCACTCGAGAACGCGATGCCGCGGTTGACGCTCTCGCCGCCGCGCGCGATGGCGCCGGTCGCATCACCGCTCTCGCGCTGGACCGTGTGAATGAGATCCGTGATGGTCTTCGTGCTCTCGAGCACCCGCTTTGCGAGTGCCCGCACCTCGGCCGCCACGACCGCGAAGGCACGTCCATGCTCGCCCGCCTGGGCGGCGATGATGGCCGCATTGAGGGCCAGGAGGCTCGTCTCGTCGGCCACGCCGTCGATGACGCCGATGACGCCATCGATCTGCACCGCACCGTCCGCGAGGCTCGCGATCACCCTGCGCACGGATTCGGTGGACTCGTGGATGTCCCCCATGCCGCGGATGGTCTGCTGGACCCGATCCTGACCCTCCTCCGCAATCCCGATCACTTCGCAAGAGAGGCGGGACATCTCCTCGGAGGTCGAGCTCACGTCGCGCATCCCGGACGCCGCCTGCTCCATGCTGACCGAGGTGTCGTCCGCCACGCTGGCCAGGGTGACAGAGCTCTCGTGAACCCGTGCGATGCTCTGGGCAATCTCGTCGATGGAGCCCGCCATCTCGTCGACTCCGGAGAAGAGCGCGGAGGCGCCCTGGCTGAGCTCGCCGCCGGTGCTCTCCAGCTCGATCAGCGAGCTCGAGGCCTGGTCCACGTCCCGGTCCAGGTGCTCCGCCGAGCCCGCGATGCCGCGCACCTGCCCGTCGATGCGCCCCATGGAGTCCGTGGCCCCCGCGATCCCGCCCACCTGGGCAGCCGTCGCCGCGGCGACACTGCGGCTTGCCCCGGAGATGGCCTCCAATGCCGAGTGCATGCCATCCGCCGCCGCGCTGACGCCCAGCACCATGTTGCGTAGAGACAGCACCATGCCCTCGAAGGAGCGTGCCAGGCTCCCCATCTCGTCCTCGGACTCGAGCAGCTTGTCCCCTCGAAGATCGCCCGCAGCGATGGAGGCCACCTGAGCTTCGAGGACCTCGGTGGCCTCGCCGACGTCCCGCGCGGCCATGTATGCGACCCCGATGGCGACCAGGGTCGCAAAGAAGAGCAAGCCCGTGAAAGCAACGCCGACCCCGTCACCCACGGCGAGCTCGGCCGCGGGAGTCACGGCGGCCAGGATGGGACCCTCGTCGCGGAGTCGCCTCCACGAGACGAAGCCCTCGGATCCGGCGTCTTCGAGTCTCGCCGCCAGCGCGATGCGCAGCCGGATCTGCTGGATCCCGGCTTGGTCGATGCCCTGGGCCGAGCCCGCGAGCAGCTTCGCCGCCCGGGCGTCGAAGAGGAGCAGGCCGAGAGGGCTTCCCGCGGCGGCGAGCCTGCGCTCGGCACCCTCGAAGTCGAATTCACCGCCCGAGGTCAGCGCCGCGAGGCTTCGGACCCGGGCCCGAGCTGCGGACTCCACCAGCGCATCCCGCGAGCGGGTGTGGGACAGGAAGCCCGCGAAGAGAACGGTCAGGATGATCACGCTCGTCGTCGAAGCCATGAGCTTGGTGCGCAGGGAGACCTTGCGCACGAGGCGCGCGCGATCGCCGGCGTCACGCAGGTCGGCCGCCAGGGCGGTTCGTGCGGGCGCGAGCACCCGCTTGATGTTGAAGAAGTAGTAGGTGTCCGTCACGAAGGCGACGGTCACCGTCGCGCAGACCACGATCGAGGCCTGCAGGGCCCCGAACCAGGGCTCGCGCAGCCACATGGCGCCGCTCACCGCGCATCCGCCGATCGCCCACCACACGATGCCCCACACGAACCAGTAGCGGGGAAAGTCGGAGATCACCGCGAAGCCGCGGCGCAGCTCCTCGGCGGTCGCCACCCCCGCGGCCCGGCGATCGAGGCAGCTCTGGATGGTGCGGAACACGCGCCAGTGGGTGAGCGTCATGGCGGGGAAGATGACGAAAAAGGCGAGGGCCACGACCTCGACGAAGCTGCGCCACTGGGCCGGGCGGAGGCTCAGTACACCCGACAGGTAGAGGGTCACGACCCCCACCGCGAGCGCCGAGTAGGCGAGGGTGTAGTGCAAGATTCTCTGCGCGTAGCTGCGCCCGCTCGGAAGCTCCGCCTTCACGCCATTTCCATCGGAAATTCGGGGTCTTGCCTTGAGTCCGTGCGTGCGCGGGCAAGCGGCCGGCGCCGGCGAGCGCACGAATCCCGGCTGGCGGCATCCCAGGCCCGGACCCACCCGGCTAAGCTCACTCCGCGGCCCCCACCCGCGACGGCCGGGACGCGGGTCGGCGCCCGGAGCGGGCCGAGCAGGCAGTGGGCCGAGCCGAACAGAGAGCCGAGCCGGAAGAGAGCCGAGCTTTGAAAGGAGAGAAAATGGCTGGAGCACAGATTCGCGGCGGCGAGCGCATCGCCCGCATGCTGAAGGCGGAGGGAGTCGAGGTGGTGTTCGGCATCATCGACGGCTCCTACTTCGGCCTCTACTCGAGCCTCGGCGCCCAGGGGATCCGCCTCGTCACGCCGCGCCACGAGACCAGCGCGGTTCACATGGCGGGCGCCTACGCGCGCCTCACGGGCAAGCTGGGCGTCTGCATCGCGAGCAACGGCCCGGGCGCGGCGAACGCCCTCGCCGGTGTCGCCGTAGAGAACGGCGAGGGCAACCGGGTGTTGCTCATCACGAGCTGGCGGCGCACGCCCATCGTGGGACCCGACCGCGGCGGCACATACCAGTACTTCGACCAGGTGAACGTCATGCGACCCATGGCGAAGTGGAGC
Source organism: Deltaproteobacteria bacterium (assembly GCA_019310385.1). GTDB lineage: Bacteria > Myxococcota_A > UBA9160 > UBA9160 > UBA4427 > JAFDEK01. The sequence continues at coordinate 12,656 of JAFDEK010000099.1, forward strand.
GGAGCGGCGCACTCCTATGATCGCATCCCCGAGGTGATGCGACGCGCCATGCGGGTCTCCTGGCACGGTCGGCCCGGCGTGGTGCACGTCTGTGTACCCGAGGATCTCGTCAACGGCAGCTTCGAGGAGCCCGCCCAGCCCGATCCCACGCCCGCGCGCTACCGCGAGCAGCACCGCATGGCCCCGGACCCGGAGCGGGTGCGCGAGGCCGCCGATCGCCTGGTCGCCAGCGAAGCGGTCCTGATCCACGCGGGCGGCGGCGTCCTCCACGCCCAGGCGTGCAGCGAGCTGCGCCAGGTCGCCGAGCTGCTGCGCGCCCCCGTGACCACGAGCTGGGGCGCTCGGGATGTCATCGACGAGCGCAGCGAGGTCGCGATCCCCATGACGGCCGTCGAGACCGTGACCCGAGCGCGCAACGAGGCCGACCTGGTGCTCGCAGTGGGGACCCGCTTCGGCGAGACGGACTTCTGGGCCAAGCCGCCCTACTGGCGCAGCCCCGGCGAGCAGCAGCTCATCCAGGTGGACATCGACGAGGAGCTCCTGGGCCTCAACAAGCCCGTCGACGTTGCGGTGCTCGCCGACGCCAAGCGCTTCCTCGCCGCCCTCGCGGTCGAGCTCGGCAAACGAGACCTCGCGACGGGACAGGCCGCACGCGAAGCGCGGCTCGCCAAATACCGGGAGTCGTGGCTCGCAACGCGCGCCCAGCTCGACGAGGCCCGCAAGGCCGGCGGATCGCCCCTGCACTCCAGTCACGTCGCCCCCATTTGCCAGGAACTCTTCGACGATGACGCGGTTCTGGTCGTCGACGGTGGCAACACGGCCATCTGGGCCAACTTCTATCACGAGGTGCGCGCGCCCCACAGCCTGCTCTCCACCTTCAAGTTCGGCATGCTGGGCGCCGGCGTCGCCCAGACCCTGGGCGCCAAGGTGGCCTGCCCCGAGCGCCAGGTGCACTGCATCATCGGCGACGGCGCCATGGGCTTCCATCCCCAGGAGATCGAGACAGCCGTGCGCAACGAGCTGGCGGTGATCTTCATGGTGCTCTGCGATCGGCAGTGGGGCATGGTGAAGGTCAACCAGGAGTTCGCCATCGACCCCGAGCGCACCCTGCGCGAGGGCGGCCTGCCCGCCGAGCAGAACATCAACACCGATCTCGGCGAGATCCGCTTCGATCTCCTGGCCGAGAGCATGGGGGCCCACGGCGAGCGGGCCTCGAGCCCCGAGGAGCTGCGCGCCGCCCTCGAGCGCAGCCTTGCCAGCGGGCGCTGCTGCGTGATCCACGTGGATGTCGACCGCAAGGCACACAAGTTCGCGCCCAACCTTGCGGTATTCAAGGCCATGCACGACGAGCCGGCTGGATAGCGTCCCGAGTAAGGTCCTGGGAAGCGTTCTTGGAAGCGTCCTTGGAAGAGAAGGGAGTGAAGTGAGCGACGGCAACGAGGTGAGCGCCACCCGCGGACGCTCGGTGCTGGTGACCGGCGCCGGGGGCTACATCGGCCGCTTGCTCATCGATCACCTGGCCTCGGAGCGCGCTTCGGGCGAGACCCTCGTGGCACTCGACCTGCGCGAGATCCCCGAGGCCGAGCGGCTGCCCGGTGTCGTCTACCGCGGCGGCGACGTGCGCGACCCCGAGCTCGCCGAGCTCCTGCGCGAGCACGCCGTCGACACGGTGGTCCACCTGGCCGCCATCGTGACTCCGGGACCCAAGAGCAATCGCGAGCTCGAGTATTCGGTGGACGTACTCGGCACGCGCAACGTCCTCGAGGCTTGCCTCGCCGCCGGCGTGCGCAAGATCATCGTCACCAGCAGCGGGGCCGCCTACGGGTACCACGCCGACAACCCCGTGCCCCTCGACGAAGACGACGCACTGCGCGGAAACCCCGAGTTCGCCTACTCGGACCACAAGCGGCAGGTCGAGGAGATGCTGGCCCATCACCGCGAAGCGCACCCCGAGCTCGAGCAGCTCGTCTTCCGCCCGGGCGCCATCCTCGGCGACCAGGTCGCGAACCAGATCACCGCACTCTTCGAGAAGCCCGTCGTGCTGGGCGTGGCGGGCTCCGACGCCCCCTTCACCTTCGTGTGGGACCGCGACGTCGTGGGCTGCATCGCCAGGGGGATCCGCGAGGACCACAGCGGCATCTTCAACCTGGCGGGCGGCGGCGCGACCTCCATGCGCGAGATCGCCCAGCGTCTGGGCAAGCCCTATCTCCCCCTGCCCGCCTGGCTCCTCGAGGGCGCCCTCGCGCTGCTCCACCCGCTCGGACTCAGCCAGTACGGCCCCGAGCAGGTGGGCTTCCTGCGCTACCGACCCGTGCTGTCCAACCGCCGCCTCGTGGCGGAGTTCGGCTACACGCCAAAGCTCACGAGCAATGAGGTCTTCGAGCGCTACCGCGAGCAGCGCGGGCTGGGGCGGCCGTGACACCCGCTACCGCTCGCCGCCGCGGGTTGGCTAGCGTGAGCGGGTGAGCGAGACCCGACGCGGCCGGACCTTCGCGCGCTACCTGGCCTTCCAGCTGCCCGGCTGGGTGCTGGCCTTCGTGGTTCTGGGCTTCCTCCATCAGGGCGGGTGGATGCCCTTCTGGCTGGCCGCGGGCCTGCTCGGCCTCCTCGCCGTGGTGGACCTCGCCATCTACCCCTGGGCGCGGGTCGCCTACGAGCCAGGACCGGATCACGGCCACGCGAAGCTGGAGGGTGCTCTAGGCATCGCCCTCGGGCCGCTGCTGCCCGACTACGAGGGCTGGGTGCGGGTCGGCGCCGAGCGTTGGCGAGCGAAGCTGGAGCCGGGCGCGGCACCGCTCTGCGAGGACGCCAAGGTGCGCGTGTGCGAGGTGAAGGGGCACACGCTCGTGGTCACCCGCGTGGAGGAACGCGTGGAAGAAGGAGAGACAGCATGAGCGACGAGAGCCGGGACCGCGAAGAGATCATCGCTGCCCTCGACCGCTATGCCGAGGCCCTCGACGGACGCCAATGGGAGCTGCTCGACCGGGTCTTCCTGCCCGAGCTCGACTACGACTTCGTCGCCTGGCGGGCGCGCAGCCGCGCCGAGGCGGTCGAGCGCATCCGCGAAGCTCTCGACGGCTGCGGCCCCACCCAACACCTGCTCGGCAACTACCGCGTCACTGTGGACGGCGACTCGGCGACCAGCGCGGTCTACGTCCGCGCCTTCCACCTCGGCATCGGCTCCGCACAAGGCAAGACCTTCGAGATGGGCGGCGAGTACCGGGACGAGTGGGTGCGCAGCGAGGAGGGATGGCTGAGCGCACGGCGCAGCGTGAAGGTGCTCTTCGTGGTGGGGGATCCGAGGGTCCTGGGAGCGGGCTGAAGTCCGGCTCCCGCAATGGAGCCACGAACCGGCCAGGGCCTCGACCCGCGGCTGGAGCGCGCGATGCGCTCAGTTGTCGATCTCGACGATGATGCTGGAGCTGATGATGTTGATCGGACCCGTCGGCGTGCCGATCTCGTTGGGTACGGCGAGGGCCTCGATCGCGCTGAGGGTGTCCTTGGAGGCCTGCTCGTCCACCATTCGCCCGGAGATGGTGTGGGCGCCGTCGAGATGCGTAGTG
>JAFDEK010000185.1 GCA_019310385.1 Deltaproteobacteria bacterium
CCGGAGAAGGCCGAGCCCGAGGGGGCCAGGCCGGGTGGAGCGAGGCGGGATCGTAAGCGGACCTGTGGTCCGTTATTCTACTCATCAGTAGATTAATCCGGACTGAAAGGAGCCCCCCATGAAGCTCAACGCCGTGATCGCGGGCGTCGGTATGACGCGTTTCATGAAGTACCCCGACAAGGGCCTCAAAGAGCTGGGCGCCGAGGCCACCCGGGCGGCCCTGGCCGACGCGGGCCTCGAGCTCGCAGACCTCGAGGGCGCCTTCGTGGGAAACTGCGCGGCGGGCCTCGTGACGGGCCAGGAGTCCATTCGGGGACAGGTGGTGCTCGACAGCATGGGGGTGGGAAAGATCCCCATCGTGAACGTCGAGAACGCCTGCGCGAGTGGCTCGACAGCCTTTGTCCAGGCCTCGGTGATGGTGAGCGCGGGCCTCCACGACGTGGTGCTCGCCCTCGGCGTCGAGAAGCTCAGCCACCCCGACAAGAGCAAGAGCTTCGCGGCCTTTGCGGGCGCCATGGACGTGGACGAGCTGAAGCAGATGATGGAAGACCTCGCCAAGGCCGCGGCGGAGAGCGCCCGCGAGGGGAAGGGAGGCGGGGCCGGCCAGAGCCGCTCCATGTTCATGGACGTCTACGCCAGCGCGGCCCGAGCCCACATGGAGAAGTGGGGCACCACGCGGGAACAGTTCGCCATGGTGTCGGCCAAGAACTCCCTCCACGGCAGCCTCAACCCCAACGCCCAGTTCCACGAGGTGCTGAGCGTCGAGGACGTGCTGGCCGACCGCGAAATCGTCTATCCCCTCACCCGCTCCATGTGCTCGCCCATCGGCGACGGCGCCGCGGCGGCCGTGATCCTGAGCGAGCGCAAGGCCCGGGAGCTGGGCGTCGAGAAGCCCGTGCGCATCGCGACCACCGTCATGCACTCGGGCTACAACCACGCCGAAGACGAGCCCGACACGGTTCAGCTCTCGTCCGCCGAGGCCTTCGAGGAGGCGGGCCTCGGCCCCGACGATCTCGATCTCGCCGAGGTCCACGATGCATCGGCGCCTGCCGAGATCATCGCCTACGAGCAGATCGGCCTGTGCAAGCCCGGCGAGGGCGGGCGCCTGGTCGAGGAGGGCGTCACCCGGCTGGGCGGACGACTGCCGGTCAACACCTCGGGTGGCCTCCTGCGCAAGGGCCACCCCGTCGGCGCGTCGGGCCTCGCCCAGGTGGTGGAGATCAGCAACCAGCTGCGCGGCCGGGCGGGCAAACGCCAGGTGGAGGGCGCCCGGCGCGGCCTGGCCCAGAACGGCGGCGGCAAGAAGGGCAACGACGCGGCCGCCATGGTGGTCACGATCCTCGAATCCTGAATCAATAGACAGAAGAAAGTGATCGGGATCCGCGCCGAGCAGCGGCCGGACCTCGACGTCCTCACCTTCGAGCACTTGAGCCTCGACGGCCTGGCGACTCCCGACGAGGTGCGCAGCTACGCGGATCTGCAGACCAACGCCAACCGTATCGCCGCGGGCCTCCTCGCCAAGGGGGTCGAGAAGGGGGATCGCATCGCGATCATGATGCGCAACCACGCCGAATTCCCCGAGTGCATGATTGCCTGCTCGATTCTCGGCGCCCTCTTCGTGCCCGTCGATCCGCGCACCAAGGGAGACAAGCTCGCCTACGTGCTCGCGAACTCGGGCAGCAGCGGATTGGTCTGCGCCGACTACTGCCTCGAGGAGGTGTCCAAGATCCGCGAGAAGTCCACCAAGCTGAAGTGGATCCTCGGCCTCGATTCGGGAGAGAAGGCGCCCGCCATCGCGGACAGCGCCGGCGTCGAGCCCCTCGCCGAGCTGCTCGCGCAGCAGGCCGACACGGTGGACGTGCGCGTCGATTCGCCCCTGGATCCCATCAGCATCATGTACACCTCGGGCACCACCGGAGACCCCAAGGGCATCGTGGGCGCCAACTTCCGCTTCGTGGCCGCCGGCATGTTGGGTGACCTCTTCGGCTACCAACCCGACGAGCGCCCCTACACGGGCCTCTCCTTCACCCACGGCAACGCCCAGTCGGTGACCCTGATGTCCTCCCTCAGCAAGGGGCTTCGGGCCGTCTTCAGCCGCCGCTTCACCCGCTCCAAGCTCTGGGACGTGTGCCGCCACTACGGCTGCACGACCTACTCCCTGGTGGGCGGCATGGCGATGGCGATCTACAGCCAGCCCGAAGGGGACAACGACGCCGACAATCCCGTGCGCATGGTAGTGAGCGGCGGTATGCCCGCCGCCATCTGGAAATCCTTCGAAGAGCGCTTCGACCTGCGCATCTTCGAGTTCTACGGCGCCATGGATGGTGGCGGCATGGCGTTCAAGCCCATCGGCGAAGGACCCATCGGATCCTTTGGAAGGCCCATGGAAGGCCTCGAGATGAAGATCCTCGACGCGGACGACGACGAGTGCGCGCCCGGCGTGGTGGGCGAGATCTGCACCCGGGCCGCGGGTGGCGAAGCGCCGCCCGTCGAGTACCACGGCAACCCCGAGGCCTCGAAGAAGAAGATCAAGCGCGGCTGGAACCGCAGTGGCGACATGGGCCACCGGGACGAAGAGGACTGGCTCTTCTTCGATTACCGGGCTGGTGGCGGCATTCGCCACAACGGCGACTTCATCAACCCGAGCTTCGTCGAGAAGGCCATCGCAGAGTCCCACGAGGTGGCGGACGTCTACGTCTACGGCGTGAAGTCCGTCAGCCTGACGCCGGGCGAGAAGGACGTGGTGGCCACCATCGTCTTCGCCGAGGGCCACGAGGGCCAGGTCGCGGCCGTCTTCGCCGCCTGCCGCGAGAAGCTCGAGTCCAACTTCGTGCCCTCCTACCTGCAGGTGGTCGACGAGATCCCCAAGACGGCCTCGGAGAAGCCCCAGGAGCGCATCCTCCTCGAGCAGTTCGCACCGGACGCGGCGAACGTACATACCGAGTAGCCGGGCCCGCCTGCCCGACTCCCAGCCCCCTGTTCCCAGCCCCCTGTTGCGAAGATCAAGAGTGCCAAGCTCAAGAGCCATCTCCGATCGTCCGAACCGGAGGGCATGGAAGGGCCCAGGCTCGTTCTCCTCGTATGCAGCGCCGCCTCCCTCGCCATGACGGGGATCGTCGGGCTTCGCCTGCTCTGGCTGGCGTGGCGCAGCCGGGGACAAGCGGAGCTCCTCATCGGCACCGCCTTCACGGCCCTGACCTTCGTCGGCGTGCCTCTCATGGGCGCCGCGGGCATGGGGCGGGCGGCCGCGGGCGAGATTCACTTCGTCCTGCTGACTCTCGGGCTCGTCGCCGTCTGGCTGGGCTTGAGCTGCGTGGCGGTGTTCACCTCGCGCACCTTCCATTGCGAGGCGGGCTGGGCAAACGCGCTTGCCTGCGGGATCTCGGGCGCGCTGGCCTTCATCGCCTGGGGCCTGGTCCACAGCCTGCGCAGCGCCCCGCCCGAGATGCTCTCCTTCCACGCGGCCCACCTCTGGAGCGGGCTCCTGCGGGTGCCGATGATCGCCATCTTCGTGTGGAGCGGCAGCGCGGCCATGCACGCGCACCTCATGGCGCAGCGGCGCATGGCCCTGGGACTGAGCGAACCGGTGGCAGTGGATCGCCTGTGGCTCTGGAGCCTGGTGGGCTTCTCCCAGGCGGCGGTATACGCGACCAGCCTGGTCCTCCACGCGCGCGGCGTGGGCATGCTCGTGGACCCGATGGGGATGTGCGTGGTGGCCGTCGGCGGCCTGCTGGCCGCCGCAGCGATGTACCTGACCTTCCTGCCGCCGAAGGCCTACTTGCGCCACGTGCACCAGCATGCGGAGCTCCAGAGCTTCTGAGCCCCGCCCGCACCGCGGCAGCGTCCCGCGAAGACCCGACCCGACGAAGATCGACTCCCACCAAGATCCACGCGGCGAAGCCGCCGGCCGCTCCCTATCCTCTCCGGACCGCATCTGCGGTCCGCAGTCCCGGACTGCACGCCGACTCCCACCCGAGGAGCCACCCGTGAGCATGGCCGCCGACCTGGTCTACGACCCCTACGACTACGAGATCGACGCCGATCCCCATCCCGTGTGGAAGCGGATGCGCGACGAGGCGCCTCTCTACTACAACGCCGAGCACGACTTCTACGCTCTGTCCCGCTTCGAGGACGTGCTCGCCGCGAGCGTCGATCACGAGACCTACTGTTCCAATCGGGGCACGGTGCTCGAGCTGATGGACGCTCCCATGCAGGACCCACCCATGATCTTCATGGACCCTCCGCGCCACACGCACTTCCGCAAGCTGGTAAGGAAGACCTTCACGAAGCAGCAGATCGGCAAGCTCGAGGGGCGCATCCGCGAGCTCTGCCGGGGCTACCTCGAGCCTTTCGTCGGCGCCGGCGGCTTCGACTACGTGGAGGATTTCGGCGCCAAGCTTCCGGTGATGGTAATCAGCTCGCTGCTCGGAGCTCCCGAGGAGGATCAGGAGCAGCTACGCATTTGGAGCGACCTCACCCTCCACCGGGAGCCCGGCGAGACGGGCCCGAGCGCGGCGGCCCGTGCAGCCACGAGCGAAATGTGGAGCTACTGGCAGGGACAAATCAAGGAGCGCCGCGCGCGCCCGCGGGACGACGTCATGAGCCAGCTCATCCAGGCGGAGCTCGAGCTGGAAGACGGAGGCACGCGGCGGCTCAGCGACGGCGAGCTCTACGCCTTCTACCTCTTGATCTCGTCGGCGGGCAACGAGACCGTGGCCCGCTTCCTCGGCAATACGGCCACGCTGCTGGCCTGGCATCCCGCGGAACGCGCGAAGCTGGTGGCCGATCCCGGGCTGATCCCCAACGCCGTCGAGGAGATCCTGCGCTTCGAGTCGCCCTCCCCGATCCAGGCGCGCTGGGTGACGCGGGACGTGGAAATCCACGGCCAGGTCGTGCCCGGAGATTCGAAGATGGCGCTCCTCACCTCCTCGGCCAATCGCGACGAGCGCGAGTTCCCCGACGCCGATCGCTTCGACGTCGCCCGCAAGATCGACCGTCACGTCGCCCTGGGCTTCGGGATCCACTTCTGCCTGGGCGCCTCCCTGGCCCGCCTCGAGACCCGGGTATCCATCGACGAGACCCTGCGTCTCTTCCCGACCTGGGAGGTCGACGAAGCGGGACTCCGCCGCGTCCACACCAGCACCGTGCGCGGCTACAACAAGGTGCCTATTACCTGCTGAAACCTGCTGAGCTTCCCAGCAGCTGCTGAGGCGCCCGCCCGCTCGGGCATCGAGCCCGGGACCTCAGGCCTCGTCGAGGATGACGACGTCCGGCGGGCCGTCCATCAGCGCCCCGAACTCGGCTCCCTTGGCGGCCAGGTTCTGCCCGTGGATCGCGAAGGCCGCGTCGCTCTCGTACTTCTCGTATACGACGACGCTGCACGGGTCGTCCCGGCGCTGGTGGATCACGTAGGCCAGGGTGCCCGGCTCGTTGGCGAGCACTCCGGCCGCCAGCTCCTTGAAGAAGCCCATGGCCTCGTCGAGCTTGTCCTGCTTCACCTTCACCGTGGCCACTACAGTCAGCATCATTTCTCTCCTCGTCGTGTCGGTTTTGTGTAGGTATCGTGTCGGTTTTGTGTAGATATCTTGCCGTATCGCCTCGCTTCGGGCCCTCGCGTGGGCGTCAGTCTGCCGGAGCCGGAAGCTCCGTGCCAAGGATTTCGTCCCAATCCGAGCGCCTTGGCATCGCGTCGCGCCCGCGGCTAGCCTCTTCAGTCGACATGACCTCTTCAACCCCTGTGAATCGTCTACGCGCTGTCTTCTTCGACCTCGGCGGCACCCTCTTCAGCAACCGCCAGATTCCCGAGGCCTGCATGCCCGTGCTCCAGGAGGCGGCCGACCGCCTCGCCGTGGAGGGAGGGCTCCCGGCCGTCGGCCGCGCCTTCGTCGAGGCGACCCAGACCACCAACGCCGACTACGTGGGCCGGGCCTACTACCTCCACCGGGATCTCTTCCTCGACACCGTTCGCCAGATGCTCGGGGCCCTCGACGTCGGCGAGCCCGAGGGCTTCATCGAGTGGTTCTATCGCTCCCAGCGCGCGGTGGTAACCTCGCAGATGGTGCTGCGAGAGGACTGCCTCGAGACCCTCTCGGTCCTGCGCTCGCGTGGATTGCATCTCTCCATCGTCTCGAACATCGACGACGACTTTCTCGAGCCGATGATGGAGAAGCTCGGGCTGGCTGCCTACTTCGATCATTGGACCAGCTCGGAGTCGGCGCGCTCCTGCAAGCCCGATTCGGGCATCTTCGAGCACGCCATGCTGACCGCCGCCTGCGCCCCGGAAGAGGCGCTCTTCGTCGGCGACTCCCGGGTCCACGATATCCAGGGGGCGAGCCGGGCCGGGATCCGCTCGGCGCTGCTCGCCGAAGGCGGCTTCAGCCACCTGGACGACCCGGACCTGGTCGTCGACCCGGACTACGTCATCAAGTCCCTCTCCGAGCTCCTCGA